>VGZI01000028.1 GCA_016872605.1 Planctomycetota bacterium
ATTGATTTTGGCGATCCAGTGGCAGCTTCACGCCGAACTGCCGACTCCTCGCCACGGGCAACCTGGTAGGCACGATGAATTTGATCGATTTGACCAGGGGAAAGTAGTCGCGAACGCGGCTATTTCAGAAGCGCGACGAATCCGGCCGATTCGAAATGCCGGTCCTTCGTAAGGGCGTCGCGCAATGTCAGCTCCTTCATTAGCGCAAAGCTGATGCAATCGGTGAACGACCAATCCTGGTCGATGTGTTTCAAGAAAAACGCTTGCACTTCATGAAATCGATCCGGATCGGTCCATTCAATTCGGCAAACCTGAGAACCCAGCAGCTTTTCGAAAAACGCCGGCAGAAGGTGACGCAGTCCACGTGCCTTCAAGAGCGTCGCCGTCTCGTCCAGCACGTAATCGGATGTGACAAATCGGCGCCTTCGGCGTCGGGCCTCGCGCAGATGGCGAACAGCCGTGCGATGCCGATCGTCCGACTTGACGAGGATCGCGTAGAACCCACTTGTGTCCACGAAGATCTCATTGGCCATAGAGGATGTCGTCGATCTGATCGTTGTCCAGCGATGCGGCGGCTTCGTCGCTCAACTCGTCGAGCGAGTAAAATGGATCGTCATCGGTCTGCGATTTCGCGGCGATTGGCTCCAATCGCGCCACCGGCTTGCCTCGCCGCGTGAGGATCATGCGCTGCCCTTTCTGTACCTGAGCGATGATTTCTTCCGCATGATGGCGAAATTCGAGCATGGTGATCGTCTTCATGCGAGGCCCCACGTGACATTTAACTTGATGTTAAAGTTTATCTTGACTCCGCGCCGGCTGTCAAGGGGCCAACGGAAGAAAACGCGCGAGACGACGAGAACCAAGAGGGAAGCCGTCGCCTTTGATTCGGTTTCGTCCCTTTCGTCGTGTTGCCCCTTCGTGATGCCGGTTTAGCTAACGCCAGGCCTACATCCGATTCCACGGCCAGCGGTTTTCGCGGTAGCGAAGGCGGTTGGCCTCGGTGTTGTCGACGAACTGCTCGCGGACGGGGTCCCAGCGGAGCATCTGCCTGAGCTGGTAGCCGATGTTGGCGAGTTGGCAAATGCTGGCGGTGCGCGCGCCGATCTCGACGTCGGCGACGGGGGTGCGGCGGGAGCGGATGCAGTCGAGCCAATTTTGCCGATGGTTCGCCGGCGCCGCGGGAAGATGGAAGTCGCGCTCGCCCAGCGGTTGTTGCAGGATGGCCGCGGGCATCGACGAGATGGCGCCGCGGCTCACGTCGATGCGGCCTTCGGTCCCCTCGAATCGGCAATCGGTCGGGCCGCCATGGAACATCTCGACGCCGTTGGCATATACGAAGCGCAGGCCGGTCTCGCCCTGGGCCGGTGGATGGATTTCGACCGGGCCGCTGTTGTCCATGTCGAGGGCCCACTGCGCGATGTCGAAATGATGGGCGCCCATGTCGGCCAGATAGCCACCGGCGTATTCGCGATAGGCGCGGAAGGCCGGGAAGTGGTTGTGAATGCCGATCGGGCAGAGATCGCGATGGAACGCGCGGACCGGCGACGGGCCGTTCCACATTTCCCAGTCGATGCCTTCGGGCGTCGCTTCGTCGGGTAGGGTGCAAGGCCGAGGCGGCGCGCCCACGCCGATGCGGATGGTGCGCAGCCGTCCAATGCGTCCGGACCGCACGTATTCAACCGCGTGGCGGAAGCGTCCGCCGAACTCGGTGCGCTGCTGGCTGCCGGTCTGAAAGATGACGTTGTTGTCGCGTGCCGCCCGCACCATGGCCCGGCCTTCGAAAATCGTCAGCGACAATGGCTTCTCGCAATAGACATCCTTGCGCGCCCGGCATGCCAGGATGGCGGGGATGGCGTGCCAGTGGTCTGGCGTGGCGATGACAACGGCGTCGATGTCGCGGCGTGCCAACAGCTCGCGGAAGTCGTTGTACGCCGCGCAGCCGCGATATGTGCCGGCCTTGCGTTCGGCGGCGTAAGCGCGGTGCACGCGCTCGACCGCATCGTCCCTTCGAACGCGGTGCACATCGCAGACGGCCACGACCTGCGTCGAACGGTTGCCGAGGAATCCGCCCAGATGCCCACGTCCCATCATGCCCACGCCGATGAAGCCGAGGTTGATTCGGTTGTTCGGCCCCTGGCCCTGGCGTTCTTGTGCCCAGAGGTGGGAATCGAGAATGAACGGCGCCGCCATGCCCAGGCCGGTGGCGCCGATGAACTCGCGGCGGGTGAACGATGACGCACTCATGGTGTCCTTTCAAGTTTAGCCCCGCCTCGTAGAGGCGGGCGGGGAGGAGAGTTCGTGACGTGCCGATAACATAACCGGGCTGACGTGCGAAAGCAAGCGCCGAGCGGATCGGCGCCGATCACTTCTTGTCGACCTCGCGGATGAGTAGGCTTTGAGTCCGCTCCTGTGCGCGAATGTTGTAGGCTCGTTCGCTGGCCCAGAGCCACCCGGCGGCGCCGCCGATGAATACCGCGATGAATAAGCCGCCGTGGTCGCGGAAATACGCCCATGCCGGTGACACCGGGACGCCAGGCGACGTCTCGGCAGCTCCTGGTTGGGCCCAGGGGATGTAGCCGAATTGTTCGAGCGTGAGGTAGATCGCACCCGTCGCCGCCGCCAAGATCGGCATCCAGATGAAGTATTGCAGCGGATAGTAAGGGGAAGTGCCCCCCATCGCCAAGGTCGTCAGCAACAGTCCTGCGATCGTGATGGCTAAGATTAGCCAATTTCGTATCGGGTTTTGCTCATCGGAGGCGTCAACTGGCGCCATCGGCGCAGCGACCTCGGCGGTCGGCGTCGTTGCGCCGGGCGCCGCCTCGGTTTTGTCGGGGCTTGGCGACTCGGTCCGTTTTTCGGCAGTGATCTCGTAGGTTGCCCCATCCTTGTCCTTGACCGAGATGCGCGTCACCCGATCGATGAGTCCCGACAGCGGCTTCACAAACACGAGCATGGCAACCAGCACTACCAGCGGCCAAAGCCCCGCCTTGATTAGGTCGACCATCATGGGATCCATTTTCGTGCGTCCTCAACGAATGTGCGTCTCAACGAATTGCACCCACAACACAGATGTCGCCATAGCCGAATGCTACATGGCGATTGGCGTCGCGGGAAGAGCATAACCTGCTGACAGACGCAAATCAAGCGCCGAACGCCAAAGGGAACCAGGCGCCCGGTGTATTCTGATTTTTGATCGCGTTCGCCTGATATTCGGATATACTTATGATGTGGTATGATTCCCGCCGAAATGAGCCTGTCCGTTAGCGAAATATGCAATCGACGTCGACTATCATGAATTCGGTTCGGCTAGTCCCTCCCGCCACGATGCCGCTGCAGCCGTTCGATTTTCACACGCCGACACGCGTCGTGTACGGCGCCGGCACGCTGGGTCGGCTCGGCGAGTTGGCGCGCGAGCTGGGCGACACGAGGGCGCTGCTCGTCACCGATCCGGGTCTCGAAGCGGCCGGCCACCCGCAGCGCGCGGTGCAATCGCTCAAGGGCGCCGGGCTCGAAGTGTTCGTCTTTGACGACGTCGAGGAGAACCCCACTAGTAAACACGTCGATCGCGGCGTGCAGTTCGCCAAGCCGCTCGACATCGACATGATCGTCTCCGTCGGCGGCGGCAGCGCCATGGACTGCGCCAAAGGCATCAACTTCCTCCTCACCAATGGCGGGTCGATGCGCGACTACAAGGGCTTCGGCAAGGCCAAGAAGCCGATGCTCCCGTCGATCGGCGTTCCCACCACGTCGGGCACCGGCAGCGAAGCCCAATCCTATGCCCTCATCGCCGACGAAAAGACACACCTGAAGATGGCCTGCGGTGATCGCAAGGCCGCCTTCACCGTCGCCATTCTCGATCCGGAAGTTACCGTCACGCAGCCTGCCAAGGTCACGGCGCTGACCGGCATCGACGCCCTTGCTCATGCCGTCGAATCGTACGTTTGCACCAAGCGCAGCCCGGTCTCGCAGATGTTCGCTCGCGAAGCGTGGAAGCTCTTGGAGATGAATCTCGAAAGAGTCATGAACGAGCCGACCGACTTGGAAGCGCGCGGCGCCATGCAGATGGGCGCCTTCCTCGCCGGCACTGCAATCGAGAACTCCATGCTCGGCGTCTGCCACGCCTGCGCCAATCCGCTGACCGCGCACTACGGCGTCACGCATGGCCTGGCCATCGGCATCATGCTGCCTCACGTCGTGCGTTTCAATTCACCCGCGGTTTCGGAATTGTACGGCGACCTGGTCGAAGAAGCGGGTTGGCCGAACGGGCACGTTGACAACGCCGCCGAATTGCTGGCAGAACGTCTGGTCGAACTGATGCGGCGAGCGGGCTTGCCGACGCGCTTGCGCGAATGCGACATCAGCCGCGGCATTTTGCCGTTGCTTGCCGAGGAAGCATCGCAACAATGGACCGCCCGCTTCAATCCGCGGCCCGTTACCGAAGACGACATCCACGAGCTCTACCTGGCGGCGTTGTAACCTCTTCGTTTCGCGCTCGCGTCCCGCCTCGTTGATCAAAGCACTATTCCTGTTTCTCGCGACGGCGTTTCCGCATCATGTTCATCACGCCGTCCGTAATGTCTTCGCTGTTGCGAAACAGAAGTGGAACGCTGGCCCCCGTGTCGATGGCCTGATTCTTGCGATTGATGTTCGGAAAGGCATTGAGCAACTCGATCTCGAGTGGTTCGCCGTAGCCGAGCACAATGTGAATGCCATGCTGCTCGGCATAGGCTTTGACCGCACCCTGAATCTCAGTCCAATACTGGGTCAAGGACTCTTCTTGGTACTTTTCGAGAAGGCATTTGATCTCCGCATCAAGCTCAGCCGAGTGTTTCTTCGCACGCGTGATATACTGCCGCAGATGCCATTTGGCGTCGTCGCGGAAATCAGAATTGTTGAGAGTCGTCTGCCACAAAGCGATGTTCGTGGTGATCTGGTTGATTTCGTCATGCCGTTTGTGAACCTGCGACATAAGCGAAAGAGCATTCCATCGGTTACGATGGTCAAAATACGAAAAGACTCTGCCGATGTTCACGACGGCGACGCGGGTCGGGCCGACAGGTTTCTTGACGGGGACTTCCGGTGAATTGAATCCCGTCGCGATGACGAACGAAACGACGCTGATTATGGTAGCGTTCATTTTGTGGCCCGTATGGCGTGGGGCACGTTTTCAACGTGCCTCAAGAAAACGGGCACGTCGAAAACGTGCCCCGCGAACATGCTGAATGCCCGCCGGGCGGGCGCTAGACCAAGCCATCGCTACTTCGGATCATCCTCCGACGATTCGGCCTTCTTCTCGCGGTACTGCCGATTGAGCATCTCCACAATCGCTTCGCTGATGTCGACGCCAGGGCTGACGAAAAACGGCACTCCGCCGCCCTGGTCCATGGCTTGCATCTTGCGAGCGATGTTCGGCACGGCGTCCACCAACTCGGCCTCCTTGGGGTCGCCATAGGCGATCACGAGTTGCAAGCCGTGCTCGTCGGCGTAGGCCTTGACCGCGCCACGAACGTCCTTCCAGAGTTCGGTCAACCTGGCGTCCTGCGACTTGCTGACCTGCACGCGCATCTGGCGGTCAAGGTCTTCGAGCCGGCGTTTGGCGTTGATGATCTTCTCGTCGTAGAGTTCCTTCCGGTCGGGGCTGATGTCGCTCTTCATCCGGGCGGTTTCCCAGGTTTTCAGATTCTGCACGAGTTCCTTCGCTTCGGCCTGGAACCGTTTGACGTCTCCAGCGATCGCTTGTTTCACGGCGATGGCGGGATCGTACTTGCTCAGCACGATGCCGATGTTGAAGACGGCGACCTTGGTCGTTCCGACAGCAGGCTTCGACACATTCGTCTTGTCGGCGTGCGTCGCCGCCACGCGCGTTGTTTGTGCCGTGACGGGCACGACCGTCAGACTTATGGCGAAAAGTGCAATCAACATTCGGCTCATGGGGAAGATTCCTTTCTTGACGAGGATCCGAAGCAGTGAGGCGTATCCAGTGGCCTCGGTTGGAAAAGTGTACCACGATGGATGTGACGAAACAACGCGTGCTCGAGGCCGTCAAGATGTGCAAACGGCGTTGTTTAGCTCCGCCTCGGTGAGGCGAGCGAGTATTGTCTTTAGACCATGTCCTTGTCGGAGACAGCGGTGAAGTAGCACTTGCATGTCGGACACGGGACGCTCGCGCCGCGGGACTTGAGCGGCACGCGCGTGCGCGTTTGGCAGAATGGACACTGTGCGGCGAACCCCGGCGGCTCGGGACGCGCGGGCTCAACGACCGATGGCGGAGGTGGTGACGGCGCCCGCTTGGCGGTTGGCTTCGCGCTCGCCTTTCCAGGCTGAGTGAATGGATCGAGCGCCTTGACCACGTCCGCCGGCGTCTGGTAACGGTCCGCAGAATCCGTCGCAAGCATCGTGTTGATGACGGCTACCAGGTCGTCCGGAAGGTCGTGACGCAGATCGGTAATCGGCCGCGGCGGACGATAGGTGCGCTTCTTCGTCGGGTTCGGGACCGCCTCCTTGGCCGGCGGAGATTCACTCGTCAAAAGAAAGAACAATGTGCAGCCCAAGCCGTAAATGTCCGCGCGAATGTCGGCCTGGCTCGGATCGGCGATGTGCTCCGGGGCCATGTAAGACGGCGTTCCCATCACGTCGCCCATCTGCGTCTGTTCCGGTCGGCCGCCTCCTTCGGGCATCGCTTCGTCCATTTGAGCTTCACTTGCTAGCCGGGCCAGGCCGAAGTCGAGAATCTTGATCTGGCCTTTGCGCGTCAACATGAGATTCTGCGGCTTGATGTCGCGATGCACCATGCCGGCTTCGAAGGCGTGCTGCAGTCCCCGTGCGGCCTGGCGAATGAACGAACACGCCAGCGGCACATCGAGCGGCCCTTTTCTCGCCACCAACTGGCCCAGGCTCGTGCCATCGACATACTCCATGACCAGGAAGTGAATGTCGCCCGCCTGTTCGGCATCATACGCGGCCACGATATTCGGATGCGACAATCGCGCCGCCGCCTTCACTTCTTGGCGAAAGCGATCGATAACACGCGGATGACGCGTCAATTCAGGATGAATGATCTTGATGGCAACGACGCGATCCATGACTTTGTGCTCGGCTCGATACACCGCGCCCATGCCACCGGCGCCCAGAAATCTTCCGATGCGATAGCGCGGATGCTCTTGCAGTTCTTTCGGAACCGGCTGTTCCTCGCGGCGTGAGCGCGCGGCACCGGATCGCTCCGGCTGCTCGGCCGGCGCGGTGGCCTGGCGAATCTTGGCGACGCTAGGATCTTCCGGGAGTTCACGCAGCGTCTGACAGCACGCGTCACACTTCTCGATGTGCCGCGCGATCGACTCCTGCCCGGCCTCGCTCAACTCTCCTGCCAGGAACGCAGCCAGCAGTTCACGTTTGGGATGTTTGGCAGCTCTGCCCGCCATTAACGCACCTCGCGGTCATTCTATCACCAACGTTCACGCCGTGGCAGCACATTCGTTTGGCGCCGCCTCGCGAAGGCTGGCGACCGATGCGCAACTACGAACACTAAAATCTTGACAAAAAAGTCTACATTACTAGAATGAACGTAGACACGACGTTGCGGAGCTTTCCCATGAAGATCAGCGCTCAAGAAGAGTACGGCTTGCGATGCCTGCTTCGGGTTGCCAAATCCGAAAGCGGCGCTGCTTCGTTGCCGGAAATCGCGACTGCGGAAGGACTTTCGGTCGCCTATGTCGGCAAGCTCATGGCGGTGTTGCGACACGGTGGGGTGCTCGACAGTGTTCGCGGACGCTCCGGAGGTTACACCCTGGCAAAGCCAGCTGAGGAAATCGGTCTGGGTTCGATCCTTCTGATTCTCGGCGAACCGCTCTTTGACGAAACCGACTACTGCAAGAAACATGCAGGCACCGAAGCCCCTAACGGCGTATGTACAAATCGCTCCGGTTGCACGCTGAAATCGCTTTGGCAGACGCTCGAGCACTGGATGCGAAAGACTCTCGATCAGATCACGCTCGCCGACCTGATTCAGAATGAAGGCCAGCTTCCGGAATTGTTGCGCGAACGTCTCGCCGCCGCCGTATTCGCCGACGAGCCGCAACTGTTGACCTTGAACGTCGTGAGATGAACGTGCAAGCCCAGGAGTTCGGAGTACCTCACACCTGGGCTTCAAAGAGGAGACGGATCATGACCACCGCAACCCAAACCATCGAGCAACTCGCCAACAAAGAATACGAGTGGGGCTTCACGACCGATATCGACGCCGACACCCTGCCCAAGGGGCTGAATGAGGACATTATTCTCCGCATCTCCGCCATCAAGAAAGAACCGAAATGGCTGCTCGACTGGCGGCTCAAGGCCTATCGTTTTTGGACAACGATGGAAGAGCCACGCTGGTGGCCGAACGTGACGTTTCCGGCGGTCGATTATCAGAACATGATCTACTACGCGGCCCCGAAGCCGAAGAAGCAGCTTACCAGCCTCGATGAAGTCGACCCGGAGCTCTTGAAGACGTTCGAGAAGCTCGGCATCTCGCTCGATGAGCAAAAACGATTGACCGGCGTTGCGGTCGATGCGGTGTTCGACAGCGTTTCGGTCGCCACGACGTTCAAGGACAAACTCGCCGAAATGGGCGTCATCTTCTGTTCGTTTTCGGAAGCGGTGCACAATCATCCGGAGTTGATCAAGAAGTATTTGGGCAGCGTGGTGCCTTACAACGACAACTATTTCGCGACGCTAAACTCCGCCGTCTTTAGCGACGGGTCGTTCGCATACATCCCCAAGGGCGTGCGCTGCCCGATGGAGCTGTCCACGTATTTCCGCATCAACGCCAAGGAGACGGGGCAGTTCGAACGCACGCTGATCGTCTGCGAAGAAGGGGCGTATGTCAGCTATCTTGAAGGCTGCACCGCTCCGATCCGCGACGAGAACCAACTCCATGCCGCCGTCGTCGAACTCGTCGCGGTCGGCGAAGGATCGCAGATCAAGTATTCGACCGTGCAGAACTGGTACCCCGGCGACAAGGAAGGCAAAGGCGGCATCTACAACTTCGTCACCAAGCGCGGCGCCTGCCGAGGACGCAACAGCAAGATATCCTGGACGCAGGTCGAGACCGGTAGCGCCATCACTTGGAAATATCCGAGTTGCATCCTGATCGGCGACAACTCCGTCGGCGAGTTCTACTCCGTCGCTCTCACTAACCACAAACAACAGGCCGACACCGGCACCAAGATGATTCACGTCGGCAAGAACACTAGGAGTACGATCGTCTCGAAGGGCATCAGCGCCGGCCGCGGCCAAAACACCTATCGCGGCCAGGTCAAAGTGCTCAAGGCGGCCGAGCATTCGCGCAACTACAGCCAGTGCGATTCGCTGCTCTTGGGCGACAAATGCGGCGCCCACACGTTCCCCTACATCGAGGTGAAGAACACCAGCTCCACCGTCGAGCACGAAGCGTCCACGTCGAAGATCGGCGAGGACCAGATCTTCTACTGCAAACAGCGTGGTCTTTCCGCGGAAGACGCCGTCAGCATGATCGTCAACGGCTTCTGCAAGGAAGTCTTCCGCGAGCTGCCGATGGAGTTCGCGGTCGAGGCCCAGAAGCTGCTGGGAGTGAGTTTGGAGGGAAGCGTTGGCTGATGCCCAAGAAAGTGCGCGAGTTGAAGCGGATGCTGACAAATGCCGGTTTCTCTGGCGGCCGGGCTATGGAAGCCACACCGTTTGGTGGCACGCTGTGAAAACGCACGTGTCGGTCGCGGTCATGATGGCGATGATGCACCGCCACACTTGGAGCACAAGGTGAAGAAAGCGATTCGGCAAGCGAGAGGCAATCCGTGAAGATGCAGTATTCGGTGGTGATCCAGTGGTCCGAGGAAGATCAAGCGCACCTCGTCACGCTGCCAGAATTTGGTCCGGAACCGCAGACACACGGCGCGACTTACAAGGAGGCCGTCATGCACGCGCAGGAAGTGATGGAAACATTGATCGAGTTCTACGAGGAGCAGGGCCGCGCGTTGCCGACGCCAAAGACATACGCAGAGAAGAAATCCAAGAAACCGATTCGTCACAAACATCAAGTGGCTTGATACATGAACATGCTGACCATCAAGAACCTCCATGCCCGCGTTGCCGACAAGGACATCCTGCGCGGCATCAACCTCGACGTCAAAGCCGGCGAAGTGCATGCCATCATGGGGCCCAATGGCTCTGGCAAGAGCACCCTTGCCGGCGTCCTCACCGGCAAGGATGCATTCGAGGTCACGCAAGGCGAGGTTCTCTTCGAAGGCAAGAACCTCCTCGACATGGACCCCGAAGAACGCGCCGGCGAAGGCATCTTCCTCGCCTTCCAGTACCCGGTCGAGATCCCCGGCGTCACCAACAGCTACTTTCTGCGGGCGTCGGTCAACGCCGTCCGTAAGCATCGCGGCGAGCCGGAACTCGACGCTGCCGCGTTCCTCAAGATCGTCAAGCAGAAGATGAAGATCTTACATATGCCCGAGGATTTGCTCAAACGCAATGTCAATGAGGGCTTTTCCGGCGGCGAGAAGAAACGCAACGAGATTTTTCAGATGGCGGTTCTGGAGCCGAGATTAGCGATCCTCGACGAAACCGATTCCGGCCTCGACATCGACGCGATGAAAGCGGTGGCCGAGGGGGTCAACGCGCTGCGCTCCAAGGACCGGGCGATGATCGTCATCACGCACTACCAGCGGCTGCTCGACTACATCGTGCCCGATTACGTGCATGTGTTGGCGGAAGGCCGGATCGTGAAGTCGGGTCCAAAGGAGTTGGCGTTGGAGCTGGAGAAGCACGGTTACGACCCGATCAAGATGACCGTCCCGGCATGAGATGCAGATTGCAAATTGCAGTTTGACGGGGCCAGAAGCCCGCAGGTGAGCGTAGCGAAACCGCGGGATCGAGCATGCAAGATCATGGAAAAAACAACATTCACGAAACTGTTCACCCCATTCGATAATCAGGCGGATGCGCGATTTGCACAGCTGCGCCAAAGCGGCCGCGAGTGTTTTGGCGCAGCGGCCTTGCCCACGACGCGTACAGAAGATTGGCGGTTTACGAATATATCGCCGATCACGGCGACGCCTTTCACGTTGGCGAACAATGTTCATGCGCGAGTGAAGCTCGATTCCGATCACCCAACTGTCCTGTTTGTCAACGGACGATTCGCCAAACAGGCGCCCGAATCGATCGGGGCGAGTGCCGAAATCGGCTCATTGGCCAGGGCCACAACGAAACTATCACAGTTGGCACGCATTGCAAGCGACCGAGACAGCCCATTCACGTCCCTGAACACGAGCTTTCTCAATGACGGCGCCTATGTGGTGGTTCCCGATGGCAACGTCATCGCGACACCGATTGAGATCAGATTCCACTCTCTCGTGGAAGGAAACGCGCCGGCGATTCATCCCCGTACGTTGGTTGTCGTCGGCAAAAATGCCTGCGTCACGATCGTCGAGCGATACTCCGGAAATGCAGCATACTTCACCAACGCCGTCACCGAAATCGCCGTCGGCGAAGGTGCGGTCGTCGATCACGTGAAAATCCAGGACGAAAGCACGACCGCTTACCACATCGCCCACACGGCGGTCGTCATGGGCGCGCGCAGCAACTTCACGACGCATTATGTCTCGCTAGGCGGCGCTTTAGTTCGCAACGAGGTCCGCGTTCGCTTCGACGGCGAACATGCCGAGGCCACCGTCAATGGTCTTTACCTCGCGTCAGGCACGCAGCACATCGATAACTTCACCCTCATCGATCACGCTCAGCCGAATTGTGCGAGCCATGAGCTTTACAAGGGCATCCTCGACGGCAAGTCGCATGGCGTCTTCAACGGCAAGATCTTCGTCCGCAAGGACGCCCAGAAGACCGACGCCAAGCAGACGAATAAGGTGCTGCTGCTCTCCGACGACGCGACGATCAATACGAAACCGCAGCTCGAGATTTTCGCGGACGATGTCAAGTGCACGCATGGCGCGACCGTCGGCCAACTCGATCCGCTGCAACTGTTCTACCTGCAATCGCGCGGCATCCCGCTGGACCAGGCCCGGCGACTGCTGACGTTCGCGTTTGCCAACGATATCGTAGGGCGATTGAAGATTGAGGCGCTGCGCGACGAACTGGAGCAGCGCATCGTGCGTTGAGTTGTTTAGCCGCTCGCCATCGGCGCGGGCGGCCGCGCGTTCGCCAAAGGCGAGCGGCTAAACGGGAACGTTGAAAATGTCCATCGCAACCACAACCCCGGAAGCCGCACACCCAGCGTTCGATGTCGAACGCGTCCGGGCCGACTTTCTGATTCTGCATCAACTCGTTCGCGGCAAACCGCTCGTCTACTTCGACAACGCCGCGTCGAGCCAGAAGCCGCGCGCCGTCATCGATGCGATCAAGCATTACTATGAAAACGATCACGCCAACGTGCACCGCGGGGTCCATGCTCTGAGCGAGCGTGCGACGGAGCTATATGAAGAAGCCCGGGTCAAAGTGCAGAAGTTTATCGGCGCCCCGTGCCTGCGCGATCTGATCTTCACGCGAGGCACGACTGAGGCAATCAATCTGGTCGCGCAGACTTTTGGCCGAATGAACGTCCACGCCGGCGACGAGGTCATCGTGTCGGCCCTGGAGCATCACAGCAACATCGTACCTTGGCAAGTCCTGTGCTGGGAGAAGCACGCCAACTTGCGTGTGATTCCCGTCAACGACGCCGGCGAACTGGACCTGGCCGCGCTGGAGAAGATGATCAATCCGGCCACGAAGATCATCTCGATCGCGCATGTCTCCAATGCACTCGGAACGATCAATCCGGTCAAAAAGATCATCGAGCTCGCACACCAGCACGGCGTCTATGTCGTGGTCGACGGCGCCCAGGCCGTGCCTCACTTAAGGATCGATGTGCGCGAGCTGGATTGCGACTTCTACGCCTTCAGCGGCCACAAGGTCTATGGCCCCACGGGAATTGGGGGGCTCTACGGCAAGCCGCGCCATCTGGAGCTGATGCCCCCCTATCAGACCGGCGGCGACATGATCAGCTACGTCAGCTTCGCCAAGACGACCTGGAACGAGTTGCCGTACAAGTTCGAAGCCGGCACGCCGAACATCGCCGGCGCCATCGGCCTGGCGGCAGCGGTTGATTACGTCGAAGACCTTGAACAGTCTTTTCTCCGTATTGCAGGCGGCTCGCCTGCGCCGCTTGTCCTTCGCCCGAACAAAACAGACGAACTGCCTGCACCGCGTCCCGTCGCTGAACACGAGCACTGCTTGCTGACCCATGCGACCGAGCGCGTCGCGGCGATCCCCGGCGTTCGCATCATCGGCACGGCCAAGGAAAAAGCCGGCGTGTTGTCGTTCGTCGTCGAGGGCATGTCGGCGCTCGATGTCGGCACGCAACTCGACCTTGAAGGCATCGCGGTTCGCACCGGGCATCACTGCTGCCAGCCGCTCATGGAGCGATTCGGCATCGCCGGAACCGTGCGGGCGTCGTTCGCCATTTACAACACACTGGATGAGGTCGATGTCTTCGCGGACGCGCTGGAGAAAATCGCGGCCAGCGTCAAGCCGCGAATTGCCGTGCCGGAAATGAGGCAATTCCAATACGCCCCTGCCACTGGCGCCAACCCGATCGCAGTCGCTGAAGAGTTGGCCAGTGATTTCGAAATTCTTGACGAATGGAAGGATCGATACGAGTACATCATGGACCTGGGCAAGAAGCTCGCACCGATGCCCGATGTCTTGAAGACGGAACCCAACCGGGTGAAACGCTGTCAAAGCACGGTGTTCATGCACCTGCGCATCAGGCCGGGCACGATCGACATCGTCGAGTTCCTTGCCGACAGCGATGCGACCATCGTCCGCGGCGAATTGGCGCTTCTGGAGAAACTGTTTTGCGGCCAGCGGGCGGTGGAGATCGTTGCGTTCGACATTCACGGCTTCATGGAACGCATCGGCCTTGAGCAGCACTTGAGTCCCGGTCGCCGCACCGGCCTTTCCGAGATGATCGCACGGGTGAAGCACTTTGCGGCGCAAGTGACCCAGCAAAGCGTGCCATAAAGGCGTTACTTCTCGCCGAACTCCAACGCCCCGATTGCCTCGCACGGGTCGTACCTGGCGCGGCTCCTCTTCAGTCCGATCCCCATTGCTCGCAACCGACCTGCCAGCCCGGACACCTGACCACGTTGGCGACTGTTACTTCGAAGTCGCAACCGATCAAAGCCGTGAAGGACGGGGCAGCGACAATCGGGTCGAAACGTCGTAGAAGAGCATCCATGGCAAGCTCCATCGGTGGCCGGCAACTCCGCTAGCTCCCAGTCTATTCCAAGGAGCAGATCATGCCTCGCGTGCCTTTAGGGCTCGGCCTCGCCCTGCAATCCGTGGACATTTTTCCGTCGCCGGTCCAGGCGTCGACGCCAAAGACCCGATTTTTTGCAGAATTGTCAAAAAAACAGGTGCAAATCAAGCCGCAATCGATGATACTACTACATCCCCGCATCCCACCCATTGGAGTGTGTCCGCCATGAAGAGAATGCCATTATTGCTTGCGTTTTGCATCCTCCTATTGCTTGCGCCGTTTGTGTCGGCACAGAGCGACTTGCCTCGGTCGTATGACCTGCGCAAATCCGGCGGTGTCACGCCGATTAAAAAGCAGCAAGGCGGCACGTGCTGGGCGCACGGCACCATGGCTGCCATCGAGAGCAATCTCATCGTCTCGGGGAACTGGAAGAAGTTCGGCAACGGAGGCGCGCCGGCCTTCTGCGAATACCACCTCGACTGGTGGAACGGTTTCAACCGCCATCAAAACCGCGACCTCGCCGATGCGACCAAGGATCCGACCGGCATGACCGTGCACCAGGGCGGCGACTATCGCGTCGCCACGGCCTACATCTCCCGCGGCGACGGCGTCGTTTGCACCAAGTTGCCTGAAAAACTCGGCGCCAACCCGGCGTACGCCACGCCCCCGGCCTACACCGATCCGAAGTGCGAAAAGTTCTATGTCCGTGATGTCGAGTGGTTCACCATCGGCGATAACCTCGAAGGCATCGACGTCATCAAACGGCGCCTCATGACACAGGGGGCGATCGGCACCGCCATGACCGTCAACATCGGCTTCATGGCGAAAGACTTCGTGCACTATCAACCACTCGACAATACCAAGAAGCCCAACCATGCCATCGCCATCGTCGGCTGGGACGATGACAAGACGACGGCCGACCCGAATAAGAAGCTGCCCAAGCCTGGCTGCTGGCTGATCAAGAACAGCTGGGGCGTCGAACGAGGCGACAAGGGGTATTACTGGATCAGCTATTACGACCGCGTTTGCTGCCGCGATCCGGAGATGGGGGCTGTTTCGTTCCGCAACATCGAGCCGCTCAAGTACTCGCACGTCTACTATCACGACTATCACGGCTGGCGTGCGACCATCAAGGACATCTCCAAGGCCTGCAATGTCTTCACCGCGACGGCCGATCATAAACTGAACGCGGTCAGCTTCTACACGGCGGCCGACAACGTCAAGTACACGGCGACGGTCTACAGCAAGTTCGAGAAGGGGGAACCGAAGCTGGCGCTGGCGACGAAGACTGGCGTTATCGAACGGACCGGCTTCCATACCGTTGATCTCGACGCTGCCGTCGTCGTCACCAAGGGCCAGCAGTTCGTCGTCTGCCTGGAGGTCTCTCACGGCGGACAGGCCATCGACCGCACCTCGGAGATCGAAGTCCTACTGCAGGGCGATCCGAAGAAGGAGCCGGACAAGACGCCCGATGTCAAGCAGCCGACGCCGAAGAAGAAGTTCGTGCCGAAGGGCCCGCGCGGTCCCAACGGTGGTCCGATCGTCCTCTCCAAGGCGAACCCGGAAGAAAGCTACTACTACAACGGCGTCATCTGGCGCGACCTCTATGAATATCGATTCGAGAACCCGAGTTGGGCGATGTTCGACCGCACGGCCAACTTCTGCATGAAGGCGCTGGCCGTCGATGCGCCGAAGTAAGAATTTCTTTAGCTTGCGGCTTTACGCTCGCAATGCGCCATGCGAGCGCGAAGCTGCAAGCGTCGATAACACATGCTGCTCGGATGGATTGTCCTCTCTCGTTCAACTCTTCGCCCCTCGGCAATTTCAGGAATCAACTCATGCGACGCCACCTCCTCTGCGTGCTGTTTTTCGCGTTAACGATTCCGCTGCTCTTGAATATTGGGCCAAGCGTGGCCCAGGACAAGGCCGCCGTCGATCCGAAGCTGCTCGACGTCTTCCAGGCCCGCAACATCGGACCAGCCAACATGGGCGGTCGCATCGTCGATCTCGCCGTCCTCGACAAGAACCCCGACACGTACTATGTCGCGACAGCGACGGGCGGCGTCTGGAAAACGACCGACGCGGGCGCGAGCTTTACGCCGCTCACCGATGATCTAACGTGCAGCATCGGCGCGGTTGCCGTTTCTCAGTCCAATCCCGATGTCGTCTGGTTCGGCGCCGGCGAGGCCAACCCGCGCAATAGCGTCACCTGGGGCGACGGCGTCTATCGCTCCGTCGACGGGGGTAAGACCTGGCAGCACATGGGCCTGAAGGAAACTCGCCACATCGGCCGTATCGTCATCCACCCGACCAATCCGGACATCGTCTACGTTGCCGCCCTGGGCCGAGTCTGGGGTCCGAATCCCGAACGCGGCCTTTTCAAGACCACCGATGGCGGCAAGACGTGGCAGCACGTGCTCAAGCTTGACGTCGACACCGGCTGCATCGATGTCGCCATCGACTTGTCCGAGCCGAACATCCTCTACGCCGCTGCCTATGCGGTCCGCCGTGATGCCTTTTCTGGCGGCGATCCGGCCAAACAGTACAGCGCCAAGGCGGGATTGTACAAGACAATCGACGGCGGCGCGAAGTGGCAGAAGATGACCAAGGGGCTGCCCGAAAATCAGTACGGCCGCTGTGGGCTCGCCGTCTATCGCAATGATCCCAAAGTCGTTTACGCCGTTGTGCAGTCCGACAAGACCGGCGTCGGCACGAAAGGCAACGTCGCCAACAAGAAGGACCTCAACGTCGGGGACGGCGGAGTTTTTCGCTCCGACGATCGCGGCGCGTCGTGGACCCATGTCAACTCCGTCGTTCCCCGGCCGTTCTACTATGGCCAAATTCGCATCGACCCGGTCGACGATCAACGCATTTATGTTCTGGGCACCGCGTTCTATGTTTCCTCCAATGGGGGAAAGACGTTTCAGACCGTCGGCGGCGCGGTCAAAGGCGGTAAGGCGGCAGGTATCCATCCGGACCATCATGCCCTGTGGATAAACCCCGCCGACAACAAGCACCTCATCCTCGGCAACGACGGCGGCCTGTATGTCTCGCGCAGCCGCGCCACATCCTGGTCCGCCAACCGCATGATTCCGCTCGCCCAGTTCTACGGCATCGCCGTCGATATGAGCAAACCGTACCGCGTCTATGGCGGCTTGCAGGACAACGGCTCCTGGGGCGGCCCGAGCCGAACGCGCAGCGCCGAAGGCATCACGCTTGCCGACTGGAAACGCATCGCCGGCGCCGACGGCTTCCAGTGCCAGTGCGACCCGAGCGACTCCAACATCGTCTACTCCGAAGCCCAGTACGGCCGACCGCAACGCTTCGATGTCGCCGCCAACAAGGGCAAGCCGATTCAGCCCAAGTCAGGCGACAAGAGCGATCCATTCCGTTTCAACTGGAATAGCCCCATGCTCCTGTCGCCGCACAATCCAAAGACGCTCTACTACGGCGGCAACTATCTGTTCAAAAGCGACAACCGCGGCGACTCGTGGAAAAAGATCAGTGGCGATCTCACCTTCGGCAAGACCGGAGTCGCGTACGCCAGTACGGGCCACACACTGACCGCGATTGCCGAGTCGCCCAAGAAAGCCGGGCTCCTCTATGTCGGCAGCGACGATGGCCGAATCCACGTCACCACCGACGCCGGACAAACCTGGACCGATCTCTCCGACAAGATCCCGGGTGTTCCGAAGAATCGCTGGATCACACGCATCGAATGTTCGCACCAT
Organism: Planctomycetota bacterium; assembly: GCA_016872605.1. Classification (GTDB taxonomy): domain Bacteria; phylum Planctomycetota; class Planctomycetia; order Gemmatales; family Gemmataceae; genus SIAQ01. Next base: position 18,001 of record VGZI01000028.1, read on the forward strand.
CATGAGGGAACCGCTTACCTCGCGATCGGCCGACATCGCAACGACGATCTCAATCCGTACGTCTTCAAGACGACCGATCATGGCAAGACCTGGCAGAACATCACGAACAACCTGCCCGGCGATCAGCCGGTGCACGTCATCCGCGAATCGTCGAAAAATCCGAATCTGCTCTTCGTGGGCACGGAGAACGCCGTTCACGTCACGTTCGACGCCGGCAAGAACTGGCTCCCCTTCAAGGCCGGGCTGCCGAAGTTGCCGATGCACGATCTCGTCATCCATCCGCGCGAGCGCGACCTCGTCATCGGCACGCATGGCCGAAGCATCTACGTCGTCGACATCGGCCCCGTGGAGGAGATGACCCCGGCGATGTTGGCCAAGCCCGCGCATTTGTTTCGCATCCGCCCGGCCCTGGCCTACGTTCCGACGCAACCTGATACGAAAGCGAAGGGGTACATAGCGCCAAATCCGCGGGTCGGCGCGGCGATTTACTATCACCTCCAATCGCCCGCCAAGCAATTGGAGTTTACTGTAAGGAAGAACGGCGATCTGTTCGGCGCCGGCAAGCTTTCCGAACGGTACGCCACGGCGGGGTTGCACCGCTACGTGATGCCATTCGACGGCCTGGGCGAGGCTCCCGGCGATTACACGTTTGAACTGAACGTAGGCGGTCAACGCTTGACGCAACCGCTGCGCATCGAGTGAATTGGAGTGATTTCGGTGGTTTGGAAGCCCAGGGGTGAGGTACTCCGAACCTCTGGGACCCTGCGGCGCATCCCAGGGGTTCGGAGTACCCCACCCCTGGGCTTCTTTGCGAGAAACCTCATGTTCATCGAGCGATGTTTGCTTGCTGCAACCGCCCTGTGGATCGTCAGCACGGCATATGCACAGGACCACCCCGACGATTTCTTCGGCCGATCGTTCCACGGCGAAGTCTTCAACGAAGGTCCGCGCCAAAAAGCCTACCTCATGGGCAAGACCGGCAACGTTCGTTTTCCGATCACCACCAGGTCGGCAGAGGCCCAGAAGTTCTTCGAGCAAGGCGTCGGCCAACTACACGGTTTTTGGTATTTCGAGGCCGAGCGATCGTTTCGCCAGGTTGCATTGCTCGATCCGGACTGCGCAATGGCGTACTGGGGCATGGCGATGGCCAATCATGAAAACGCCAAGCGCGCTGCCGGCTTCATCAAGAAGGCCCGCGATCGGCTCGTCAACACCACGCGGCGCGAACGGCTCTATATCGAGAGCATGTGCGATCTACTCCTGACCACCGGCGGCAACAAACGCCAGCAGGTCATGGACGCATTCAAGAAAATCTGGGAAGAGAACCCCGGCGACATCGAGGCCAAGGCGTTCTATGTCGTGCGCGGCTGGCAGTGGAGCCTCGGCGGCCAAACGGCACAGCGCGACAAATTGCTCGACGAGATCTTCAAGGCCAACCCGCTGCACCCCGCGCATCACTACCGCATTCACCTGTGGGACGGCGCCAATCCGTCGAACGCCCTCGGCTCGGCGGCGCTGTGCGGCTCGGCGGCGCCGAATATCGCCCACATGTGGCACATGCCGGGGCACACCTACGATCGGCTCAAACGATACGCCGAGGCCGCCTGGCAGCAAGAGGCGTCGAGCCGGGCTGATCATTATCACATGATGCACGATCGCGTGCTGCCCGATCAGATACACAACTACGCCCACAATCAAGAGTGGCTGATTCGCAGCCTGAGCCACTCCGGGCGTGTGAAAGACGCCGTCGCGCTGGCGAAGAATCTGATCGAGTTGCCGAGGCATCCGAGGTACAACACGTCCGCAAAGGGGGGCAAGTCGGCGTCGTATGGCCGGACGCGGCTGTTCGAGTTGCTCGAACGCTTCGAGTTGTGGGATGAGACACTCGCCTTGGCCGACACGATGTATCTCGACCCGACAGAGCTTGCCAACGAGCAAGTCAAACGGCTGCGCCTCATCGGCCTGGCGCATGCAGGCAAGGGGAACAAGGACAAGCTTGCGCAAACGATCGACGCACTTCAACAAGGCGGCGGCAAAGGAGCCGACAAGCCGACTAAACCGAAGGCTATCAACAACGAGAATGAGCGTACCCTTCCTTCTCCCTCCCCCCTTGTGGGGGAGGGTGGGGGTGGGGGGTATGTAGCGTGGGTGAGTCTGGCAACCCCACTCCACGTTTCCCCGGCAGCCAATCCTAAGAAGCCGCCCGAGTTCAAAGGCAAAGGCAAAGGCCCTCCCGGCCTCGACGGAATTGCCGCACGCGACAACGCTGTCAAGGAGCTTCAGATGCTGCAAAAGCTCCTTGCCGACGATCCGAAATCGGCGCTTGACGACATCAAGGCGCTCAAAAATGCGAGCCAATCGCGGCAAGCACGCTACTACCTTCTCGCCGGCGACAAAGTGAAGGCCGAGCAATTCGCCAAGCAAGCGTCTGATTCCGGCAAGAACCAGGTTGCGCCGCTGGCGCTCTACGTTGAATGCCTGCACGCCGTCGGCAAGACCAAAGAATGCGCTGACGCATTCGACCGGTTGCGAAAAATCTCCGGCACGATCGACTCGCTCGAGACGCCGATGTTCAAGCGTCTGACGCCAATCGCCAAGGAGTTAAAGCTGCCGGCCGACTGGCGCGTCAAGACGCCGTTCCCCGCCGATTTCGGCAAGCGACCGCCCATCGAGTCGATCGGCCCGCTTGTCTGGCAGCCGACGCCGGCGCCGGAGTGGACCTTGCCCGACGCAAACGGCAACGCGATGTCGAGCAAGGCGTACTCCGGCAAGCCGGTGCTGGCGATCTTCTACCTCGGTTACGGCTGCTCGCACTGCATGGAGCAACTCCAAAAGTTCGGCGAGCAGAAGAAGGCGTTCGAAGCCGCCGGCATCGCGATCGTCGCAATCAGCACGGACACGACCGAGGCGCTTAAGGCGGCGCTCAGCGGCGGCAAGACGATCCCGTTCCCGGTGGCGTCCGACGCAAAGCACGTCGCATTCCAGCGCTTCCGCGCCTACGATGACTTTGAAGGGCTGCCCCTGCACGGCACGTTCCTGATCGACGAACGGGGCCTGGTCCGCTGGCACGACATCGGCTACGATCCGTTCATGGACGCGACGTTTGTGCTGAATGAGGCGAAGCGGTTGCTGGCGATGCGCTAGCGCTGTTTACGTTTAGCGTTCAGCGTGCGCCATGCGGGCGCTCAACGAAAAGGGGACATCGATGAGACCGATCTACCGCTTGTTTGTAGTTGCCGTCACAGCCTTCCTATTTACAGGGACGACGCAGGCCCAAGCGCCGCGCATAGATCCGGCCGGCATCAGCGGGGCGCTCCTCTTGTGCGGCCAGGGCGATGTGTCGACGACGGCGCTCGAAAAGCTCCTGGAGCTGGCCGGTGGCGACAAGGCGAAGATCGTCGTCCTGGCTGCCAACGAAAAGACGAAGCTCCCAGCCGGTCTGGCCCAATCCGGCGAGAGGCTGCGCGTCGTCCTGGCCAAGAACGCCGCCGATCCGCTGCGCGACGCCACGGCCGTCTGGCTCATGGTCGAGTCGGCAGGCGACTGGCGCGACGTGATCAAGCAGCATCGCCTCATTGAGCAATGCCAGGCAGTCCTCAATCGCGGCGGGCTCATCGGCGCGGCCGGCATCGGCGCGGAGTTGATCGGCAATGAACTCAAGCTCCTGCCTGCCGGCGTCGTCGAAACGCCCGCGGCCGAGGCAACGCCAATGCTCGCCGATCGCCTCAAGAAAATGCCGGGCTTCGTCGGCTATCAGATTGACCCCGGCGCCGCGATGCTGCTCAGGGGCCGAACCATCAGCGCGATCGGCGAGAAAAAAGTCACCTTGCTCGTAGCCGGCAATCCGTCGGTGCAATCGTTCGTCGCCCAGGGCAAGAAGCAGCAGGATCTGACGGCGCTGCGGCGTCATGCCATCGACCGCGTCGCCGGCTTCCCGCCCAAGATGGTTGAACAACCGAGCGTCGAGAAGGGCACACTGGTCATCGTTGGCGGGGGCGGCACGCCGCCCGGCCTCTATAAGAAGTTCGTCGAGTACGCCGGCGGTGAAGGCAAGGCGAACATCGTCATCTTTCCAACCGCCAGCGATCCGATCCCCAAGCGCGACTTTCTTGCCGACCTATTTCGAAAGTCCGGCGCCAAGAGAGCCACTGTCCTTTACGGCAAGACGCAGGCCGAGGTCGAAAGCAAGGAGTTTCTCGATACGCTCAAGGAAGCCACGGGTATCTGGTTCGACGGCGGTCGCCAGTGGCGCTTTGTCGATTGCTATGAACAAACCAAGGCGCTCCCCCTCATGTTCGACGTGCTCAAGCGAGGCGGCGTCATCGGCGGAACCAGCGCCGGCGCCACCATTCAGGGCGATTACCTCTGCCGCGGCGGCGTCTTCAACAACTTCGACATCCGCTACGAAGGCTACGAACGCGGCCTCGGCTTCCTCAAGGGCGTCGCCATCGATCAGCACTTCACCCAGCGCAAACGCCAAAAGGACATGACCGAGCTCATGAAGCTCTATCCGCAATACCTCGGCATCGGCATCGACGAAGCCACCGCCATCGTCGTTCAGGGTTCGACCGCCGACGTGATCGGCAAGGGCAAGGTCCACTTCTACGACTCGACCCGAAAGTTTGCAAAGGGCGATCCCGACTCTGAGGCGATCTCCGCGGGCGGGCGGTATGATTTGAAGGAACGGAAGGTTCTTACGAAGGCCAAGTGAAGAACGGCCGTCCACGCGTCAAGGTGTCCGTGTAGGTCCACTGGCCACAGGCCGTTCTGGCGAGCGTCGAGGCGTAAGCCCGACTTGTTTTCTCAGCGAGGCACGTCGGGCTTACGCCTCGACGCTCGCCTCGGCTGCTGGGGACCCATTCGCCGCGCGTTTCTTCTCCTCCTGAATCTCCAGCCAGCGCGCTCGCCGCACCCAGTAAAAACGCACCGGCAGGAAGATATCCACCACCTCATCCGATATCAACAACCCGCCCAGCACCGGCAGGGCCATCGGCGCTAGTATCTCGCCGCCGACGCCTGACGCGAACACCATTGGGAAGATGGCGATGATGGCGACGCCTTCGGTGAGAAGCTTGGGCCTCAGGCGATGGACCGCGCCTTCGATGACGGCCTGGCGAAGCTCGTCGAGCGATTGAATGTTCTCCAGGCCGCCGCGCTTGTCGATCGCCTCGCGCAGGTAGACGAGCATGATGATGCCGGTCTCGGTCGCCATGCCGAAACAGGCGATGAAGCCGACCCAAACGGCGACGCTGAAGTCCATGGGGGGCGCGTCCCAGCCGTTCATGATCTTGGGGAACAGGTACATGAAGAACGCTCCGCCCGCGAGCGCTTCGGGCACGGCCAGCATCATCAGCGAGGCGTCTTCGAGATCCCGGTACGTCAGATAAAGGATCACGAAGATCAGCACGATGACCGCGGGAAAAACGAAGCGCAACGTCTGCGCCGCCCGCATTTGGTGCTCGAACTCGCCGCTCCATTCGATGTGCACTCCCTCGGGCAAACGCACCTTCTCAGCGACGATGCGTTTGGCCTCGTCGACAAAACCGACCATGTCCCGGCCACGCACCATGAGGGTGACGTAGTTGAGCAGTTGCCCATTCTCGCTCTTGATCATCGACGGACCTTCGACAATTCTGACGTTGGCAAGGGCGCTGAGCGGAATGGGCGATTTCTTCCCTCGCGATCCATGCTCCGGAGCGGCCTGATGCACGCGATCGCCGGTCGGCGGCGGCACGGAGTCCGCCGGCGCGCCGGGCAACGCCATCGCGGCGGGAGCGGCCATGCTGCCTGGACTCACCAAGAGCCGCTTGACCGACTCCTCATCCTCGCGGTTGTTGCGGGCATAGCGAATCCGCACCGGATAGCGATCGCGTTTCTCAACCGTGTACGTGATGATGCGCCCGCCGAGCGCGACTTCGATTTCGTTCTGAATGTCTTCGACCGTGATGCCATAGCGAGCAGCCTTCTCGCGATCGATGTCGATTTCGAGGTAGCCCTTGCCCATGATCGGAGCGGCCAGAACGTCACGGGCGCCCGGGATCGGCTTGACAACGGCTTCGATCTCCTTGCAGACCTTTTCAATGACGACCTCGTCCGGGCCGAACACCTTGATGCCGATATCGGTGCGCACGCCGGTCGAGAGCATCTCGATGCGATTGATGATCGGCTGCGTGAAGATGTTGCCCCAGCCGGGAACCTGAATGACGCGAGTCATCTCGTCGTCGACCAGATCTCCCTTCGGCCCGCCTTGTCTTGGCCAAAAGAACACGCGATCCTTGAACGGCTCTTCCAGCTTGGGCCGTAACGCCAGGAACGGCTCGAACGCCCTTTTGTCGTGCGCTTTGTTGAGTTGCGCTCGAATCGCCTCGGTGGTGAACCGGCCCGCGGCGTCGCCCTTGGCGCTGTCGGCCAGCAGGCGAATGTCCTTGGCACTTTTGACTGATTCCTGTATGGCGTACCAGGTGTACGCCTCGATGCCGCGGTCGAAGAGTTCGCCGTTGATCTTGTGCACGCGTTCGCGCCAGAGCGCCTGCCGCTGCGCCTCGGTGGCGGCGAGAACTTCGCCGGCGAACGTCTTCGGCGATCCGCCGAGGAACTCGCCCAGCAGCGACCACGAGCGGCCGAAGATTCCTTCCTTCACCGCCAACGCATCGCCCGCCTTTAGGCCTCTGCGAAACAGCTTTTGCCTGGCGAGGTCCGTCGAAACGTGCTGGGTGATCCGCGTCACGTCTTCGAGTGATGGATACTTTGCGAGCCAGGCGCCGAATTCGGCGGCCAGGTCGTTGGTGAAGTCGGCGCCAAGCTTGTTCTTTTGATCGGCAGAAATGCGTAAATCACGCCCCCTCTCGAAGCGGCCCAGTGTTTCGTCGACGATGAAGCGCGTCAACGTCGGCCCGAGCTCATTCTCGAACTCGCGATAGCGTTGCAGGGCCAGCTCGCGCATCGTTTCATCGAATCGCGTCAGTGCTTTCTGCGTGGCGTCATTGATCACGCTGTCGCGATCATCGTCGTACTTCGCGCGCTGGACGTAGCCTTCGTCCTCCAATGTGGATAGCACGGCTCGTGTCTGCTGGACGGCATCGTTGAACTTGAGCACGCGCTTGGGCCAATGCGCCTTGGGGCGAAAGTTGACGATCGTCTCGAACATGTCGAGCGGCGCCGGGTCGGTCGGCGTGTCGGCCCGGCCCGCTTTGCCGACGACCGATTCGACTTCGGGGAAACTGCGCAGAAGGCCATTGCGATGCTTGAGATCGTCGGCCGCTTGCGTAACGCTGACCCTCGGCACGCTGGTCGGCATGTCGAGCGTCGTGCCTTCGTCGAGCGCCGGCATGAACGAGACGCCGATCTTTGGGAAGTGATACGCCCAGAGCGCCAGCGCCGTCAGCGTCACCAAGGCGACCCCTTGCCACAGCAAGCCGTCGGTCGCGATCACGGTGACGGCGGTGACGATAAAGAACACCAGGAGAAACGTCGTGCGCCAAGCCGTCTCCGACGCGCCGAGGCCGATGATCGCTTGCAGCGGAAACATTCCCGCCGCCAAAACCAAGAGGGCGGCGAACATCCACATGACAAGATTCAGCCGCGGCAGAAACCATGTCAAGAGCGGCTTGTAGATCATGATGAAGCTGTGGACGATCCAGTTGTCTTCTTCCCGTTTCAGCTTCCCCTTCAGAAACGTCGGAATGAGCGCCGGCACCACGGTCACCGAAATGATCGCCGTGCCGATCAACACGAACGTCTTGGTGTACGCCAGCGGATGAAACAGCTTCCCCTCCCGGCCTGACAGCATGAACACTGGAATGAACGAAATGAGCATGATCATGACGGAAAAGAAAATCGGCCGGCCGACTTGCTGACAGGCGGGGATGACGAGTTCGGTCGTGTCGCCCGTCACCGGCTCGTCGCCGACTTTCTCCGTCAGATGATGCGTGGCGTTTTCGACCATGACGATCGCTTGATCGACGAGGATGCCGATGGAAATGGTGATGCCCGCCAGCGACATGATGTTGGCCTGGATGTCAATGATGCCGAGCTGCCGCAGAATCCACATCACCAAAAATGAGAACAGCACCGACAAGGGCAATGTGACGCAGATCACGAAGACGCTACGGATGTGCATGAGAATGAGCAGGATCGCGATCGAGGCGATGACCATCTCGTGCCACATGACTTCGGTGAGCGTGTGGATGGCGCCGGTGATGAGTTGGGTGCGATCGTAGGCCGGGATGATGCGCACGCCTGTCGGCAACGCGGGCTGCAACTCTTGGATCTTTTCCTTGACGCGCTGCGTGACTGCGAGAGGGTTCTCGCCGTGGCGCATCATAACGATGCCGCCGACAACCTCATTGCCGTTCTTCTCGTAGACGCCGCGGCGAAACTGCGTGCCCATCTGTACGATGGCGACGTTCTTGACATAGATGGGGGCGCCGTTGGCCTCCTTGATGACGGTGTTTTCGATATCCTTCTTGTCGCGAATCCAGCCGACGCCGCGGACGAGGAATTCGGCGTTATTCTTCTGCACGACGCCGCCGCCGACGGCGAGATTGCTTTTGGCGACGGAGTTGTAGAGTTCGCCGAGCGTGATGTTGTAAGCGCGCAGCGATTCGGGGCGAACGTCGATCTGGTACTCGACGGGCATGCCGCCGAGCGTGGCGACGTCGGCGACGCCGGCGGCCGAGTTGAGCACCGGCACGACCTGGAATTTATTCAGGGCCCAGAGCTTGGCCGGGTCGAGCGGCTGCGCCCTACTTGCCTCGAGCGTGTAGAAGAAGATTTGGCCCAAAGCGGTCGTGTCGGGCGCGAGATAGGGAACGACGCCGGCGGGAAGGTAGTTCGTCGCCTGGGTCAGCTTTTCGGTGACGCGCTGGCGGGCGAAGTAGAAGTTAACCTTGTCCTCGAAGATGATGGTGATCATCGAGAAGTTGAACTCCGACGACGAGCGGACCGCCTTGATGCCGGCCAGGCCTTGCAGCTTGCGCGACAGGGGATAGGTAACCTGCTCTTCGATCTCCTTTGGGCTGCGTCCCATCCAGTCGGTAAAGACGATGACCTGGTTTTCGCTGAGATCGGGGATAGCATCGACGGGCGTGTTCAGCGTGGCGTAAATGCCGAACACCGTCAGCGCCGCCGCCAGAAAGATGACGAGGAAGCGATTGCGAATCGATAGTTCGATGATTTTTTCGATCATGGTGCGGTACCGGCCTGTCTTCGTTTAGCGCTCGCGTAGCGCCACGGGAGCGCTAAACGAAAACGGGATCATTTCGCCGCCTTGGCCTTGAGCCGGGCGACTTCGTCGAGTGTGCGCTGGGGATTGACGCGAGCGCCTTTCTCACAGCCGGCGCAGCAGACATAAATCGGCTGTCCGAGGATCGTGAGCTTGGTCGGTGCGCCCATGGAGCCGAGCGGGCTGCCCTTGAGGATCGGGCAGTACTTTTGCGCGTCGGCCAATTTGCGGTCCGGTTCGCTAAGCTTGGCGAGAGCAGCGGCGATCTTGGCTTCGAGATCTTCCGGCGTGGAGGGGCGAACGCTGGACGCGCCCGCGGACTTTCCGGCCGAGCCGCCGCCGAAGTATATCGAACCGGCAGCAGGATTGAGACGAGTCTCGGCATCGAGCAGGAACGATCCGGCGGTGACGATGCGATCGCCGAGTTCAAGACCACGGAGCACCGGGAAATAATGTTTGTCGTCGGCGCCGACGAGGCGAGGCCCGAGCTCGACGCGAACGCCTTCGTATTCGCCGGCGGCGACTTCGCGATACACGATGGTCAGGTTGCCCGTGTCGATCACTGCCGACTCGGGGATCGCGAGTAGAAGCCCTTGCTCGAGCGTGGACATGCGCGTCCAATGACGCCAGAGCGGCTGAAAACTCGCTGGGCGGAACGGCGCCTGCCAGGCCTGCGAAATGCCGTCGCCGGCCGCATCGGCGAGCCAATCGTCGGCTAAACTGCGCCGGAACAATTCGACCTGCTTGGGCTCTACCTTCAGTTTGATCGTCGCCGACGTTCCGGGCCGCAGCTTGTGGTCCGGATTTGGAATCTCGAAGCGGACGACGACGGTGCGCGTGTCTTGATCGACGTGCGGATGGATAAACGTCAGGTTGCCTTCGAACTTATCGTTCGGATTGGCCCGCGTGAACGCCATCACCGGTAGTTTGGGCCGATCCCCGTCTTTGTGAAAAGCGCTTTGCGGCGGCAGGAAGATCATGTCGTCTTCGTAGACCTGCCCCTGAATCCAGACCTTCGAAATATCGACGATGTCATAAAGCGGTGTTCCTTCATCGACGTACTGGCCTTCCTTGACGTACTTTTTCAGCACGTGCCCCTTGATGGGCGAGCGGATTTTCAGATGCGTGTTCGCCTTGCCGGTATCGATGATCTTCATGACCTGATCGTCGCTGATGCCCCAGAGCTTCAAGCGATCCTTGGCGTTTTGCAACAGCGTCGGATTGCCGGTGGGCTTGGCGGCGTCGAGCAGGTTCTGGACGGTGACGACGAGTTCAGGACTGTATAGCGAGGCGAGTTCTTCGTTGGCATGAACGAATTGGCCGGTCTTGTCGACGAACAACTTGTCGAGCCGGCCCTTGACGCGTGCGGCCACCTGCTTCATCTCGGCTTCGTTGAACTCGACGAAGCCGACGGTCGCGATTTCCTTGCTCAGTGACAGATACGCGACGGGCCAGGTTTCGATGCCGGCAAGCACCACACGGTAAGGCGAGAGCTGAACTCGGTTGACGATGCCGGGCGGCAGGGCTTCCTCCGTGCTGTCCCCCTTCTTGCGTTTGGAGAGCGGCATGAAGCAGATGGGGCATTTCTCCTTCGCATTGTCGCGGACCACCGTCGGGTGCATCGGGCAGAAGAACTCAAAATCGGCGCTCGCCGTGCGCGCGCTCCCCGGACGTGTCCACTTGTCGTAGTAGGCGGTCAGCAGGTCCCATTTGACGATGATCACGCCGATCACCAAGAGGATGGCGATGAAGCGCAAACGGGCCAACTTGACGAGAATGAGAAAATCAAACCACCACCAGGCCTTGCCCCAGAAGCCGAGATCGTCGGGCGGCCAGAGTCCGCCTTCGTCCTCCGGCTTCGGCAGAGGTGACGATGGGTTGTGTGCATTGCTTTCGGTCATGGGATTCTCCAACCCAGGGGTTCGCTGCGCTCACCCCTGGGATTCACGCTTACTTCAGAACCTTGCCGCCGAAGCCTTCCTTCTCGAGTGCTGCGACGATGGCGGCTTCGTCGTAGCGTTCGGTCTCGGCGGTGAACGATGCTTGTTTCTTGTCGAAGTCAACCTTCACGTCCTTTGCCCACGGCAAAGTCGCTAGCGCTTCGCGCGCTCGCGGTGCGCATCCTTGCGCTCAGGACATTCCGGTGACTTCGACGAGCACCTGTTTAGTCTTGGATGCTGCTGGCACGTTACCGTCGGATGCCTTCTGTTGGCAGCCAACGATGAGAAACAGAATGGCGACGAACGAGGTCGAACCAAATAGACCACTTCGCATCGGAAGTTACTCCATGGGAAAGAAAACAGGCGAAGAGTGCGAGAGCTTTGGGAGATCGGTGCGTTGGACGACGCGGAATGCCGCATAGTGCGCTGTGCGCAGGGAATCTGCGCCGGCTCAAGGGAGAGGTGTCAAATGGTCAAGCGATGAAGAACGGTGACCAGGTCGGTAGGTGGTGGAATAGTGTCGAATCGCCAGGGAGTGGCGCTGTGAGCAGCATTGGCGTCGGGGGCGATGGCGACATCGACCCTCACCGCCGACGTGTCCTGGGTATTGCCATTCGGCTTGACTTCAACGCGGCAGAAAGAGCGATCTTCGGGCTTCACCAGAGTTCGCTGGCAATGGGTTTGCTCAATGGTTGGACCCGCGTCGGAGGCTTGTTTCGCCGTCGGAATTTCGGCGTTGTTGCAGCAGCTTCGTTTCGCTGGTTCTTTTGTCGCCTTGCAGCACGATTTCTTCCTTTTTTGGAAACCGTTCGGCGACGTGCAGCACGATGATGGAGCTGTGGACGCGAAGCCGTCGTTCTTGATCGAGCCGTCGGGGCATCGGCAAGCGTAATGCGGGCTGGCCGCCAGCAGCATCGACGCCGCCGTCGCCCACACCAAAGCCGCCATGGCTGTTCTGCGCAATAATCGCATGATGCACCACTTACATTGTGTGCGTGCGCCGCCTCGGCGTCAAGGCGAACTGTTCTACGAGGTGCGCCAGAAAAAGCTAAGATGCTCTATGTGAGCCGTGTCGCTCCATGTGCGCGCATCGGACATCCGATGATCGACGGGGAGGATCAAGAATGAAATGGGGCGCTCCTTTGGTCTGCGGCCTCGTTTGGCTCGTTTGCACCGACGGCGCGGGCGAACGCGCGCTTGCTCAGGCAGGCAAGCCGGCCAAGCCGCGATTTGAACATCTCCACGACATCCCGCACAAAGGCGAAGGCGTGCCAATGACGATGATCCGCGACGCCGCCGATCGGCCCTTTCTGTACGTCGTGGCCAGCGAAGCCGGGCTGCTGGTCTATGACATGAAGGCGGCGCCGCGGCTTGTGCGGACGATTCCCGCCTCGAAACTTGCGTCGCTGAACGTCATAAGCCTGTCGCAGGCTGGCACGCGCCTCTACCTGGCGCTTGGAAACCATTGGGGCAAGCGCGGGAATGCGGGACTGGCAATCATCGATGTTGCCAAGCCGGCCGAGGCGAGCGTCACGGGGGTATGGAAGGACTCGGAACTCAACGGCGCGGGGGGGCGCGGTCGTTGTTGACGGGAATCCGCATATCTGGCGGCCATGGGCAACGGGCTTGTCGTGTTGGAAGTCGGCAATCCGGCGGCCATTCGCCCAAGCGCACGCCTCCTGCCCGAGCTCGCCTTCCCCGACGCACGGCCCGATCGCGGCAAGATCAACGCCCGCGGTCTGGCGCTGCGGAAGAACCTGCTCTTCCTTTGCTACGACGCCGGCGGCCTTCGCGTCATCGATGTCGGCAACCCGAAGAAGCCCACCGAGATCGGACGCTACTCCAACCCCGCCATGAACGGCAAGCCTCGCGCCTACAACAACATCGCCCTCAACGGCAATCTGGCCTACGTGACCGCTGATTACGTGGGTCTGGAGGTTCTCGACATCTCCAATCCGCGCGCGATCAAGCTCGTTTCGTGGTGGAACCCGTGGAACCCGAAGCTCGACGGGCTGCGCTGGTTCACGAGCCCTGGGCACGCCAACGAGATCGTGTACGATGCGCGGAGCAAGACGGTGTTAATGTCGGCGGGCCGCAGCGACCTGGTCGCCGTTAATGTGTCTGATCCGGCCAAGCCGCGCCAGGTTGGCAGCATCGGCGACGTGGACGATACCAAAGCGACCTGGGGCCTATCGATGCACGGCGACCTGATTTACCTTTCGTACATACGAACCCTGGGCATCCCGTTTCGTGCCGATTGGCCGGGCGTAAAGGTGTTTCGCTATCGTCCGTGAGCAGGGCGAGGGCCACGGTAGACTATTTCTCCTTCTTCGCCTCGGCTTGTTTTTCTTCGTCCTTGGGGAAATAGCTCGTGATTCTCTCCCAGCGAGCTTTGTGTTTAGCCCGGCGCTCGGCCAATTCGGGCGAGTCCTTTTTCTCGTCGCCGTAGAACTCCCGCTTGCCATCGAAGAGCTCGGAGCGGGTGGTTTCCACCTCTTCGCGGCCATAGCGTTCCTTGCGAAGCACCTTATTGTCCGAATCGAACACGATGACCTCAAAGCGATCATCGCTCGGTTTTGCGAAGTCGTAGTGAATCTCCATGACGACGAGGCCGCGCGACGTGCGTTTTTCGCTGCGGAAATAGAGCTTGTCGACGCCGAGTTGAAACGCATTCGTGCCGACATAGATGTCGAGCAGCTGCTGATGATCGATCTTGTCGAGCTCGGCAAACGCCTTTTCCCACGACTCGGCGAGCTTCTTCTGCCCTTCTTCCGTGGGCCGCGGCGCCATCGGCGAACGCAAAGGCCCGCAACCGACCACGCACAACGAAAATGCCATCAACATCCCGAAAAACCCGATGCGGTTCATGGCTCGCTCCTCGGAAAGGCGCCGGCGAATGGACCAATGAAATGATCCGCACGGGCAGCGATTATTCCCAGAAAGACGTGCCGGTCTGATGGCTCGGCTCAGTTGCAGTAACCCGGAATTCCAGATTATGGTGAACCGTACGAAACGCTAAAGGCTTATTCCCCCGCTCCTTTCACCTTGAGTACGACGACCTTTGATTGATGCACGATTCCGTCGATACGGACCGTTGCCCAGAATTCGGCGTCAAAAAACACGACTTTTTTCTTGACGTAATGTTCAGTCCAGACCGGACTCGGCGGCGGCATCGGTCAGGCCATCCAGGACCAGTAATAACGCGGCTCACTCGACTTCAGACGCGGATACTTGAAGTCCGAGTCAAGCACCAGCACCGCCCTGAGATCATTCTTGAAGACCGAGAACTCCTCTCCGGGCTTGAGCATCTTGGTTTCATTGTCTGTCTTGTCGGCCCAGCGCACCAAGGTCAGGGTGTGCGCCCGCCCACTCTCCTTGCCATAGATCGTGTGCGCGTGAATGAACAAATCGGAACGCCAACCCCCGGAGTAGTTGGATGGCACGACGATCGGCTTGTCGGTCCCGTTGCGAATGATGCACTCGGCATAGCTTTTTTCCGGTTTGCGCGGGTCGAGGCTATCGACCGAGAACCGCAAGCGCACGCTGACTTTCTTGTTGGTAACGTCCTTGATCTTCTTCACTTCGATTTCGTCGTAGGGCTTGCCATTGGACCGCAGGATGTCGTGGAACCAGACCTTTGGCTCCGCAGTGTATTGCTTCTGCCAGGAGTCCCAAGGATAGATCGTCTGCGACTTGCCGGCGACGAAGCCCCAGCAGTACGCGCCGATTTTGTGCTCGTGAAAGTACGGAAGATGCGTCTCGAATCGGCTACCGAGCGGCCGAGCCATAAACTCGGTGCAGAGGATCGGACGATTGTAGCGTTTGAGCGATTCGACCGATTTCTTGGTCGCTTCCAGGTTCTCGTAGCGATGGAACGTGATGATGTCGGAGTTGTCGAACAAGAAACGATTGAGTGGGCTGAGCTTGGATTCGTCGGACCAGTCGCCGATCCACGGGGCGGCCGTGATCGGTTGCGTTGGATTGACGTCGCGCGCCCAGGCAAACACCTGCTTGACCAGAGGCAAGACGACCTTCTCCTTGTTTTTCAAATCGCGATCGCCATAGGACGAGGCGTTGTTGTTTTCCGGTTCGTTCCACAGGTCCCAGCAGAGAATTTCTTTGCGATGCTGAAACGCTCGCATGACTTCGTGAACGTATTCTGCCATGGCTGCCCATTTGGCGTGATCTTTCAGCACAGCGACGCCCGGCGATTGCACCCAGCCGGAGTTGTGGCGGTGCGGCGTCGGCTCGGGCTGCTTGCCGGCCTTGGGCTCGGGATGCCAGCAACTATCGAAGAGGACGAAGATGACCTTGAGACGATGCTTGTCGGCGGCGCGCAGAAAATAGTCCATGCGATTGATGAACTGGTTGCGTTCCTTCTGCCAGGCGAGATCGTGCAGAAACACGCGCACGCTGGTGAAGCCGAGGTCCGCCGCCCAGCCCAGTTCGCGGTCGATAGTCTTGAGGTCCCACGTGTCGGCTTGCCACATTTCGAGTTGATTGATCGCCGTGGACGGGATGTAGTTGCACCCGACGGGCCAGGGTTGCTCTTTGTACCATGCGTTCGCCTTCTCCGGAGACCAACGCTCCGTGGCGGGCTTTTTTTTCTGCGCCGAAGCGGGGCAGACGAGAGCCAGGAGAAGTGCAAAGGCGATGCCGACACGCATCATAGTGGGACTCCCAAACGGGCGAGCTGATTCCCATAATATACGTGATATTGAACCCCGCACGCCGCTTGCGGCTTAGCGCTCACCTGCGAGCGGGAAAAGGACCATCCATGCAAATTCGCGGTATCATTCCCCCTGTCGCCACGCCGATGAAGGCCAATGAGGACCTCGACATTCCTCGACTCAAGTGGTTTCTTGACCATCTCATCGCCAACGGAGTTCACGGCGTGTTCGTCCTGGGCACGAACAGCGAGTTCTATGCCTTAGACGAGGCGGAGAAGCAATTAGTTGTGGCCACGGCCGTCGAGCATGTGAAGCACCGGGTTCCGGTATTCGCCGGGACGGGGGCGGAGACAACGCGCGAGGCCGTGCGCCTGACCAAGATGGCCGAGAAGGAAGGCGCCGACGGGGTGTCGGTCATCACGCCGTACTTTGTCCTGCCGAGTCAGCAGGAGATTTACGATCACTACCGCCGCATCGCCGAGGCAACGAAGCTGCCGGTGGTGCTGTACAACAATCCGGCGACGTGCGGGGGGGTCAAGATTGAGCCAGACACCGTGGGCCGACTGGCGGAGATTCCGAACATCTTGGGCGTGAAGGATTCGTCGGGCGATTTGACGAACACGATTGAATACGTCCGCGTGACGCCGGACCGTTTCAGCGTGTTGATGGGGCGCGACACGCTGATCTATTCGGCCATGGTGCTCGGCGCTCGCGGCGCGGTGCCCGCAACGGGCAACATTGCGCCGCGGCTTCTGGCCGACATCTACGGCTGTTTCGTGCGTGGAGACCTGGCCGGTTCGTTGGCGGCGCAGCGCAAGCTGCATCCGGTCCGCATGGCGTTGACGCTGGGCACGGCGCCAGGAGGCGTCAAGGCAGCGCTGGATTGCTTGGGCTTGTCGATCGGTCCGTGTCGTTCGCCGGTCGCGCCCTTGCCGCCTGACAAAATGCAAAAGATGCGCGGTGCGTTGCAAGCGGCGGGCCTCCTGTAGGGTGCGTGAAACGCACCACACGGTAGGCGTCACGCTCCGCGTGACGGATTCCTCACGTGGACCGTGACATCAACGTTAGGGCACGGTGCGTTTCACGCACCCTACGATGCCGTGGATTCTCTATTAGCCGAACAGAAAACGCATCAACTCGTCGGTTTGCCGGTAGTCGCCGATCACGAGGTCGGCCCCGGCGCGCACCAGGCGGTCGCGCTTCCAGGCGTGGATGCCGCGGCGGTTCGCCTCATCGCTGGCGACCGCGACGGCGACGCCTCCGACGCGCTTGACCTCTTCGATCTCGACAAACCCATCTCCGAAGCCAAGCAGTTCCTCCCCGCGAAGATTATTCTCCTGGATAATGCGTTCGACGATCATTTTTTTCGAGAAGTTCTGATAATCGTCGAGCGCGCCGTAGATGTGCGAGCCGAAGAACGGCGTCAGGCCAAGCAGCTCGGCTTCGCGCTTGACGAAGGCGATATCGGTGCCGCTGGCGAGGTAAAGCTGCAACCCGCGTTCGCGCAGGTGCGACAGGATCGCGTGGGTGCCGGGGACGGTCCAGTCGTCGCAGGTGGCATGGCCCGACGCGAGGGCGTCGATGCGCCCCTGAATGCGCAGCATGAGCCGCCCATGATATTCATGCTTGTAGGCAAGCGGTTCGAGCGGTGTGCCGCCGCGTTTCTTGACTTCCTCGGCGAGCTGGATCATCTGGTAGATCGTCTGCCGGCCGTTGAGCCGCATCACGAAGTCTTCGACGATTGCGGTCAACGTGGCGTCGTCCTCGCGCGTGCCGGTGTCGGCGAGCACCTCGACCATCATCGGAATCATGACCTGCGGCCAGCCTTCGCGGATGAGTGAGAGGGTGCCGTCGAAATCGAAGAGCACGAAGCGAAATCGGCCGCGCGGGATCGATGGGTTGATGATCTCGAGATCGGTCATGGCCAGTTCCTCGTCCGCGTACGGCTCCGCGCTCACCCGGCGCCTCGCGAGCGCGAAGCCGCAAGCGGCGCCGTTACAGTCGT
This sequence comes from Planctomycetota bacterium, assembly GCA_016872605.1. Lineage (GTDB taxonomy): Bacteria > Planctomycetota > Planctomycetia > Gemmatales > Gemmataceae > SIAQ01. Next base: position 35,839 of record VGZI01000028.1, read on the forward strand.
TATTCTCAGCACGCCCGGACCATCGGCAACACGCACTCTTGGGAATCCAGGCAATCTGATCGCGAAATGCCGACGGAAACATGCTTCAATGGGGACTCTCAGCGATACCCCGTGATTCGAGCGATCGATGCGCGTATCCCAATACCTTGCCGATCAACAAGTCGCTTTCGAAGAACTCGTACATGCGCCGGCGTTCACGGCTCAGAAGCTGGCCAAGACCCTGCATCTGTCGGGCCGGCTGGTGATGAAGAGCGTCCTTCTCCAGGGACCGCGGGTGCATCTGCTCGCCGTGCTACCAGCGGCGATGCGGATCGACCTATCAAAACTAAGCAAAGCACTCGGCGGCGTGGTTCGCATCGCCAGCGAAGACGAATTGCGAGATCATTTCCCAGACTGCGAATCGGGGGCCCTTATGCCGTTTGGCCAACTCTATGGCTTCCGGACGTTGCTGGAGGCGACGGTGCCTCTCGAGAGCGCCATCGTTTTCGAAGCACAGCGCCACGCCGTTGCAATTCGCATGCGCTGCCGGGATTTCGTCATGCTGGAGCGGCCTGAGCGGTTGGCGTTTGCGGTAGAACACGTCAGCCCGAAACACCCACGACCGCAGGCGGGATAGCCACAAAAAACGCAAAAGACGCGATAAGAAGAGAAAGAACAGGAACGTGTGTAGAAGCTGGACTGTAGGACGGCTCTCCAGAGCCGTCGTTTGGCGATAAAGCCGGTCAGGGACGGTTCTGGAGATCCGTCCTACGGAGATCATTGCCGGGATCGACAGCACTCACAACGTGCAAATGCTTGTGTTTTTGCGTTTTCTTGCGGCTAATGGAATCATTGCTGCCGGTAGCGATCCAGGGCGGCACGGCGCGGCGCGTCCAGAAGCTGCAGTTCGACCATCTCCTCTTCGATGCGATCGATAGTGACGATCTCGTTTGGCTCGCGCTTCAGCGACCGCGCCACTTCCTCGACCAGCAGGTCGTTGAGCAACTCATGGCCACGCTGCAAAAGCTTGCGAATATTGTCGGCCGTGAATTGCTGGCCGAGCACGGTCGTGAAGTGGCGCGCCATCGCTTCGGATCGTACCTTCGGATTCTGCGCCTTGTACAAGAGCAGCGAATGATAAGGCCGACCTTTCGTTCGCTCGATCTCTTCCAAGCCTCTCCAGGCGTGGTTCATGAGTTCTTCCGTCCACAGCTTGCGGAACTCTGCTTCCTCAGTCGCCGAGGTCTTCCGGCTGGGTGGGATCCGCCTCGTCCGGAAGCGACTGCGGAGCCTTCGCTTGTTGCCGATACCAGTCGATGACCATTCGGCTCAACACCGCCCGCAGGTAATCGCGGAATCGGCCCTTTTCCGGATCGGCACGCTGCAAAAACGGATGGATTTCCAGTACCCGCTCGGCAAAGCGGCTGAATAATTCGCCGGCGGCATCGGGGTCGCCAAGTTTGACGACGAGGTAGCGATAAACCGCGTCGTGATAATGCACGAGCAGTTCGTTACGCGCCGCCGCAGCCGAATCGCCTTGAACCTTCCCCGCGTCGAGCACCATCGACCAGCGCGTACTGCCGAACTGAAACCGCGACGCCAGGTTGCTGAAATCGCTCATGATGGATTACCCGCACGAATGCCGCACATTGGAAACGTGCGCCACGGAACCGTATAACGTCTTTGTCGTCCGCCTCAATTGGGAGCATGTTATGGACATTCGCAAGATTGAAGAACTCCTGGGCGAAAAGAGATCGCTGCTCAGCTACAAGGCCAAGATTTCGCAAGATCGGCTGCACTTGCCGGGCCCCGATTTTGTCGATCGCGTGTGGACAATGTCGGATCGATCGCCGAACGTGCTGCGCAACTTGCAGCTTTTGTTCAATACCGGCCGACTCGCGAAGTCCGGATACGTCTCGATCTTGCCGGTCGATCAGGGCATCGAGCATTCCGCCGGTGCCAGTTTTGCCCCTAATCCCGATTATTTTGATCCGGCGAATATTTGCAAGCTCGCCATCGAAGGCGATTGCAATGCGGTTGCTTCGACCCTCGGCGTCATGGGAGCCGTGGCGCGCAAGTACGCCCACAAGATTCCGTTCGTCCTCAAATTCAACCATAACGAATTCCTGTCGTATCCCAACAGCCACGACCAGATTCTTTTCGCCAGCGTCAAGCAAGCCTTCGACATGGGCGCCGTCGGCGTCGGCGCGACGGTCTACTTCGGCTCGGCGGAATCGAAGCGGCAGATTCAAGAAATCTCGCACGCCTTCCAGCAAGCCCACGAGCTCGGCATGTTCACAATCCTCTGGTGCTACGCGCGCAACAACGCCTTCAAGGCCGACAAAGATGACAAGATGAAGGACTATCACTTCGCGGCGGACATCACGGGGCAAGCGAACCATCTGGGCGTGACGATTGGCGCCGACATCATCAAGCAAAAGCTGCCGCACACGAATTTGGGCTTCGAGGCGCTCAAATTCGCCAAAGTCGACAAGAAGCGAAAGATGTACACGGACCTGTGCAGCGAGAACGAGGTCGATCTGACGCGCTACCAAGTCGCCAATTGTTACATGGGCCGCTGCGGGTTGATCAATTCGGGCGGCGAGTCAAGCGGTGCTGGCGACCTCGCGGAAGCTGTCTACACCGCCGTCGTCAACAAGCGCGCCGGCGGCATGGGCCTGATCTCGGGCCGCAAGGCGTTTCAGCGCCCGCTGGAAGAAGGCAAGGCGATGCTGCACGCGATTCAGGATGTGTACCTGTGCAAGGAAGTGACGGTGGCGTGATGTGCAATTCGTTTAGCGTTCGCGCCGCGCCATGCGGGCGCTAAACGAATTATCGGATTCGTCATAGGTCCAGTTGATCCGCAAGCGACCCCATTGCCTCGCACAGCGCGCCATGTTTTTCAATCGACAGCGTCTCCGCTCGCTCCGTCCCTGTGTAACCAAGCTTGCCCAGCATCGCGTCAACGAACGCCTTCCGCTCGGATTGTGCTTTCCCTTCACTCGTCATCCCCACCAGCGCCCCGCGCAGGTTTTTGCGGCGATGCGCGTAAAGATCGCGCAAGAAAATCCGAAATCGCTGCACGTCCGGAATGAGGCTTCGCTTCTGGGCGTTCGGCACGATCTTGACGATCGCGGAATCGACTTTCGGCCTGGGCCAGAAAACGCTCGGCGGCAGCTTGCGCAACACCTCGACGTCGGCCAGGCTTTGCATCAAGATCGCCAACGCGCCATAATCCTTCGTGCCCGGCTTGGCAATGAGCTTCTGGGCAATCTCCCACTGCACCATGACAATCATTCGTTCCACAGCGATGCCCGCGATCAGGAGATTCGAGATCACCGGCGTGGCGACCGCGTAGGGCAAGTTCGCAATCAGTTTCACGCGCTGCGGTCGATACTGCTCTCTGGTCGCTTCGAGTGCCGTCAGCACGTCGGGATTGAGTTGATTCTTGTTCTTGAGCACGTCGCCTTGCAGGAGGCGGACGTTCGAGAACCCGCGCACGGCTTCCGTGGCCAGGGCAAAAAACGAGGGATCGATTTCAACCGACAAAACCGCGCCGGCATGTTCCGCCAGCCGGGTAGTCAGGCCGCCCGTGCCGGAGCCGATTTCCAGCACGAGGTCGGCACGCGTCAACTCGGCGGCGTTGACGATGAAGTCGATGAGATTGAGATCGATCAGGAAATTTTGGCCGAGCCGATTCTTCGGATGCAGGCGATTCGAGTGAAAAAGGTTGCGCAAGTACGATTGCGTCTGTCTCGGCGTGGGATGGTTGGCGGCGTCGCTCATGCGGCAATTATAGGTTGCGCCCGAAAAAAGAGCGGCGCACAAAGGAAGCGGCTTGCGCGGATTTTTGTAACATGTGATTGCTTACGGCGGCAAGATCGGATACATTCGAGAGAGTTGGAGTTCAATCCCGCCAAGCTAAGCTTCTTTCCATGAGTGTAAGCCATGACGCCGTCGATTCTTGCCGTGTTTCTTGTGCCGTCGCTGGCATCATCGCAGGCGACAGAGTTTCCGGCGCCGGCCAAGCTGCGGCAAGCCGTCGAGCGCAGCCTGCCGTACCTGGAGCGGGAAGGCGTCGACTGGATCAATGACCGCAACTGCATGTCATGTCACGTCGTGCCGTTCATGCTGTGGAGCCACAACGAGGCCAAGGCCATCGGCGTCAAAGTCGACGCCAAGAAGCTCGACGAATGGACGACCTGATCGGTCGACGCCTCGCTAAAGTTGCGCCAATGGTACAAGCTCACGGGCGCAGCGGTAAAGCAGCTCCGCACCGACGGCGTCGACGATGCCACCCTTGAGAAAGTAAAGCCGATCCTCGACAAAGCGTTCAGCACGGACCAGGAATTCATGAAGGCGCTCAGCCCAATGCTAAAGGCGGACGAGATCGACAAGCACAAATCCGCGCTCGTCAAAAGAGCACAGATGAGCCGGCAGGAAGGGAAAAACGACGGCGGCAGCATGGCGACGATCGGGCAACTTCTCGTCGGTCACGTAGGCGTCAAGAATGCTCACGTAGACCCGTTTCTCCAGGCGGCACCGGAAATGATGCGCAAATGGCAAGAACCATCGGGAGCATTCCGCGGCACCGGCCAGCTGCCTCGCCAGAACCGATCGGCACCCGAATCCGATGCGATCACTACCGGCTGGGCCATCCTTGGCCTTGACGCATTGAAAAACACCGATGCGGCCACGAAGAAAACAATCGAAGCCGGCCTGGCGTTCTACAGAAAAACAAAGGCGAGCAAGAGCCACGAGCGATTGCTCGTCGACATGCTCATCGACGATCGGTTCGGCAAGGCAGACGACGTCGGACGGCTGATGGCCGATGTGCTCAAGAGGCAAAACGCCGACGGCGGCTGGGGCTGGATTCCTGGCAACCCCAGCGATGCGTTCGCAACCGGGCAGACGCTCTACGCCCTCCACGCGATGAAAACGAAGGTCGCCGACCGTTCAGCCATCGGCAAAGCGCAGCAGTATCTGCTGAGCACGCAGAACAAGGAAGGTTACTGGGCCGTGTCCCCAAAGGCAGTGACCGATCCGAAATCGAATGACGCGCGCGTCAAGAAGCTCGATCCGATCTATCACTCTATTGGGGGACCGCATGGGCAACGATTGGCCTGGCGCGCTCGGTGCGGTAGGTGGTGTGAAAGTGAGGCGCCGAGCGAGCGCGAAGCCGCAAGCGGCGAAGAAGGGTCACACGTCGACACGGGTGTGGATCAAGCCGCGCAAACGCCCGCCGGCAGTCGCGACCCCACGAACGAAATCCTGATGCGCCGCCGCCGACTCGCCTTGCGGAAGCACGAGATAAACGCCGTCGGCATGAGTCAGCAAGTTGGTGACGGCCGAATCATTCTTGCCGGCGCCGTCGATCAGAATCAACTCATAACGGCTGCGCAGCCAATTCGCCAGCCAGCTTACTGCCTCCATGGGCATGGTCGTACCCGTGCCGGCCGACAGCAGATCGAGCAACGGCAGCCCCGTCTGCACTACGGCCTGCTCCAGTGCCAGTGAGCCATTCAACACCGCGCCGAATCCGCCGCTCGTCCTGATTTTGGGATCACCGGCTTTCGTTTCGACGACAAGCGTACGGAGCTTTCGCATCCGCGCGGCGCATACGGCGAGATTCAGCAACACCGTGCTCGTGCCGACGTTGGACCATCCGCCGGCAAGCAACAGCACGCGAGGCCCTGCCATCGTGACGTTGTCGAGCAAGGCGTCCAATAGGGCGACATACTCCCGGCTCACGGGATGTTCGGGGTGATGGTAGGCGACGATTTCCGGCCCAAACGCGAATGCAGCGGACGCCGGCCACGGCTCGAATGCCGCTTTCATCGGTTCGACCGGCGTGAGGCGAGCGACCGGCGTCGGCGTCGGCGTCGGCTCGACGGCCAAGTGCGGCGGCTGCGGGGTGGGCTGCGGCGGATGCTGCATCAAGCTCGCCGACAACTCCATCTTCTTCCCAGGAGCACCGACCTCGACGAACGGAACCTCCGCGCCGATCTCCCAATCGACGACGCAATCCACAACCGGCGACGCATCGCCAGGCCCGCTCACCGGCGCCGTCGCCTTGCGCGTGTCGCCGAGCTTAAGTGTTTCGAGCATTCTGCCCATGAATGATCACCTTGTCTCAACGAATCAACCACAGATGAACACAGAAAAACACAGATGGAATTTGAGCCCGAGGATGTTGTCCGCCGCCAGACCGGGAGTTTGCTTGTTATCTCTCATCCGTGTTCATCTGTTTCCATCCGTGGTTCTCTTAGATCGTCATGCTGATTGTTGAAAGCGTTGAATGCTAGGATGGCCTTCCGCGTCGGTCTCCGCTTCATCACCGGCGGACAGGCCAAGTTGGGCCAACGCTTCGAGCGCCGCCTCGGCATCGACCTTGGCCAATTCCCCCTCGGCGGCTAACACCATGGCCTGATGCGCCGCCTGATTGAGGCAGCGCGGGATACCCTGCGCGCCGCGAGCGATCGTCTCCAGAGCGGTGTCGTCGAATATCTTCTCCGGCTTGCCTCCGGCGAGCCGCACGTGGTGCAGCAAATAGTCGTAGGCTTCCTCGACCTCCAACCGATGCAGCACCGGGCGCACGGCAATGCGTTGCTGCAATGACTCTAGGCCGGGCTGGCGGAGCGTCGTCACGATGCTCGGCTGGGCCAGGAGTACGATCTGTATCGCCTTGTTGCCCCCCGCTTCGAGGTTGGCCAGCAGACGAAGTTCTTCGAGCAGGTCGGCGTGCAACAGATGCGCTTCGTCGATCACCAGGATGGTTCGTTTCCGCTCCGAACATGTCTTCAAGAGTTGATCTGTCAGGCGCAAGCGCAGTGTCTGTTCCGTGCCTTGATCGAACGGCAGGCCGAGGTCATAGAGAATCGCTTGCAGCAACGCCGAACGATCGGAAAGGTGGCAGTTCGTCAAGAAGGCGTTGACGACGTTCTCCGGCATCCGCTCCAGAAGCGTGTAGCCGACCAGCGTCTTGCCCAGGCCAGCTTCGCTAGTGAGTAACACGATGCTCTCGTCTTCTGCCATGCCGCGCGTCAAGGCGACGATGGCGGACTCGTGACTCGTCGCGGGATAGTAGAGGGCCGTGTCCGGCGTCGGCGCGAACGGCCGACGATTGAGGCCGAAGTGTTTTTCGTACATCGAACCGACTCCCCCAGGCCGAGATCGCATTTTGGCGGCGCTCTATCAGAATCGGCCAATCGAGGCGTCAAAGTTTAACATTCCGACGGCGAGTGAACTCTGCCATTTCCCAGCTTGCGCAGCCTGCCAAACGACTCACGAACGCGTGAAATTCCCATACGAGCCGGAAGCGTTAGCGACGGTCCACGCAGAATCCGTCGCCTATGCTTGGGTGCACGACACGGTCTGCGCGGCCCCCTTTGGGAGGGCGAGGCTCCTGCCGAGCCGGAAGCGTCAGCATCGTAATGTCAACTCAGATTATTCGCGGGCTCGCGGCTCGGCAGGAGCCTCGCCCTCCCGTGCCGTTTGCAAACCATGTCGTGCACCCCCTGTGCTTCCAGCTCGTGAGTCCATCTTGCGGCGCCAGATGAAACGTCAAAAGTCGCGCGTATATCCCGCCGTCCAGCCGCCGTCGACGGTTAGGATGTGGCCGTTCATGTAGCTATTTTCCGGATCGGCGTTGTTGACGACGATGTCAAGTCGGCCGAACTGCGCGACGAACTTGTCGATGGCGGCGTTGATCTCGTCCGGCTTCGTGACATCCACCTTCATTGCGACGCTGCCTTTGACTTGCGCTGCGGCATCACTGGCGCCATCGCCGTCGACATCGTTGAACACGACCTGGCTGCCGTTGGCGGCAAAACGGTTGGCGATCGATTGCCCGATGCCTCGCGCCGCCCCGGTGCGTGGATCGATCAATTCAACCGATGCAGCACTGCCGAGTTGCCCGATCGCTTTGAGGGCTTGATGCACCATGTGACACAATGCGACGACGGTCAGGTCTGTCCCTTCGCGCACAACCGCTGCCTGACCGAACGGAATCTCATACGGCTCGGCCGGCACAGCGCCTTTTGCTCGGCTCGCTCATGGGCGGCGGAAACGCTGGCGGTAATGTCACGAGCGATGGCGTCTAGGGCAACGTCGGTGGCGAGGCGGCGCTCGACCAGCGTTTTTCGCAACAGCTGAATCGGACAGCGCGTCTTCCACGCTTCGACGTCATCCTTCGTCCGGTAGGTAAAGTTCCCCATCCCCTCGGCATGCGGGCGCGTGCGATAGGTTTCGCATTCGAGCAGCGTTGGTCCGCCGCCGGCGCGCGCTCGGGCAATGGCGGCGCCGGCGACTTCGTGGATCGCGCGGGCGTCGTTGCCATCGACTTCGATACTCGCCATGCCGTAGGCGCCGCCACGCTCGGATTTCCGGCGACCGACTCGAAGGAACCTTCGGTGGCGCACTGATTGTTCTCGCACATGAAGAGCACCGGCAGCTTC
>VGZI01000029.1 GCA_016872605.1 Planctomycetota bacterium
GTTCGCGCCGTCGTTGGCCGAGAAAAACAGCGTGCCGTTGACGTTGGTCAGATAGCGCGGGGACGAGCTGTCGGCGCCGGGCCTGATGTCCTTGACGAGGACGGTGCCGGCGGCGGTGCCGTCGCTTTTCCACAGCTCAGTGCCGTTCGCGCCGTCGTCGGCGCGGAAAAACAGCGTGCCGTTGACGTTGGTCAGATAGCTCGGGTACGAGCCGGTGCCGCCGGGGTTGATGTCCTTGACCATGACGGTGCCGGCGGCGGTGCCGTCGCTTTTCCACAGCTCAGTGCCGTTTGCGCCGTCGTCGGCGCGGAAAAACAGCGTGCCGTTGACGTTGGTCAGAGAGCGCGGGTACGAGCTGTCGGCGCCGGGCCTGATGTCCTTGACGAGGACGGTGCCGGCGGCGGTGCCGTCGCTTTTCCACAGCTCATAGCCGTTCGCGCCGTCGTCGGCCGAGAAAAACAGCGTGCCGTTGACGTTGGTCAGAGAGACCGGGAACGAGCTGCCGGCCGCCGGATTGATGTTCTGGACCAGCGACACGCTCGACGGCGTGGTGCGGTCTTCAAGCTGCTCGACGCAGAGGCGCGCCCAGCGCGACCGCGGCGTGCGCGTAACGGGCGCAGGTTTGCCGTCGCCGAAAATGGCTCGGTGCAACAACGATTTCAGGCGGATCAGGTTCATGAAAGTCTCCAGGCAAAAAAGGAGGCGAATCATCGACACGACGATCCGCTCGGAGCGAGGCAACGTTGAATATTAGGAGATTCGAATGCTACTCGCCAGGAAAATACGATAAACTAAGCAACCGCGACGTGCGGCGAGCCGTACCCCATGAGGCGGCCTCCATGCGAGGGAGTTTTATGCCGGAAACGCCATCCCCTGCCGTGACCGAAGTGCGCTTCGAGCACTCGCGCGATTTTCCGGACATCTTGGCGCAGCTCGGCGTGTCGCTTCTGGTATCCACCTATCAGGCGGGCAAGGTGCTGGTGATCGGCGCCGACCCGTCTACGCCGACCCCTCGCGCAGCAGCCGAAGGGAGGGTCTCGCCGCTCGACATTACTTTTCACAATTTCGAGCAACCCATGGGAATGGCCGTCAACGCGCGGTCCTTGGCGATCGGCACGCGGCGCATGGTGTGGTTTCTGGCGGCAGCGCAACTAGGCCGCAGCGCAAGCGAGGGAGGCACGGGCCCCTTGCATGCCGCGCGGGCGAAGGGGACGGAAGGCGCGTTTCTGGCGCGCAACGCTAGCTTTACCGGGTCCATCCATTGCCATGACCTGGCCTGGTGCGGCGACGAGTTGTGGGTCGTCAACACGTTGTTCTCGTGTCTGTGCACGCTGCACGCGGAGTTCAATTTCGTGCCGCGCTGGCGTCCGCCGTTCATCACCGCGCTGGCGGCCGAGGATCGTTGCCATCTCAACGGCCTGGCGAGCGATGGCCAAAAGCCCCGGTACGCCACGGTGATGGCCTGCACCGACACCGCCGCCGGCTGGCGGGCCGACAAGGTGAAGACCGGCTGCATCCTCGAGGTTCCGAGCGGCGAGATCGTTGCCCGCAACCTGGCCATGCCGCACTCGCCGCGGCTTTTCCAGGATCGCCTGTGGGTGCTCGATTCCGGTCGAGGTCATCTATCGGTGGTCGAGCCGGGCAAGGAGGCGGTCACGCCGGTGGCCTTTGTGCCGGGCTACACGCGCGGCCTGGCGTTTCATGGTCCCTACGCCTTCGTCGGCCTGTCGCGCATTCGCGAGAGCAACGTCTTCGGTGGCTTGCCTATCGCCGAAAAACGCGACCAATTGATCTGCGGCGTCGGCGTGATCGAATGGCGCACGGGTCGAACCGTGGCGACGTTCATGTTGAAAAGCGGCGTGGAAGAAATCTTCGACGTGCAGGTGGCGCCACTTCGGCGCCTGACGCTGTCGGGCCCTCATCCGGATGTGGACGGCTCGCCCGCGATCTGGGTCGTGCCGCCAACTAACTAACGGCTGAAAAAAAAATCACGCGCTTCAAGGGAGGGGCGAGGCTGCATACCGCTCTTCCCGTTCTCGCAATAACTCTGCGCGCTTCTTCGTCGATCGCGCGGCACGCATCACTTTGCGGCGATGGGCGATTTCCTTCTGGCTATCGGGAGCCTCGGCGTCACGATACGGCCGGAGTTTTTCTTCCGTGAACGGTTGCGGATGGTGGCGATGGGCGTCCAAGGCCAGCATCATGGTTGCGCCTTCTTGCACGATGCGTACTCCCGCGTGACAGCGGCCGTGGATGCGCCGCTCGTGTCACTTCGGCAAACGAAACCAGCGTTCCAACTCCAGGTTGTCGCTCGGCCAATCGCTCCGATCGCCGCCGGCGAACAGGCCCGGTTGGAAACTCATCATCACGCGGCCCATCTGTTGGCGAATCGGATCGGCGGCGGCCATTATCCGGCGCGCCAACGCTGCGAATTGCCCGAAACGTATTGATGTTCGGCGGCGCATTTTCATCTACAGGCAAACCGGAGACCTGCGGTCAAGGTCGGTGGCATGGTCGGGAGACCACGCCACAGCGTGGAGGGGACTATGCCACAGCGCATTACTTCAACCAGCCGCTTGCGCGGCTCGGCTCGGCGGAGCGCCTGTCTCGCCGTCATTTCAGAATCTCCTGCACCACCCGTGCCGGTTCGACGCCGGTGAGGCGCATGTCGAGGCCTTGGTGGCGGTAGGTGAGGCGGGTGTGGTCGATACCGAGCGTGTGAAGCATGGTGGCGTGCAGGTCGCGGACGTGGACCGGATTATCAACTGCGCGGTAGCCGAGCTCGTCGGTGGCGCCGTAGGTGACGCCCCCCTTGACGCCGCCGCCGGCCAGGAACATGCTGAAGCCGCGGATGTGGTGATCGCGGCCCGGTTCGCGGCCCTTGAACTGCACCATCGGCGTTCGGCCAAACTCTCCGCCCCAAATGATGAGTGTGTCGTCGAGCAGGCCGCGCTGCTTCAGATCGTGAATGAGCGCGAAGGTCGGCCGATCGCAGGCCTGGGCGCAAATCCGCATATAGCCGACGATGTTGTCGTGGTGGTCCCAGTCGCGATGATAGAGTTGAATAAAGCGCACGCCGCGCTCGGCCAGACGGCGGGCGAGCAAGCAGTTGTAGGCGAAACTCCCGTCGGCCGACTCGACGCCGTAAAGCTGTTTGATGTGCCTCGGCTCGTTGGCGATGTCCATCAGTTCAGGCACGCTCGTCTGCATGCGGAACGCCATTTCGTACTGGGCGATCCGTGTTGAAATCTCCGGATTCGGCGAACGCTGTTGGCGAATCTCATTGAGCCCGCGGACGGCGTCGATCGTGTCTCGCTGGTGCTCGCGGGAGATGCCGGGCGGATTGCTCAGGTAATGCACCGGCTCCCCCGTCGAATAGAACGGCACGCCTTGATGCTGGCCGGGCAAGAACCCCGCCGACCATTGCCGCATCGAGATCGGCTGCGGATTGCGCCCCGCAAAGCTCGTCATCACGATGAAACCCGGCAGGTTCTCGCACTCGCTACCTAGGCCGTAGAGAATCCACGATCCCATGCTCGGACGCCCTGAGATCTGTGTACCGGTGTTCATTACCGTGTGGGCTGGATCGTGGTTGATTTGGTCGGTGTGCATCGACCTGACGACGGCGATGTCGTCGGCAACGCGGCTGACACTGGGCAGCAGCTCGGAAATTTCCTGACCCGACTGTCCGGACCGCCGGAAGCGAAACTGGGGGGCGAAACACTTCAACTCGGCATTCTGAAGCTGGGCGATCGGCTGGCCGCGAGTGAACGACTCCGGCATCGCCGTCAGGTGTCGCCGGGCGAGCTCCGGTTTGTGGTCAAAGAGTTCCAGGTGCGACGGTCCACCGGACATGTAAAGGAAGATGACGCGTTTCGCCGTCGGGCGATGATGGGGAAGGCTATCGTGCGCCCAACAACGGGCGGGGAGCAAGGTCGTCAAGGCGGCGGCGCCCACGCTCACCCCAACTTGGCCGAGAAATGCCCGACGGTGCAGGCCACCACAGGGAGAAGATGTAAACATAAATTCACTACATGGCTTTGTTTGGTTTGCTACGAACGTCCGAACAACCCGTCAATACGCAAAAACACGCACTGTCGGAATCTTGCGTAAAATGGATAAAATCCGCTAGCCGACTCCTTTCACATCTGCTAAATATAGCCCCTCATTTATGCTCTTCGTGGTGGAGGGCATTCCCTGGTGTTCCCGCAACTGGAGGTCCTAATGAACACCGCTCTAATCAGTATCGCCCTATCCGTCACGCTGCTTTCCGGCCCGTCGAATACTCCTGCGTGGCAGAACAACTACGCCCAGGCTCGTGAATCCGGCTCCGCCCAAAAGAAACCCCTCGTCATCGTTTTCGGCAGCAGCAACTTTTTGGCAACCAACGCAAATTCCGATGTCGCCAAGCTTCTTTCGCAACAATTTGTTTGCGTCTTTGTCGATACCGCGTCACCATCCGGCAAACAGTTGGCCGAAAACTTCGAACTCGACGGCGGCGTCGGACTGGTCGTCACCGACCGCGACTGTTTGTCGCAAGCATTTTGGCATCAAGGAGTTATGGAAAACGACCTCGTCCTACGCACGCTGCGAAAATATAGCGAGCGCGATGTCGTCGTTACCACGACGGAGGTCAGCACGCCAGCGCCGTCGCTGCGGGCCGATCAACCCGCCTTCCAACCGGCCCCCATCTATGACCGACGTGGCCGGTTGATTGTGTACTCCAACACGTTCAACTCCAGTTTCTACTCCCAGGGCGGGACCGTTCAACCTGCCACCCGTACGATCTCGTCAGGGAACTGCTGACGCTAGTCCATCCTGACCTCGGTTCGAGGTCCATCCGATTGGTTCGACCGGCATGGTTTGGCGTTCGCAATGAACGCGAAACCAGCCGGTCGCAACCCGTGCGTCCCCCTTTATCTGTCCGCATTGGGCACAAATCGCTTGATCTGGTAGTCGCCATGGGTACGGCCCCAGGCTTCGACGGCCACGCGCATGTCATCTGGGGTTCGAATCTGCTTCGGCGGCGCGAATCCGTCCTTGGCGCCGATGCCAAGTTGGAAGAACAACTGCTGCGGATTCGCCTCGCCGAACTTGAATTGCCCCCATTTGGCCTTCACCAGAACGTCCAGGATCAGTCGGCTCTCCTCCACGCTGATCAATTCTTCCTTGTTCGGGAACGGCGGTTTCTGTGTGCGGTATTTGCTGACCGCAATGGACACCGCCATCAGGCGTTCGTCGGCGTCTTTTGATTTCATCGCCGCGGTTGTGTCAGCCATGATCGCCACAACCTTCTTGGCAGTTTTGACTTCCGTGTTGAACGCCTTATCCTGGACCGAGACGAAATAGCCGTAATTCGGCGCCTGATAGAACTTGGCGTCTGCGTGCTTGCTGATCATGAACAGACCGTCCTGGCCGACCGCGAGTTGGGGCGAACGGCCCCCGGGGCTGACGATGGGCTGACCAGGCTTGGGTGCGACGAAGGGGATGAACCCGACGCGAACGGTTTTCTCAGTCTTCAAGCCATGAATCGCATCGTTGACCTTCACCACGGCAATGCGCCACTTGACCGTGTCCTTGGCGCCGGGGAACCGTCGTGCGTCGACGTCGATCGGCTCTATCTCGACCACGCGGCCTACGAAGACGGCGTCCGAATTGACGATGCGGACCGGCCCCGCCGGCGGGGCAATCATGAGGGCCGGGGCGATGCTGGCCGGCAGAAAGATGCCGCCGGCAAGCAATGCCAGGACGAAAACAAACTTACGCATAGGAGTGCTCCTTGATGGGATGAGAACTGTCATCGTCAATGTAAGCGGCCAATTTGGAAACGGACAGGGGCGACTCGCGCCTGGCCTGGCGCTGACGTTACTTGGCTCGTTTGAGCGTGAACAGGTAATACGGCGACTTGTCGGGCGACGCGAACTCTTTGGGCCTCTGCGGCGCCTTCGTGGCATCCGATTGACACCAGCGCAGCGTATCCCCTTTGATTTCGTAGATGCCGACGCTGACAAGCCCCTTGTCCTTGGCGTCCAGGACTGTCAACTCGACTTCGGCCGGCGTCTTCATGGGAAAGAGCTTGAAGGAAAAACTGCGCGGAACGAATTCTTCCAGTTTGTCGCTCGGCGGTTGAATGGTGAGCTTGTCGCCCTTGAAAACGAACTTCGTACCCTTGATCGTTTTGACGTCGACGCGCTTGCCATAGGCCGTCAGTTCGACGACCTCCCAGGCGCCTTCGAGCGGCTTGACCTCGACGGGAGGCTTCTTGGCGTCGGCGCCGGCAATGGGCGATATGACAAGGAAGGCCGCGAGGAAACAGAAAACGTGAAGGATGTCGCGCATGAGGTCAAGTCAGAATTCGTTTAGCGCCCCTGAGGGAGCACTGCGGGCGCTAAACGAGGAACGGGGTCATCGGGGTTTTTTCATAGTCGGCGCGGCATGAGCTTTCGCTTCCTGACCGGTCGGACAGGCGGTGCGCAACGGGCACGCCGAGCAGCGAGGCGCTTGCTCCAGGCAATGCAAGTCGGCGAGCACGCTGATCAGGTCGACAAACTGCGAACCCTTGGCTTTCGGAATCTGATTCTCGATCGATGCGCGAATTGCTTCCAGGTCGGCAAGTTCCTCGATCATTCCCATGCGTTTGAGCACGCGCAGCGCGGTGGAATCGAGCGGAATCACATGACCGCCCAAGCTCTGCTGCATGACCCAGGCGGCGGCATAGTCGTTGGCCGCCTGAAATCGCATCAATTGCTTCGCCGCCTGCTTCATGCCCTTCTTCTGCAACACCTCCAAGAGCGGCTCAAGATCGAAGGAATAGGTCGTCTCAAAGATCTCTTGCAAAAGATCAACGATACGCTGAGCCCTCGCCTCGGCATCCGACAAGGCGCCGTTAAACGTTTCGATGATCTCCAGCGTCGAGGTGACGCGCACTTCGTTCCAATCGAAGAATCGGCCACGCAGGGCTTCAAAAGCCTGGTCGGCGCTTTCGCGAGTGGCGTTTTCACGCAAAATAGCGTAGATAAGTTGTTCGAGAACCGGCCGCGATTCGATCGGCTCGTTCTTGACGTGCTTGGCCATCGTCGCAAAGAGTTGGGTGACGATTTTTTGCTTGCTGGTCGTTTGGGTTGGCATAGTCTGGCTCGCAAATAGGGGAAGATTGATTCCTTCAAAGATGATCGTCGCCCCAGGGAATCCTGCCATTCCTGGTTCCACGTTTAGCCGCGGTTCGCAGAACCGCGGCTAAACAGCAGCGGCGGTGATCATCCTTCCTCTGTCGCCTCGTCGGCCGTTCCGTCGGCTTTCTCAGGCTGCGACTCAGGGCGGGACTGAGCCAGCGCTTCATTGATGAGCCGGGTCACTTCGATGCTTTTCTTCACGCCGTCGTCGCGAATGAACGTGATGATCGGCGTGTAGCGCGTATTCAAACGAGAAGCGAGTTTCGATTGCACGTAGCCTGCCGAATGCTTCAGGCCGTGCATGCACAAGTCTTGCTCCTTTTGGGTTCCCATGATGGAAACGTAAATCTTGGCCCTCTGCATGTCGGCGGAGACTTCGGCGCGAATCACGGTGACGTTCTTGATGCGCGGATCTTGCAACTCGAACAAGATCGTCTCGGCGGCGACCTCGCGGATGACCTCGGACACACGGGCGATACGGTGCTTTTTCATGGTTCTAGCTCGCCGCTTGCGGCTTCGCACTCACGGGGCGCCACGCGAGCACAAAGCCGCGAGCGGCGTCATACATCCAACTCGTAGTCCAAAAACTCGGCGACAGGGTGCGACCTCAAAGCGTCGACAATGGCGCTGAGCGATTGCTTGACCGGGTGAGCCTCGTTGCCGACCATCGCCACTCCCAGGACGATCAACTGGCGATTGTCGTGGCCCTCGATCTCGGCAACCGAAACGTTGAACGATTGCCGCAAGCGATCCTTGATGCTGTTGAGCACCTGGCGTTTGTCTTTCAAGGTTCGGGCCTCGCGCAGAAGCAAGCGAACACGCAGCGTCCCGGTGATCATATCATTTTCTTCGTTTAGCGCCTGCATGGCGCCAAACGAAGAATCTACTCCAACGTCCTCTGCACCTGCTCGATGCGGAACGCCTCGATGACGTCGCCGACCTTGATGTCATCGTAACCGGCGACTTTCATGCCGCACTCGAAGCCTTCGCGAACCTCGCCGACGTCTTCCTTGAATCGCTTGAGCGACTCGAGTCCCGCGTTGCGATCGGGCGGCGGGTAAATGACGACGCCGTCGCGGATGACACGCACCTTGGCGTTGCGCTTGATGTTCCCCTGAGTCACATAACAGCCGCCGATCGTGCCGACTCGGCTGATCTTGAACGTTTCGCGAACAATGGCCCGGCCTAGGTGGATGACTTCTTCGCGCGGCTTGAGCTTGCCTTCCAGGGCTGCGCGAATGTCATTGGTCAGGTTGTAGATGATATTGTACTCATGCAACTTGATGCCCCGCTCCTCGGCAAACGCCAAGGCGCGGTCGTCTGGAACCGCATTGAATCCGACAATCATCGTGTCTTCCGGCGACGCGAGGGCGAGCCAAACGTCGTTCTCGGTGATGGCGCCGACGCCGGCTTCAAGGATGCGAACGCGGACTTCTTCGTGATGCAGCTTGTCGAGTTCCTTGCGAATGGCTTCGATCGAGCCGCGGAAGTCGGCCTTGAGGATGATCTTGAGCTCCTGGATCTTCGTTTCCGTCAGGCGGTCGAGCGTCAAGGCGGGCCGTTTGGTGACACTGGCCACACGCTGCTTCTGCCGGCGTTCGTCGGCAACCTGAGCGGCGGCGTTGAGGTCCGGCAGCACGTGGAAATCGTCCCCAGCTTCGGGAATATCGTTCAGGCCGGTGATGCGCACGGGCACGCTCGGTCCGGCCTCCTGAATCGGCTGTCCCAAATCGTTGTAAAGCTGCCGAACGCGTCCGCTGGTGGCGCCGCAGAGGATGACGTCCCCTTTGCGAAGGGTTCCATTGCGAACCAACAGCGTGGCGAGCACGCCCTCCCCTTCGGTGAGCATTGCTTCGAGGCACGCTCCCGTTGCTTGAATCTTGGGGTTCGCCTTGAGTTCCTTCAACTCCGCGACGACCGCCAACTGATCGAGCAACTCATCAATGCCCTTGCCCGTGACAGCGCTGGTTTCGACGAACGGCGTATCGCCGCCCATGTTGTCGGGCAAGACGTTGAGCCCGTAGAGTTGCTGCCGAGTGCGGTTGACGTTGGCACTGGGCATGTCGATCTTGTTGATGGCGATGACCAGCGATACCCCGGCCGCCTTGGCGTGGCTGATCGCCTCCTCGGTCTGCGGCATTACGCCGTCGTCGGCCGCGACGACGATGACCGCGACATCCGTCACCTGGGCGCCGCGGGCACGCATCTTGGTGAACGCTTCATGTCCCGGCGTATCAAGAAATGTCACCGGCCGGCCGCCGTGGTCGACCCGCCATGCGCGGATTACTTGCGTGATGCCTCCCGCCTCGGTGGCAACGATGTTGCTGCGGCGAATGCGATCAAGAAGCGAGGTCTTGCCATGATCGACGTGCCCCATGACCGTGACGATCGGCGCCCGCAACACGCGATCCTCGGGCTGATCGGGTTCTTCCATGCTCCTGAGGTATTCGTGCTCGGCAGTCTGCGGCGCCCGGATCGTCACTTCGCAGCCGAAGTCGAGCGCGACGAGTTGGGCCACCTCGGCGTCGATGATCGAGTTGATGCTTGGACTGCCCAGGACACCGTGGTCCTTGAGCTTGAAGAGAAGCTCGGCAGCGCGAATTCCCAATTCTTCGGAGAGCAGACGCACGCTGATGGGAGGTTCGAGTTCAAGCGATGTTGGACGTTGCTTAATGAGCGGTTTTGCTTTGAGCTTTAGTCGGCTCAGCGTCTTGCCACGACGGTCCGACTCGTCTTCATTGACGACGATCTTGCCGTCGACAATCTCGACAGCCGTCTTGGCGCTCTTGCGTTCCTCGGCGCGGATATTGCGCTTCTTTTGGCGCTCCTCGCGGCCCGGAATAGCACGCTTCTTGTCGCGTTTACCGCCTTCATCCTCCTCGGCGCCTTCCTCGACCACGGCCGGTTGCGGGCGGAGGAGATCCTCGGCTCGGATCGGCTTGTTTTGGTCGACATGTTCCTTGGTCAACGCCACGATCGGCTTGGCGATCTTTTGGCCTTTGTCGTCGGTCTTGGGCTGTTGCTTGAGGCTCGGCGGCGCGATCGGCTTGAGATTCTGCAAATGCTGAGGCACAACCGGACGGCGCGGCTGTTCGGATCGCGGCGCGGGCTTGGCCGACCCAGTGTCCTTGGCAATCGGCGCTTTGTTGAGGTCCTGAGGAGTCTTCGGCAAACCCGGGGTGGTCGCCGGGCACGTAGACGGCGTCGGGGTGGAACGCGGCGGCTCGGCCTTGGTTTCCGGCTTCGCGGCAGGCGGCGGCTCGCTCGACGGCAGCGGCGCCGCCGCCGGCTTGGCGAGTGGCTGCTTCGATGGCAACACCGGAACCTTATCCATGATGACCGGAATCGCCGACTTCGCCGCTGCTGGCGTCTCTTGCGCGACGGGCGAACTCGGCGCCGGGGCTCGACCCGCCTCCCCTGCCTCGCGCTTGACCGGTCGGCTGAGAATGGTGGGCACGGCGCGCTCGTCCGGCGCGACCACCTTGGTGACCGGTTTTGCCGTCGTGGGGGCCGACGGCGCTTTGCCCACCTTCTTGACCATTTCTTCCAGGCGGATTTGCTGGTCGTGGTCGAGGCTGCTCAACTGGTTCTTCACGTCATAGCCGGCTTGTTCGCAGAGGCGCAGCAAATCCGCAGTGTCCACATTGAGTTCGCGAGCCAGGATGTATACTCGAACTTTTTCGCGTTGCGCCAAGCGTAACTCCCTTTCAGGCCAAATTGTTATGGCCAGAGCACACGTACACTCCCGTGAAGATTGAGCAGTTGTCGATTATTTTACCCGATCGCTGCAATCGGTAAAAGGGCGATCGTTCGCAAAGCTGCAAAAATGTGGGAACCCCGATATCGCGCACCGATCATTGATCGGCGCCCTCACGTCATTGGGGTTGTGGGGGTTGCTCCTCTGTGACAGGGGGAAGTTCGGCGGGGGGTGTCTCGGTAGGTCCGGCCTCCGTGGACAATTCTTCCGGCGTTGCGGCTGACGTCTCTTCACTGGTTGGCGGTACTGTTTCCTCGGTTACGACCGCCGGGTCGGCCAGGTGTCCGGCGACCGTGCGGCCGGCGTTGGCTTCTTCGTCGGCGACCGCCTCGGCGGGCTTCTCATTCTCAATGCGCTCGGCGGCCTCCTCGGCCCACGCGATCATGGCCTCGGCTTGCTCCACTTCCATCCCGCCGATCTCGGCCAGGTCGGTTGGTTCAATGAACGTCACGTCAACATACGACATCAAGCCTTCCGTGATGAAGATTTCCACCAATTCATCCGAGATGCCCGGTATCTGGCGGAACCAATTCTCGGCTCGCTCGATGCTCTCGTTCATCTCGTCGATGGTCATGATTTCGATGTCCCAGCCGACGAGCTTGCTGGCAAGGCGAACGTTCTGCCCGCGCCGGCCGATCGCCAGCGAGAGCTGATCGTCCTTTACGAGCACGATGGCCCGGCCCATGCGCGGGTAGAGGAAGACTTCGTCGATCTCGGCCGGCTGCAACGCGTTGGGGATCATGACCTGCAGCGACTCGTTCCAGCGAACGATGTCGATGCGCTCGCCTCCCAGTTCGTCAACGATGTTCTTGATGCGGCTGCCGCGAACGCCGACGCAGGCGCCGACGCAATCGACCTTCATGTCGACACTGGAGACGGCAATCTTAGCGCGATAGCCGGCTTCGCGAGCAATCGCCTTGATCTCGATGGTGCGTTCCTTGATTTCCGGTATTTCGTTCTCGAATAACCGACGCACAAAATCGGGATGGGTTCGCGACAAGACGATCTTGACGCGATGGCCTTGCTTTTTTACCTCCAGAATTACGGCTTTGATGCGTTCGTTGGGGTGATGCGATTCGCCGGGGATCTGCTCGCCGCGCGGCAGAATCGCTTCGGTTTTCCCGAGATTCACGATACAAGCCGAGCCTTCGCCGCGTGTGACGGCGCCGTGCACCATATCCCCTTTCATGGCCGCGTATTCGTTGAAGACCGAGCTGCATTCTGCCTCGCGAATCTTCTGAATCATCACGTTCTTGGCGCTTTGAGCGGCGATGCGTCCGAACTCGGCGGGATCGATAATGTTGTCGCCGACTTTGGCGCTGATATCCCCAGTGTCGCGATCGATGGTGACGACGACGCCCATTCCCTCGCCATATTTTTTTTCGGCTGCCAGCTGAAGCGCCGACTCGATGCCGGAGAAGATGATCTCGCGCTCGATATTCTTCTGGTGCTGCATCTCATCGATGATCCGCAGTAGATCCGAACCCTTCATGCGTCATTTCCTCGGTGTCTAGCCGCTCGCCTTTGGCGGGCACTCGCCGAAGGTGACCGGCTAAACGAATCGGTACCAACAAAAAAAGTGGGCTCCTGGCCCACTTGGCTTCTGCGCGCGTGGACGTGCGCACCCGCGTCGTCAACCCGTCGGCAACGCCAACGTACGACCGGTGTCGGCGTCAAACCAGTATGCACGCGCCATGCTAAACGTCATCGTCACGGCCTGGCCTCTTTCCAATCGCTCGTCCGCGCTTGCCCGGCCCACGAGCCGAGTGCCTGCACTTCCGGAGGTGACGCCGACATCCTCGTCGCGCGACTCCAAGTCCAGAATGTGCGAGACAATCTGCGGATCATCTTCCCCCGCGGGCGACGCCGTGGAACAGCGCACGTCGTACGCTGCCACTCCCATCATGATATGAACTTTCCCTTTGCCTGGGTGTAAATTCTCGCCAGAGCATAGCGATTCGCGCAATGCCGACACGACCTGGACCGACATCGGCCACCGTCCGAGCGGACAATGGAAGTAGGTGTCCATGTCGTGCCGCTGGACATCGCCGAGAAAGAAATTCATGCCGCCGGTTTGATGATGGATCAACTCCACCACGTAGCGATGCTTGGGGCATCGCCGGACCTCAACCGGCTCGCCCATCTGAACGATTGTGCCGTGCGCCATGATCGCGACTTGATCGCCGACCGCGAAGGCCTCTTCCGGGTCGTGAGTCACGTAAACGGATGTCGCCAAGAATTCGCGCAGAAGTAGACGCATTTTCCGACGCAGGGATAAGCGAAGCGGAGCGTCAAGGTGGCTCAAGGGTTCGTCAAGCAGGACAAGCTTGGAGCGACGCAACAAACATCGGCCAAAGCCGACGCGTTGCTGCTGACCGCCAGAGAGCTGGTTCAGCGGCGTATCCAGTTGGTCCTTGAGGTCCAGGAGTTCCGCGACCCGGCTCAGTTCCCTTTCCTCCTCGGTCGAAATCCCGACGAAAACGGCCCAGGGGCGAGCCAGGGTCCACGCCCAGCGAAGATTTTGCCGCACTGTCTGGTCGCCGAAGAGTGCTGGTCGTTGGAACAACATGGCCACGTCGCGCTCGTGAGCGGGAACATCGTTTACATTACGGCCGCCGATGAAGATGTTTCCTGTCGACTCAGCTTCCAGTCCGGCGATGATGCGCAGCAGCGTCGTCTTACCGCATCCGGAGGGACCGACCAAGGCCAGGCATTCCCCTGAGGGAACCGTGAGCGTAATGTCCCGGAGCACCGGCGTCGGCGGTATGAAGCTTTTGCCAACGTCTTCGAGGCGAAGCTCAGCCGACACGCTTGTCGTCCTCCTGTAAGGATCCCTTGAAATGCGGCAATAATATAATCATACATGTGCCGCGCGCACTTCGTTGCCGGTGCGTCCAGTTCATGGGACGGTTCTATGGAAGATCAGTTGCAATCGAGTGTTTGCGCTCGATATCTCAAAGCCCTCAGCGATCCCGATCGGCTCAAGATCATTCAATGCCTTCAGGACGGTCCGAAGAACGTGAGCGAAATCGCAGGCTTGTTGGGCCGCGAACTCGTGAATGTATCGCATCATCTCGGCGTGTTGCGACATGCGGGGATTGTTCAGGACCGAAAACAGGGCAAGTACGTTCTTTACTCGCTGCATCCTTCGGTGCTTGCGAAAAAGAAGCGATCCGACCATGGCAAGGAGATTCTTGACCTGGGCTGCTGCCGCCTGGAGTGGGATGGCTGATCGTTCTGGAATATAACATTCGTCAGATTATTCGAATATAGGCACATGGATCCTCAGCACGTGCCTACGGCACGCGATGCAAATCTGGAGGTATCTCACGCCGATGGCTGCGCCGGTTCCTTCCTTGTTGGCTCGATCCGGCGCGGAAACGCTTGGGACGTTTGTCCTGGTGTTCCTCGGTTGCGGCTCGGTGCATGTGGCGGCGCTCACGGGCGATCTGGGCCTCGGATCGGTGGCGCTGGTTTGGGCCGTCGCGATCATGTTGGCCATCTTCAGCGTGGGAGCAATCAGCGGCGCCCACATCAATCCCGCCATGACGCTTGCGTTTGCCCTGTGGGACCAGTTCCCTTGGCGCGATGTGCCGGCCTATCTTGTCGCCCAGATTGTTGGAGCCTTCACCGCGGCAGTGATTTTGTTCGCCCTTTTTCATCCGATGCTCGAGGAACGCGAGCGGGCCAAGGACGTGAAACGCGGACAAGCTGGAAGTGAAATTACGGCGATGTGCTATGGAGAGTACTTCCCGAATCCCGGCAAGTTCGGAAGCGGTGCCGGTCCTTACGACTCCGACGCCCACGCCAAACACAATCAGATGGTGGGCGAGCTGATGGCATGTTTCGCAGAGTTTCTCGGCACGCTAATCCTGGCCTTCGTAGTCTTCGCCCTCGCCGACGAGCGCAACACAGCGACGCCGGCGGCCCGGCTGGCGCCCGTGTTCATCGGACTGACGGTTGCGGTGCTGATCATGGTCATTGCGCCGTTGACGCAGGCATGCTTCAACCCGGCTCGCGATATCGGTCCCCGTCTGTTCGCATGGCTGGCCGGCTGGGGCGATATCGCTATCCCTGGCCCACGCAGCGCGACCGGCTTTTTCACCGTCTACATTCTCGCCCCGATCGCTGGGGCTATTGCCGGCGGCGCCATTTACTGCCACGTCGTGCGCCTGTGCCTGCCCGCCGCCGATTCAGAGAGTGCTTCGCCAGGGGTAGGCGTTTAGACGGCTCGCCGCCTCAATCGGATCGGCGCAAAAGCGATGTCGTTTAACCTCGTCTCGCACAGGCGGGCGGACGCCGTGTCAGGTCCGCCCGCCTCTGCGAGGCGTGGCTAAACTGTGCGGCCTGCCCTCTTGAAATCTTGCGCCGGCTTCCTAAATCTTACTTTCCCCAACCGGGATGGTCCGCGCGGCCTGCGCGAGCCGTCCCGGCGGGTTTTTCCCAGGGACCGAACATGATCGAAGTGGAAAACCTCACGAAATACTTCGGCCCCATCATGGCCATCGATCGTATTTCGTTCAAAGTCGGACAGGGCGAAATCGTCGGCTTCCTCGGCCTCAACGGCGCCGGCAAGACCACGACGATGCGCATCCTCACCAGCTATCTTCCGGCCACCAGCGGCATCGCACGCATCGCCGGCTTCGACGTCATGCTTGAATCGACCGAAGTGCGCAAGAACATCGGCTACCTGCCCGAAAGCGTGCCGCTCTACCCGGAGATGCGCGTCGACGAATACCTCGACTTCCGCGCCAAGCTCAAGGGCGTGCCTCGCTCCGAACGCAATGAACGGCTCGGCTTTTGCCTGGAGCGCTGCCGGCTCGTCACGGTACGGCGTCGGCTGATCGGCACGCTGTCGAAAGGCTATCGGCAACGCGTGGGTCTCGCCGACGCCATGATCCACAACCCGGCGATTCTGATTCTCGACGAGCCGACCGCCGGCCTCGACCCCGCGCAAATCCGCGAAACGCTCGCTTTGTTGCGCGAACTCGGTGAATCGCACACGATCTTGCTGTCTACACACATCCTCACCGAAGTCGAAGCGATCTGCGAACGTGTGATCATCATTTCCAGCGGACGTATCGGTCTCGACAAATATCTGGACGATATCGAGTCGGAAAACGTCATTCTCTTGGAAGTGCGTGGGCCCTCGGACAAGGTGATCAACACGGTCAAGGGACTGGGCGCTGTCTTAGCCATTCAGACGCATCCGGTGGAAGACGGCGTCACCAAGATCGACGTACGAACGGCCGACGACAAGGACATTCGCGAGGAGATCAGCCACGCCATGGCATCAAAGGGCTGGGCCATTCGCCGTCTGGAGCGCAAAGGCCGGAGTCTGGCCGACGCGTTTTTCGAGATTCTGCGCGTGGACGATCCGCTCAAGGATGCGCCGGCCGCCGCGGAAACCAAACCGGCCCCCGCCCCGGCACCAACGACCGATACAACGACGACGCCCTCTGAAAAAGAAGCGATCCAACCATAGCGTATGGCGAAGAAGATGAGGAACTAACCACCGAGACACAGCGAACACAGAGGAAGTCCCAGAATTGCAGGATCCCGCTGTCGAGTTTGTCACGTGTATTTCATAGGCCGTATTTCTCCTCTGTGTTCTCTGCGCCTCTGTGGTTACAAGGTTTTTTGATTTGAGGACCGCATGGCAACGTCCCGAGCATTCAAGAGAAAATCGAAGCGTGACGACACGCCGTTGACCACGCATCAGCCGCTCCCCGAGAAGCCGCCCTCGATCGAGGAGGACGACCAGCCGACCGTAGCCCGCTTCCTGGCCATGATCGGGCTCTTTCTGACGGTCCTGGGCTTCCTGGCGATGTTCGCGCACCTCTGGCAGCGCACGTCGGCGATCTCCCCCGACTGGGGATTTCGCT
The DNA here is from genome assembly GCA_016872605.1 of Planctomycetota bacterium. Taxonomy (GTDB): domain Bacteria; phylum Planctomycetota; class Planctomycetia; order Gemmatales; family Gemmataceae; genus SIAQ01. The sequence continues at coordinate 16,815 of VGZI01000029.1, forward strand.
TCGCCACCGTCGGCTTGTGCCTGCTTCTCTACCACACCTTCGTCGAAAGCGATTTTCAATTTCGCCGACTCTACGGTTTCGCGGCCCTGGCGCTGATCGTCGTCGGCATCGTGCTCCGCCTGATGGCGTTCCGCACGGCGCCGGCCAGCGATCCGGGAAAATTCATGAACTGGTTCCTACTGTACGGTCTGCCCGCCCTGTCGATCGGGCTGATCGCCATCACGTGCGTCCTGCGAAATGAAGATGACCCGCAGTTCCGGCCCGTCCTTTTGAACGCGACGGGCATCGTCGGCGCTTTGCTCATCGCAGTGGCCGTCGTTCAGGGGCTGCGCGATCTTCACTCGCTGGCAACCGAAGGCACAGCGTTGCTCATCCTCGGACTTCTCTACGTCAGCGCCTTCATCGGCCAAAGCGAGGAAGCGAGTGAACGGGCCTACTACGCTGCTGTCGGGTTGGGCGCGCTCGGCGCCATCGGGCTCGTCGGCGGCATCGTCGCCTCCGCGTTGCCCGGCAGCAATTTCTTCGTGCCACGCGGGCTCATCATCATCGGCATGTCGCTCGTCTACCTCACGATCTCGCTCGGCATCTGCTGCGATTGGCCTGTCATCGTCATCGCCCGGCGCGAGGTCACCGCTTATTTCTACTCGCCGGTCGGCTACCTGGTCTTCCTCGGCATGACGGTCGTCGGCGGGTTCAGTTTTTATCTTTTTGCCGACCGCATGATCGGCGAAGGCGGGTTCGAGCCGGTCGTCGGCGTCTATATCTTCGCCATCGTGCCGGTTATCGCGCAGATGTTTATCTATCCCGTGATCACCATGCGGCTCTTTAGCGAGGAGCAACAATCGGGAACGCTCGAAGTGCTGCTGACGGCGCCGGTGAACGAGATCAGCGTCGTCCTCGGCAAATTCCTGGCGGCCTGGATCTTCTACATGATGACCTGGCTCCCCTGGTGGTTTTATCTCGTCTCCATGCGCTATGTCGGACGCGAGTCGTTCGACTATCTTCCGATCATCAGCTTTTCCGCGGCGCTCGCCGTCGTCAGCGCGGGATTGCTCGCCATGGGGCTGTTCTTTTCCGCAATGACCAGCAATCAAATCATCGCTGCCGTGTTGACCTTCGTCGGCGTGATGATGCATCTGGTCTTCTACTTCGTCGGCAACCAGTTCCAGGCCGAGGGAGGCGCGCTTTCAGAAGTTTTCCGCGCCATCAATTTCCTCGACCTCTGGCAGAATACGCTGTCCGGCATCATCGCTCCGCGCTATCTGATGTTTCATGCGTCGGTAGCCGTATTCTTCGTGTTTTCCACGGTGAAGCTCTTGGAATCGCGACGTTGGAGTTAGAAGTAGGTCAGGCTTTCTGGCCTGACAGTCAGGTCAGAAAGCCTGATTTGCGGGCTCTATGTGAAGACGGAGAGTTCATTCATGCCAACCGCTGCCGATTCAAATACGTCAACGCCCTCGACGGCATCGACCCAATACGCAATCGCCACAACGGCGCTGGCGATCTTCATCGGCCTCGTTTGGGGCGCGCTGATGCTTGCCGTATTCGGGTATTGGATGCGGACCAAGTACGAAGGCCGCCTCCCGATGGCGTCGGCGATCTTCCTTTATGCAAGCGGCGCGACCGCCATTCTGGCGGGCTGGCAAGGCTTCACGCTCTGGTTCAAGCAAGGAACGCCTGAAGAAATAACCGCTAGGCTGCTGAACCAGCGCAATCTCTTCAGCTACGTCTTCCTCGCCGCCGGCATCGGCCTCGTCCTCATAGCCTTCTTGCTCGGCTTTGACAAGAAAACCGGGCCCGATTACACCTTCAACAAAGAGAACTTCGCGGAGACCTTCGGGGCCATCCTTTTCGGCTTGATCGCCTTGGCCGCGGGCTACTATTTGCAGCAACCCTACGAGGCGGAGGTTTCGCCGATTCAATTCCTGCTCGACATGGACCGGGTGATGAAGATGGGTCTCATCATCGTCGGCGCAGCGAGCCTGGGCGGTTTCGGCTATGGCCTTTATCGCGGCGCCTTTACGGCCTATTTCCCCGAGTTGCTTGCCCTTTTGTCGATGAGCATGCTCTGCCTTGCGTGTCTGCTGTGGCTCAATGCCGGCCAATTCGAGGAGTTCGGGATTCGCCTGTTCGTTCTGATCTTTGGCGGCTCCGTGGGCCTGATACTATTCTTGATGATCCTGTGCCGAGCGTATCTCTGGCGGCGCGACATCTTCACCGGCGGTCAGGTTGCCTGGCAAGGCCCCGACGCCTGGCATTTTTGGCTCTGCGCGTATGTGCTGTTCATTTCGCTGGTGCTGATGTTCGTCAGCTTCAACCTGGCTCGAGCCGACATCCGCAAGAACGCCGTGCTGCGCCGCGTCATGTACGGCTACGACGCCATCGTGCAAGCGATGCTGCTGATCGGCATCCTGGGAATCCTCAACGTGGTCATCTACGCGATGTATCCCGGCAGCTACGACTGGACGCAAAGCCGCGGCGCCTACGACCTGGCTCAGCGCACCAAGAACCTGCTAGCGAGCCTGAAAGAATCGGTCTACATTCGCGTGATCATGTCCAAGAACGATCCTCTGTACAAGGACGTCCAGAACCTTCTCGACAACTGCCAGGCCATCGCGGGCAAAGATCGGCTGAACGTCGATTCGTTTTCGCCCGATGCCGACCAAACACGTTACCTATCGTACTCCCAGAAGTTCCCGACGATTCTGCCGGCCCCAGGAAGCCGAAGCGGCGCCAGCGGCGTGCTGATCGTTTTCGGGGTCAACCCGGAAGCCTACACGCCCGATCCGAAAAAGCCGGCGCCCGCTCACTCGTTCGTCACCAAGGAGAAGCTCTTCGACCCTGACCGGTTGCGTTCAACGGACAAGGAAAAGCCCGTGTACAGCTTCAAAGGGGAAGACGCTATTATCAAAGAACTCAAGTTCCTCGCCGAGGGACGCGTGCAACGCAAGGTGTACTTTCTCCAGGGGAACGACGAGATCGACATCAGCGGCGCGAGCCTGGGGTTCCGGCGCGACGCTCGCGATAACTTTAGCAAGGTCAGCGCGAAGGAGTTGGTCGGAACGTTGACGGCCGACAATTACAAAGTCGTCGGCCTGACCTTTAGCGAAGACAAGCCGGGCAAGCGGGGGGACAACGTCCTCGCCAAGGAAGGAGCCGACAAAAAGAAAGAAATCCCCGAGGATTGCGACACACTTATCATCGCCGGCGCCGCCAAGCAGTTGACCACCGAAATTCTCGACGCCGTCGAGCGCTACATGGATCACCGGGACGGCAAGCTCATCGTTTTCCTGGATGTCTTCAGTGATGAATCGTGGACGAAGATGCAGAACAGCGGCATTGAAGGCTTGCTGGGGAAATATGGCGTCAAAGTAAGTGACGAGTACCTGCTTGCCGTTCTGGGCAAGAACCGCAATCCGCATTTCATGCCCGCGTCGGGTCCCGATACCTCGGACAACGTCCTGGCACAACAGTTCAAAAGGCGTACGGTCCTCATGCCGATCAGCGCCCGCGTCGTCCGGCCCGCGGAAGGCGGCGCCGGCAAGTTCAAGGCGGATGTCTTGCTTGACGTCGACCTGCCCGGGTTCCTGATTGTGGAGAAAGACCTCAAGTACATGGACCTCTCGGAAGCAATCAGCCGTGTGACGATTCTGTCCGCCGATCACGACATGCGTCGCAAGCTCGCCTCGGATGGTCCCGTCCCGGTGGCGGTCGCGGTCAGCGAAAAAGAAGCTCAGGGGGAAGCCGGCCAGCCCCGTCTCGTCGTGTTCGGAGACACCGAAATGATCGCTGATCAGATCATCACCCGGCGCGACTCGATCAGTTACGACGTGATCATCAGTTCGCTCGACTGGCTTGCGAAACGTGAATCGATCGGTGCCAAGCCCAAGGACCATAGCCAGTACAAGCTCGATCAGAATGTCGATTTCTGGCGCATGGTGCTCACGCCCGGCTGGCTCTTGACCATCGTCATTATCGCCGCCGGCATCGGCATTTGGCTCGTTCGGCGCAGGTAACACACGTCAGAGCCTGAAGTGTAAGCGACGTGAATTCCTTCGCTTACGCTTCAGGCTCTGATGAAACCACTAACTTTGGACCCACAACCCTCGTTGAGGGATTTGCAACATGAACCTTCGCGTTACGACCTTGTTCTTCGCCTTGCTTCTGTCCATGCTCTGGATCTTCGGCCTGATGGTGGCTCACAAGAAGGCCGCCGGCGATGTCAGCTTCATCATGCCGTCGCTGCAGGGTAAAGAGGCGGACTTTACGTTCGAGAAAGTCACCGTCAAGCGGACGATCGAGAACGAGACGGTCGACGCCGAGTTCGTTTTCGAGGCCGACAAACGCTGGTATCACCACGAGGGCTCGCAGAAAGTCCGCCTCCTCGGCGTTCGCATCGACAACATCATCAAGCAGATCAAGGCCGCCAAGGCAGAGGAACACGCCGACGTCTATGCCGAACCCGCCAAATACGGCTTGAAGACACCGCCGACCGTCGTGACGATTCACGGCAAGGTCCGCAATGAAGATCGTAAATGGGAGATCTTTGTCGGCAACGAGAGCGCGGGCAACTTCTACGTCAAAACATCCGATCGCGACGATCGTATCTTCGCCGTCGCCAAGCGCCATGTCGAGCCGATCTTTAACTGGAAGAACGCCACGCATCTGCGCGACAAGCGCCTGTTCGATTTCGTCGACATCGCCGTGACGCACATTGCCGTTCGAAAAGCCGACAAAGAGCTGGAACTGAAGAAGGCCGAGGGCCTGCGCTGGAATTTCGTCAAGCCGCCGAACATGGGCATCGCCGGTTTCGGGCCCCAGGAGCCGGAAAAGAAGGACCCGCACAAGAAGGAGCCGATCGTTCCGGTGGAGTCGCTCAACAGCGTGCAGGGCATGCTGACCAAGATCAAGGAAATCCACGTCGATGACGACGATCAGTTCGTCCCGCTCGGCAAGCCGGCGTCGACCTACGGTCTTGAGAAGGGCAAGGAGCACATGCGCATCTTCGTGCACTACGCCGACGACAAGGAGAAGAAAGAGTACGACGAGATCCTCCTCATCGGCGAAACCGTCAAGGCCGACAAGGAGACCTACTATTACGCCCGCATGGACGGCGACGACGGCGTCATGAAAATTCACGAGCGCTACTTGGAACCCGTTCTCGGTGCGCTCAATGACCCCGGCAAGATTCGCAGCCTCGACGTCGCCCATTTCGACAAGGACAAGGTCGATGTCGTCACGCTGAAGCATGGCAAGACTGAGTTCTCCTTCTTCAAACTCGAAGAGAAGGACGATTTCAATCCCGTTACGAAAAAGATGCAGCAGCACTGGCACATGCTCGAGGGCAAAGAAAAGAAGCGGGCCAGCGACTTGATGATTGACGCGTTGATGAACCAAGTCCTCGGCAAAAAAGCAATCGTCGAGTTTCCCAAGGGCACGGACGACGAGTTGAAGAAAAAGGAAGCCGACTGGGAACTCACCGATCCTCGCGTCGTTGTCAGCATCTACGAAAACGGCATTGAGCCTCCCAAGAAGGACGAGAAAAAAGAGGAAAAGAAAAAAGAAGACAAGGACGCAAAGAAGGAAGACAAGAAGGAGGACAAAAAAGATGAAAAAACGGAAGACCCGCTCCCTTTGCTGAAGGACAAACACAAGGCCGAAGTCACGCTGGCGATCGGCAAGACCGACAAGGATACTGTCTACATCCGCCGAACACTGAAGGACGGCACCGTGACCTACTTTACGATGAAAAAGGAATTTCCCGAGGCGATCCTGCCGCGAGAGGGCGTGGCCCTGGGTTACCTCGATGCATCGCTGCCTAAATTGGCCGTTGACGACGTAACCGACATGACGCTCAAGCGGACCACTGAGAAGCCGAGCGAGACGCTTAGAATGCAGCGCCGCCACCACGAGGGCAAGCCGCTCTGGTTTGTCGTGGATGAAAAAGGCGAGAATCCCCGGCTTGCGGCCAGCACCCGCTCGGAGTTCGTGCTCAAACAATTTGCGTCGCTCAACGTCAAGAAATGGGTCAAGCTGATCGGCGAGAACGACGACCTGCAGAAGCTCGACCTCAAGCCGACGGTAATCGCGACGATTACGGCGAAAAAGGAGATTGCCGGCGAGTACAGTGTGAAGGACAAGGACAAGGACGGTAAGGCGATGAAAGGACGCCCGGCCCACGGCGTTGTCGGCGTCGCAGCCATGGCATTCCACTCGCCCCTGGCTATCGCCGGTTACGCCGTCGGCGCACGAGAAGTCGATCCGGGCGAAACCATCACGATCGCGCTCGGCAAGGAAACCGACGACGAAAAGGACAAGCCGGGCGCATTCGCCACGCACAGCGGCAAGCCGAAGCTCCTGTTCCTCACCCACCCGGAGACCGGCAAGATGATCGTCAAGGAGGATCTCCGCGATCGCAGTTCGGTCCTTTACGCTCAGGTAGGCTTGGAAGCTGCCTACCGGGGCGCCACGGCGATCACTCCGATGGCGTCGCTCCTGGCGGGGCCGCCGTACTTCCCTGGCAACGTGCATGACTTCGATTACAAGAAGATCGCGCGGATCAACATGACCGTTCGCTCCCATGAAGTGCGCTCGTTCAGCTTCGAGCGTGCGGATCTGCCCAAGCCGCCGCCGCCCAAAGAGGAGAAGAAGAAGGATCCGCCCAAGGACGAGAAGAAGGTCGAAGCAGCCAAAGACAAGAAAGGCGCGGGCAAGGAAGAGAAGAAACTGACCCCCGCGGAAGAAGACAAGCTGTATTCGGAACAGTTCACCTGGAAGGACAAGTCGGGTCTTCAGGGATTCGACCTCGATCCCGAAAAGGTCGTACAACTTCTCAAGGACACGGCCAAACTGCAAGCTCAGCGATTTGTGTCCTTCAAGGACGCGAAGAAGGGCGAATTCAAGCCGCCGCCCGATCTCAAGCTGGAAAAGGAAAAGGCCACAATCGTGCTTGAGGTGATCATGGAAAACGGCCCGCCGCTGACGGTGATCGTTGGGACGCACTATCTGAACTACGGCTACTTCGCCACCACCGACGCCTGGCCCGGTACGGTGTTCTTCGTTTCGTCCCCGGCGTTCGTCGAAGCGATCCTGCGCGGCCCGAGCCACTTCAGCAAGGAACGCATCGACGACTGACCATCCGTTTCGTTTAGCGTTCGCGCGGCGCCGCGCGGGCGCTAATCGAAGATGGCTTCGACTTGCAAACCCCGCCTGAGCGCGAAATAATAAGGGAAGGAATCCACTCGCCTCGCAGGTAGCGCCATGGCCCGAAAAATCGTTCATTATCCGCATCCCGCTCTGCGTCACAAGTCCAAGCCTGTCCGCACCATCGACAAGGAACTCCACCTGCAAATCGGCGAGATGAAGGAGCTCATGTATCTCGCCAAGGGCCTCGGCCTTGCGGCGCCACAAGTCGCGCTGCCATTTCAGCTTCTCGTCATGAACGTAAGCGGCGATCCGAAGCAGCCGGAGAAGGAAGAGGTCTTCCTGAATCCGCAAATCGTCGACAAGAAGGGAGCGATGGTCGGCGAGGAGGGCTGCCTTAGCTTTCCGGGGCTATTTCAGGATGTGCGGCGGTTTCAGACGATCAAGGTGCGGGCGTACAACCTCAAGGGAGAGCCGGTCGAGAAGGTCGTCAGCGATCTGGAAGCCCGCGCCTGGCAGCACGAGATCGATCATCTCAACGGCGTCCTATTCATCGATATGATGGGCCCGGTCGCCCGCATTGCCGCCCGTACCTCGGTCAAGCAATTCGAGAAGGCGTTCCGAGAAGCACAGGCCAAAGGGGAGATACCGGCGGACCTGGAGATCGAAAAAGTGCTGGCGGCCATGGAGAGCATGCATTAACCGCTTGCGGCGTAACAACCATGAAACTCGTGATGATGGGAACGGGCTCTTTTGCCGAGCCGACGTTTCGCAAGCTCTTGGAAAGTTCACACCGAGTCGTCGGTCTGGTCACACAGCCGGACCGTGCCACGGGATCGCAGCGAGGATCTACGCGGCAGGCCGGCCAGCCGATGAAGGAACTCGCCATCGAGCGAGGCATCCCGGTACTGCAGCCCGAGAGCATTAACACTCCGGACGGCGTCACGGCCTTGCGAGCCCTGAATCCCGATCTGGTCGTCGTCGCCGCCTACGGACAAATTCTGTCCAAGGATATTCTTAGCGTCGCCCCGTTGGGCGGCATCAACGTTCACGCGTCGCTTCTGCCCAAGTATCGCGGGGCGGCCCCCATCAATTGGGCGATCTATCACGGCGAGACGCAATCGGGCGTCACCATCATCCGCATGACCACGGGCCTCGATGCGGGCGACATGCTCGTTCAGGAAGCGATCGACATCCTGCCCAATGAGACTGCGGGGGAACTGGAGGCCCGCCTCGGCCCGCTCGGCGCGAAACTCGCCATCGAGACCGTCGACAAACTCGCCCAAGGCCCCAGCGCAGGAGTTCCGCAAGATAAGGGTCAGGTCACTAAGGCCCCGAAGCTAACCAAAGAGCACGGCCTGATCGACTGGTCGCGGCCCGCTGCCGGAGTCGTCAACCAGATTCGCGCCATGCAACCCTGGCCAACGGCATACACATACCTGCATCGCCAGGGTCATGAGCCATTGCGTGTAATCGTGTGCAGCGCCATGGTCACCGGACGCGCAAGCGACGGAATAGTGGGACAGGCCGTTGCCGACGGGTCGCGCCTCTTCGCTTGCAGCGCTGACGGCTGGATCGAGATCATCGAACTTCAACCTGCCGGAAAACGCCGCATGTCGGCCCAGGACTTTCTGCGTGGAAATGCCATCCCGCCCGATGCCCGGTTCGGCAGCGAAAACGCGTGAACCATCAGCGTGCCTGCTGGTGTCCGTTTTCGGTAGAATGCAAAGTGATTGGATGGGCAGGGTGTAAACGAACTCGAAGACGATGCCAAAACTCTATCTCGAAACCGTTGGCTGCCAAATGAACGTGCTCGATAGCGAGCTCGTCGTCGGGACGCTGCGCCGCCAGGGCTACGAACTCACGGAGACGCCCGACGACGCCGACCTCATCTTCTTCAACACGTGCAGCGTCCGCCAACACGCCGAGGACAAGATTTACAGCGCTCTCGGCCGGTTGCGCCATCACAAGATCAAGCATCCTGACACGATCATCGGCGTCCTGGGCTGTATGGCCCAGAAGGATCAGGAGCTGATCAAGAAGCGAGCGCCGCACGTCGACATCATCTGCGGCACTGGGCAGCTCGCGCAACTGCCGACGCTCATCCAAACCGCTCGCGAAAGCGGCGAGTTGCAGGTCGCGCTCAGCCTCGACCGAACCGAATCGCGCCACGAGGTCGAGCGCAGCTTTGAAAGCTACGATCCGATGCGCGATCCATCGATGCGGCCCAATCGCTTTCAGGCCTACGTCCGCATAATGATCGGCTGCGACAAATTCTGCACGTATTGCATCGTCCCCAGTGTCCGCGGTCCCGAACAGAGCCGCCATCCCGAGCAGATCGCCGCCGAGGTTCGTCAACTCGCTGGCGAAGGAGTCAAGGAAATCACGCTGCTGGGGCAGACCGTAAACTCGTACCATCATGGATCGTCGCGCCTGTCCGACCTGCTCGCTCGCCTTCACGACACGGCCGGCATCGAGCGGATCAAGTTCATCACGAACTTCCCCAAGGACATGACCGATGATCTGTTGTACGCCATACGCGACCTTCCCAAGGTCTGCCCGTACCTGCACGTCCCCGCGCAATCGGGCTGCAACGATATTCTGAAACGCATGAAGCGCATGTACACGGTTGAGTTCTATCGCGACATGCTCGCTCGCTGCCGGGAGATCGTCCCCGGCATCGCGATTTCAAGCGATTTCATCGTCGGCTTCTGCGGCGAGTCGGAGGCGTCGTTCGAGATGACGTGCGACCTGGTGCGCGAGGCGACGTTTAAGAACAGCTTCATTTTCAAGTACAGCCCTCGCCCCGGCACGCGCGGCCACGAACTGTACGACGACGATGTGCCCGAAGAAGTCAAGAAACGCCGCAACAACGACCTGCTGGCGATTCAAAACGCCATGAGCTTGCAAGATCATCGCCGCCGCATCGGCCTGCGCGTCGAAGTGCTCGTGGAAGGGCCGAGCAAAGTTACGCTTGGCCGTTCGCCATTGGCGAACGGCCTCGTCCAGATGACAGGACGGACGCGAACCGATCACATCGTCGTCTTCGACGGCCATCCGCGCCTTGCGGGGCAAACATTGCTGGTCGATATCGACGACGCGACGTCGTTTACGCTCTACGGCAACGTCGTGACGAGCGAACACATCAGCGTCTCCGCGGAAAGCGAGCCATGCTGCGAAGTTCCCGCTCCGAAAACCGATCGCGTCAGCTTGCCGTTGATCGGCTAATCGCGTTCTTTGTAGGGTGCGTAAGGCGCACCGTAGTCGCTAAATCGCTATGGCCAGTTTCCCCAGACCCAGACGTTGAATAAATCCTGCCCGACGTAGCTCCCGGATTTGACTTCGATTTCGCGGCCGCCGTGGCGCACGCCGCGCAAAAGCCCGGCGAGACTCTGAGCCACATCGATCCGACTTGGGTGATGATGCATCGTGTAATCCGCATCATGAGCGGTGACGGATTCCTTTTTGACCACATGAAATCCCGCGGCGATGGCGATGCGCTCGATCTCCTTGGCGACCGCTCGGGCGGCGACCGTTGGATCGTGGAGGATCTTGACCGTAATCAGCATGTTGATTCGAGGATCGACGGTCGGTAGCGAAGACTCGGCGTCGCGCGCTCGCGGCTCCGGCTCGCTGGTCCAGTCGGAGAAGGTGTCATCGAGTTTTTCCGATCCAGCCGGAGGCGCGGGCAATTTGCTTTCGTTGAGCCGCTTCAAATTGTTCTGTGCGGGAACATTGCCCTGGTCCGCGGCCAGTTGATACCAATAACGCGCCTGATCCACATCCTTCGGAACGCCTCGGCCGCACTCGAACATGACACCCAAATTGCTTTGGGCAGCCGCATGATTTTGCTCAGCGGCCTTGCGATACCAAGCCACCGCTTCGGCGTCATCGCGCGAAACGCCTTCGCCGGCAGCGCACATCACGCCGAGATTGTACTGCGACTCGCGATCGCCCTGCTCGGCGGCTTTGCGATACCAGTGCGCGGCCTGAGCAGAGTCCTTGGGGACGCCCAGCCCCTGGAGGTTGCGCGAGCCGAGATGGTGCTGCGCGCCCGCATGTCCCTGTTCGGCGGCCTTGCGATACCACAATGCCGCCGCGGCATCGTCGCGTGGAATGCCCTGCCCTGTGCCGAGCATCACGCCCCCAGCTTGAACTGGCATTCGGCATGCCCCTGCTCGGCCCCCTTGCGATACCAGGACGCAGCCTGGAGTTCATCCTTCGGAATGCCCTGGCCGTTCTCCAAACGTGAGGCGAGATAGAACTGGGCCGTCGCGTGCCCTTGCTCGGCTGCCTTTCGATACCAAGAAGCTGCTGCCAGATCGTCTTTGGGAACGCCCAGCCCGGTTCCATACCGCAGGCCGAGATTGAACTGAGCGATCACGTGCCCCTGTTCGGCGGCTTTGCCGAACCAATGGGCCGCCGCGGCATCGTCTTTAGGCGTGCCTCGCCCCGTTTCGCACAGGACGGCCATGGCATATTGGGCGGCAACATAGCCTTGCTCGGCGGCTCTGCGATACCAAAAGGCGGCCTGACTGTCGTCCTTGGGAACACCGGCGCCCGCCTCGTACATGGCGCCGAGGCTGAATTGAGCGCCGGCGCTACCCTGCTCGGCTGCCCTGCGATACCACATGGCGGCTTGGGCATCATCCTTAGGAACGCCTCGGCCCGCGTTGAACATGTATCCCAGATTGGCCTGAGCGCCCGCGTGCCCTTGCTCGGCGGCCTTGCGATACCACGCCACCGCCTGCGCATCGTCCTTGCCGACGCCCTTGCCGTTCGCGTAACGCCAGCCGAGGTTGAACTGAGCCTCCGCGTCACCCAGATCGGCATTGTGGTGATACCAGGCAACAGCCTGCGTGTCATCCGTCGGCACGGGCCCGGGCAGGCGAACAACAGATTTCGCCTCCTTGCCGAACAGCCGACTCCACAGTCCGCCCGATGCGCCCAGAAGGCGATCGATGTCCTTCACCTGATCGGGCGTCAACGGCGCAACGTTGCCGGCGTTGACGACGCTGGCCAAGAGCGGAATCTCATGAAGCTCCTGCGTTGTCGCCAACACAATCCGTCCGGCCAGGTGGCGCAATTCATCCGGCCCGTGCTCCCAGAGCTCCTTCAGAATCTTCGACTGGGCTGGACGCGCGAAGTCGGCCTGCGTGAAGAGCAGGTTATTGCCGTCTTCGTAGGTCTGCCAGAAAGCTTGGCCCTTGTGGTATGGCGCGCGCAGAGCCGTGTAGATGACCAAGTGAGAAAAACGATCGACTTCTGGACCGTAATAACCTTGCGCGAGCCGTTTGGGATGCTGAAAGTTCGGATGGCCGAGCTCGCCGGAGCGCGTGTTCGCCAGCGTCGGCAGGTACATGCCGTCGTAATCGACGAGCCGCAGCGACACGCGGCCTTCGGTTTTGCTCGGAATGAGCATGATATTGCCGTGCTGGAGGTCGGCGTGAGTAATACTCTTGTCGACGAGGAGTTGAGCGAGCTTGGTCCACATGTCGCCGAGCGTCTTGAGCGTTGCGGTCCGATTGGCGCGTTTTCCGACGAACTGATTAAGCGATTCCCCTTCGACCCAATCCATTTTCAGAACCGGGTACCACGTTTCGTTGATATAGACACCCTGCTTGAGGTACTCAAAGCCAACGGTGAAGGGCAGCTTGGCTTCTTGCAGGTGCGCAGAAATACGGGCGTAGCGCTCTGCCGACCGGGCACGGCGCTCGTGAAGCACTTGACGGCCCAACGCCGGTCGCCGCGGCCCATTTGGTAGACGATCCCGAACTGCCCGGACGCCGGGATCGGCAACCCGCTCGGCCCGCAGACAACAGACGCGTCGCGCAATTCCGGATCGATGAACGACAGCTCCGGGTTCAGCACCGCTTCCTGAAAATCCTTGGGCTGAGGCCACACGGACGGCAAATCTTCCGCGACATCCTCAACCGTCGTCCCACAAACGGGACAGGCTCGGACGCCTGGATGAATCGGTTCCCCGCAAATCGGACACGCAGCCATGGTCCACAACGATGGTTTTTTCCGTGATAAACGTCCGGGCAAGCTCAGCTTCCACCCGGTGTGGCCGCCGGCGTTCGTTTGGGTCGTACGACTGCGGCCCGAAGCTGAAACTTGAGAATGATGCTACCGAGCTGTATCCGGTCGCCGTCGTGGAGCTCGACCTGCGTGACGACGGGCACGTCGTTGACGAGCGTTTGTTCCGGAGGCGCGCCGTTGTTGACAAGGTAATACGCCCCATCAATCTGATGCACGAAGCAGTGTTTCTTCTCGACCTTCATGTCGCGAAACAGCGCAATGTCGGCATGCTCGTCGCGGCCGATCAGCGTCTCCGGCTTGTCGAGCGGATACTCGCGACCTTCCTGCCAGCCGCGCATGACTTTGAGATTGGCCGGCAAAAATACACTTTGCACAAATGCGGACAGCGAACCGATGCACGCGCCCACGATGACGAGCCCCAGCGCGCTCCAGAAGTAGGTCGTCGCGCCTTCGCGGCTGGCGAAATAGTAGAAGATTTCGAAGACGACGCCGCCGATGAACCCGCCCAATAGTCCGCCGAGCGTACCGTAGCTGAATTTGCCGAGCGATCGGGCGGCAATGCCTTCGCTGCAGCCGATGCCGACGCCGAGCAGACTCCAGCCGAGACCGCGCGCGAGCAGCGTGAGCACGAGAAAATCGCCGACGAGAGTCACAAGAAGTTGATTGAGGCGGTCGCCGATGTACATGCCGATCGCCCCGCCGACCAGTGCGATCAGAACGCCGTAGGACGCGAGGCGGACGAAGCGAACCAGCGACTCATCGCGAATGGCTTCGACGCCAACGACGAAGTAGCCGATCGACCCGCCGATGATGGCGCCGCCGAGCAAAAGATTTACGTCGAGCTTGGTGAGAAACAGAAATGCCGCCTCTTGATCGCTCGGCGCCCGATCGCCCAGGACGCCGAAGAGCATCCAGCCAAGCAATCCGCCCAGAGCGCCGAAGACGGCGTTGAAGTACATCTTGCTCAGAATGGCCATGAACGCTCCACAACCGAGCCGCGAGACCCACGGTTGTTTTTAGCGATCACGGCGGTGATTTGCAATTGGCGAGGTGACCCATGAAAGGTATGGTGCGTGCAACGCACCGTTCCACTGACTGACGTCTTCCTATGGTGCGTTTCACGCACCCTACTTCTGCATCTCTTCGTGTCCTTGGTGTCCTTCGTGGTTCAATCTACTTGGGTTTCGCCGGTGCAGGCGTTTCTTCCTTTTTTTGTGGATCGGGAGTCGACCATTTGTTGAGCGATTGAACCACGACCGGCGTAATGTCGATGCTGGCATGAACATAAAGCGGCGCACGGATGTCTCGCTTGACCGGCTCGCGTGCAAACCGATACCTGCCGGTATCGCCCCATTCGCTGAAACCACCGAAGCGCAGGATGTTCGCGTCTCGACGCCGATCCAAGCTCGGTTCCGAAAAATCCGGCTCCCCGACCGGCAAGACCAGGTGGAAGCCATACGCCTTGGCGACCGCGTCGGCGCCCATGGTCACTTCCTTCCTTAGCGTTTCCAGATTCTCCTCGTGTTTGCGCGAGAAAATGCGCCGGAACTCGACCGACAATTCTTCAAGTTCGTACTTGCTCTTGCGGATCGCGTCTTCGTAGCGATCCTTCGTCTTCTGGTCCAGACGTGGGCTGGGGAGTTCCTTCTGCAAGCGGGCGATTTCTTCACGCAGCTTCTTGGCCTTGTCCTGGAACGGCTTGGCCAACTTGTCGAGTTCGTTCTCCATCGCAATCGACCGCTGGTATTGCTCGAACACAACCCGCACGTTGAGGATGGCAATCTTGGTGCCAGGCTCCTTCGCCTTCTCCGGCCGAACCTCTTGTGCGGCGAGCGGCATCGCGACAAAACAGAAGATGGCGACAGACAGAAGAATGCACGTTTTCACGAGACTCCCCTCCTTTAGCGACTTGGCGATCCGGCGTGGACGCAACATCGCGTGAGCCGGTGGTGGCATTCGTTGCGGGGGGGAATCAAGGTCAACGAGCGAAGTGATAATACGCTGTCGGCGCCGGCAAGGCCGTTCGTAGATAGCCTCTTCTCAGGGCTCGAGCCAGTCCGCGAACCGCAGGCCCTCGATCTTCACGAAATCCTGACGATTCGCAGTCGAGAGCAAGGCGTCGCTTGTCAAGGCAATGGCAGCGATCCTGAGGTCGGATGTCCCGACTCTGAGCTTTGCCTTGCGAAGATCGTTAAGCCGATTCGCGGCAGCGTCGTTGAATTGCGCGATGTTGTAGCATGAGTAGAAGTCGCACAGTCGGGCCAGTTCGCGATAGACGGTTACTTGGCGAAGTGCTTGTTTCTCCTTGTTGATTGCGGCCAGCCAGCCCTTCATTTGTTCTGCGACACTGATGATCGTCGTGCCGAAGATTTCATCATTGGCCGCCTCCATCGTCTATCGTGATTTCGATGATCGTTACCACAACGCTTGAAATTGAATCACGAGCCCAGGCGAAACATCCGCGGGGCCCCCACCGGCCACCTCCACCAACATCTCGTCAAACGGGCGTTCTTCGACGATGGCTAACGCTGCGGCGGCGACGCACACTGAGCGATTCAGCCCGCGACTGCAGCAGATCAAGGTCGGAACACGAGCTGGCAAAAGGTAGGCGACGGAATTCACAGCAAGACGGATCAGCCAGTCGTCATTCGCTCCGTCATCGGACAGCGGGAATCGCAGTCGAATCAGTTCACCCGGCAATACGGCCAACGGCTCATTATCGGCTAACTCCACGACCGCCTCTATCCCGCTGTCGAACAGCTTTTTCGGGTCGCCCAAGTCACCCGCATTGCCGATCCAGAGTTTTCGTCCACCGATCTGACGCATGTGCTTACACTCGCGCCTTCTCCTTCTTCTTCGCCTTCGCCACCTCCTCCACCGGCCAATCCTGCCACCTGGCCGATTGACGCCAAAACGACAGCGGGTTGTCGTAGACCAGCTTTTTGATGACACTCTCGGGATGGCCGCGGCGTTTCATCTCGAGAATGAACTCGGGGACCGCGAGCGGATCGGACTTGCCCCAGTCTCCGGCGCTATTCGCCATGATGCGGTCGGTGCCGACCATCTCGATGATGTCAGCCGCACGCTGCGGCGTGCATTTGGTCGTCGGATAAAGCGTCATGGCGCACCAGAAGCCGCCATCGAGGGCGTGGCGGACCGTGTGCTCCTCGACGTGGTCGATCAGCACGCGCTGCGGGTCGACGCGGCGGTCGTTCTTGAGCATATCGATGATCATGCGCGTGCCCTTGTACTTGTCCTCCAGGTGCGGCGTGTGGATCAGGATCAACTCGTTGGTCTTCATCGCCAGGTCGACGTGCTCCTGGAAGACGATCGCCTCGTTGCGCGTGTTCTTGTTGAGCCCGATCTCGCCGATGCCGAGCACGTTGGGATTGTTGAGGAACTCGGGGATCATCTGGATGACGCCGCGCGACAGCTCGACGTTCTCGGCTTCCTTGGCGTTGATGCAGAGCCAGGAGTAATGGCGGATGCCGAACTGGGCGGCGCGTTTGGGCTCGACCTCGGTAAGATGGCGGAAGTAATCGCGGAAGCCATCAACGCTGCCGCGATCGAACCCGGCCCAGAAGGCGGGCTCCGAGATGGCCGCACAGCCGGAGAGGGCCATGCGATGGTAATCATCGGTGACTCGCGAGATCATGTGGATGTGAGGGTCGATGTAGTTCATGGAAAGTCCTCGCCATAGGGCGTTACATGTTGTGGAGCAAGCGATCCAGGTCGCGGGACGCGTGGCAGACCAGGATCAATTCAATGCCATCTTGTATTGGGCGATAGAAAATCAAGTGGTGCGGGAATCCATCTACGGGCCACAAGCGCTCGTCCTTGAGTGGGGCACGTCCGATTCCCACACACCGGCAATTTCAGGCATCGAAGCAAGGAAATTCGCGGTCCTTTCCACGGCATCGATAAATCGAGCGTCCAGGAGCAGGCTATCCTTGGCCAAATAATCCGCGATGTCGATGATGGCTTTCTTCGCAGCATCGCGTTTCGTCACCTTGCTCATGGCGTCGCGCCATTTCGCAGGGCGTATCGACGCTCTACTTCCGCACGAATCTCGTTCCAATCTTGCGCCGTCATTTCGGTCGCTTCCGGCCCGTCAAGGGATTCGATCAACTTGGCATCGACGGATTCACGTTCTCTCCGTATTTGTTCTTTGCGGAGTAGGTCGCAAATCAGCGCGTTTTCGTCCGAGTATTCACCAGATGCTACGAGAGCACTGACAAATTCACTCAATGAATGCGGTATTACCACCGTCATTTCTCAGACTCCTGACCGGATTGTTCTCCCCCAAATATTCTCCCCGATTTGCGACAAGAAGGCAAGCAGGTACCGTTCCGGCGGAAGGAAATTCCGACATCCGCGCCTGAAAATCGGTGGGCGAGTCAGCGCGACTCTGCGTACACTGCCAATATGAACACGGCGCTGTCGATTAACGAGATGACGCGTGCCTACCAAGAAAGCGACGCGACGTACAGCGGGTTGTTTTTCCTCGGCGTGCGGACGACGGGGATCTTCTGCCGGCCAACGTGTCCAGCGCGAAAGCCGTTGCCGAAGAATGTGGAGTTCTTCCCGACGGTGCACGCCGCCCTCGTGTCAGGATATCGGCCCTGCAAACGCTGTCGGCCCTTGCAAGCGGATGATCAGCCGCCTTGGGTTGCCGAGTTGCTGGCGGACATTGAGCGGGAACCGGCCGCACGCATCACGGATGCCGATCTCAAGAAGCGCGGCATCGACCCGGCCACCGTGCGGCGCTACTTCCTGAAACAGTTTGGCATGACGTTCCAGGCCTTCACCCGGGCGCGCCGACTTTCTGCCAGCTATCAACACATCCAGGCAAACGGCTCCGTCGACGACGCCGCGCTGGAGAGCGGGTTCGATTCTCAAAGCGGCTTTCGCGACGCATTCTTGCGCACCTTCGGCGATCCGCCCAGCACGGCGCGAAACGGCGACTGCGTGCTTCTTTCGTGGATACAAAGTCCACTTGGACCATTGATCACCGGCGCGACGAAGGACGGCATCTGCCTCTTGGAATTCAGCGAGCGGCAAAGGCTCGAGAGTCAATTCGCGACGGTGCGTAAGCAATTCGGCATCCCGGTCGTGCCCGGATCGAATCGCCACGTGGAGACGCTTCACGGAGAATTGGCGGCCTATTTCGCTGGCGCATTGCAATCATTCTCGGTACCGCTCGTCTACCCCGGCACCGACTTTCAACGACGTGTCTGGGCACAGTTGCTGACGATTCCGTATGGCGAGACACGATCGTACGAGGACATAGCTGTCGCGCTGGGCGACAGGAACGCCGTGCGCGCCGTCGGTCGGGCCAATGGCCAAAACCGCATCGCCATCGTCATCCCATGTCACCGCGTCGTCGACAAAAGCGGCGCACTCGGCGGTTACGGCGGCGGGCTGCGCCGCAAGCAGTTCTTGCTGGACCTGGAGCGCTCGTCGCCGCTTGCGGCTTCGCGCTCGCGCGACGCCTTGTGAACGCCAAGCCGCACGCGGCGTTAATAGCGCGGCTTCGGCTTTTCCCAACTCGGATCGTAGTCGAGCGAGAAGATCTGCTGAATGCGCTCCGCCCGGCCGCCCGACTGATCGTGCAAGACTTCCAACGCCTTGGCGATCTTGTCGAGACGGGGATCGTTGGCGAGGATTTCGCCGGCGTCCTCGCCGCGATTGATGCGGTCCAGAGCCGCTGCGATGTCGAGCAGCTTGCAGCGCACCTCGAAGAAGTAGTTGTCGATCGCCTTGTTCGCGGGCAACGGTTTCATGATTTGCCTCCCTTTCGTTTCACCGGCCTGTTGACGAATTCATAACCCGTGATGTGCATCAACGAACACCGCACGACGCGATCTTCGGGAAACCAGATGAACAGGGCCGCGCCTGTCAAAAACACATTTTCGGATTGCGTAACATGGTACATATCACCGCTGGACATCTGGATTTCGAATGGCACAAACGGTTGCGCTTTCAGAAACTCACGAAACGCTTCACCGCTCATTTCACCACTTCTGCAACGTGTTGACGAAGTTCCAGAGGAATTAACTCATTCAAGCTGCCACTCCGAAAGCCTTCGAGATCGAGCGTCACGTAGCGGAAACCGAGACTCTTCAGATACCCCACCAACTCGGCACACACCGCGCGGTCGGCCAGCTTCGTAAGACCGTCGAGCGGCACTTCGACTCGGGCCAACTCGCCGTCGTGCAGCCTCACGCGGAATTCGCGAAAGCCGAGTTTTCGCAAGTACGCCTCGGCCGCCTCGATGCGAGCGACACGCTCCGGTGTCGCCTCCACCCCCGGGGCAATGCGGCTCGACAGGCACGGCGACGCGGGTTTATCCCACGTCGGCAGGTCCCAGTGGTGCGCGAGCGCACGCACATCGGCCTTGGCGAAGCCAGCTTCCTGCAGCGGATGACGCACTCGATGCTCCGCCGCCGCGATGAGGCCGGGCCGATAGTCGCCGTTATCATCGAGGTTGGCGCCGCTGCAAATCACGATGCGATTGTGGGAATCAGAGTCGTCAGAGCCTGAAGTGTTAGCGAAGGATGCGCCCATCTTCGCTAACGCTTCAGGCTCTGACTCAATCGCATTCACCAGGGAATCGATTTGCGCGTACAACTCGTCCTTGCAGTAGTAACAACGCGTGCCGTCGTTTTTGATGTACTCGGGATTTGCGAATTCGCTCGTCGCGATCAGCCGATGCCGGATCCCGATGCGTGCGGCCAATGCCTTGGCTTCCTCGATTTCGGCGCGCGGCACGCTCGGACTGTCGGCGGTGACGGCGAGCGCGGAATCGCCGAGGGCGAGGTGTGCCGCCATGGCGACGACGGTGCTGTCGATGCCGCCGCTAAATGCGACGACGACGCGCTTCATCGACGCCAAGAGAGCCAGCAATTGATCGCGCTTGACGAACAACCGTTCCATGCTGTCATGATAAGTCGAAACGAACTGATTCTCAAGCGATTGGAAATGCAGTCGGCGATAATGTAGGGTGCGTGAAACGCACCGCTCGTGGGGAACGGTGCGTTTCAAGCACTCTACAGGCAGCGTTAGTACCACGGATTCAAAAAGATCACGTTGTTCACCGGGGTGGTGTAATAGCCCCAGACATTTAGTCCGGACGGCATTCCCGTGTAGTTGGGGTTGTACGTCGACCAGGGCCAGAGGACCTTGGTCTGGGCCATGCCCGTCGGCGAGCCGCCGACTTCGCGGACGCCGAGCGTATGTGTGCCCGCCGTCCAGTACGTGACGGCGAACAGTTGCGTTCCCGCGTCGCCAGCGGTGAACTTGTAATCCTTGGGCAGCTCCGCATAAATATCCGTGCTGCTGAAATGCACTTTCCCCGTGTACCCGGGCACCACATTATTGTTCGCATCGAGCGCGGTAACGTTGACCATCGTCGGCATGCCGACGTTCGCTTTGCTGAACGCATCCACGCGAAAATGCGTCACTGCTGGATCGACGATGACCGCACCCTGACCCGCCAGACGATTGGTGTTTGCCTTGACGTTTTGCGTCACGGTCGATGTTAGCTTGACCTGAAACTTGCGAACGCCCTGGTCTTTGGCAGTAAACGTGTAGTTACCCGGCAGTGTGGCGCCGGTGTCGGTGATTCCCAGTGAGAACTGCACGGTGCCTCGAAAGCCCGGCACAACGCGATCCTTGGCGTCCTCCGCGCGCACTATCACCTCAAACGCCTTGCCCGTCTCCACATGGGCCGGCACGATCACCTCCAGGTGCGTCGCCGGTGGCGGAGGGGGCGGCGGCGTGAAACGAAGCACCGCTGGCGCCGTCCGGTCCTCCAACTCATCCACCACGGGCCGATAACTCAGGCGTTCGCGAAGGGTCTGACGCATCCGTGCAATCTCCATTCGGTAATCTGGCGAATCCGTGCCGATAATAACGCTTCTATGCCCCTATTCGGCAATCGCGATTGAGAACTTTAGGCCGAAGAAAATAATCACAAAGGACGCCGAGGACACAGAGAGGACTCCAGTGTTAATCTACGTGAGGTACACCAGGACGTTGATCATGCAAAAAGGCAGGCTGGGACTTGCCTGCCTCTCTCGGCATTTGAGTTTCCTCGGTGCTCTCTGTCGCTCTGTGGTTAGACATCTCTGACATTCAGTGAAGTTATTCAATACCCCGTGCAACGAATTCTTGATGCAACTGAACTGCTTGGTATTGATGATAATGCGCAAAGTCGCTGCATGCAGCCATGCACACCCCCTCTCGTGCAATGCAACCGTCGCGCCCGCAAGCGGTGAAAGACGAACGCCCGATCAAGCCTCCACGCTCTCTACAACGTGAATTGTTGCATACGTGAATAGTCGAATACTCCCCCGACCCCCTAACCGATCTCTGACGGGGTGCACGACATGGTCTGCGAGGCCTGCTTCGGGAGGGCGAGGCTCCTGCCGAGCCGGAAGCGACAGGATACTCGTCCGAAATCGAGTATTTCGCGGGCTCGCGGCTCGGCTGGAGCCTTGCCCTCCCGTGCCGTTTGCAAACCATGTCGTGCACCCTCTCTGACGTCAGGAGGCCCGTCGAAGAAAAAAGTCCGTGGCGGCCAGATCGCTGTCACTTGTCCTTCTTGCGCGGCGCCAACGATTCACCGAGTATCGCGGCGGCAGCTTCGAGCCCGCCGCCGGTGGCCAGGGTGATGCGCTCGGGCAGATGGATGCGTGACAGCGATTCCATGATCTGAGGCCGCTCCTCAATCAGCTTCATGGCGCGTTCCCACATCGCCAGCCGGATGACGCCGTCAGCCCCGAGGACGTCCTTTTGGGCCTTTTCTCCCTCAGCTTGCAACTGAAGACGAAGCTTCGTTCCCTCGCCGCGGTTTTTCTCCGATTCCTTCTGCTTGCCGGACCGCTCCAATTCAATCTCCGCCTTGACAAGGTCCATTTGCTGGTTGGCCTGTGCCTTGGATTTTTCGGAGAGGATGCGTGCGTCCTGAGCTTTCTTTTCCTGTTCGTAGGCCGCCTTCAATTGACCTGCGATCTGCTCACGGCGACGCTGCACAAGTATTTCCGGCGGAATCTCAATCTGGCCGAACGCAACTTCGGTGAAGGTGACGCCGTAGTCAAGGCCTTTGGGCTTGATCAATTCAAGGATGCGCTTTTGCAGCAGTTCGCGATGCTCGACCAGGTCAAGAACCTTGACGCGTCGTTCGACCTCGGCGAGCTTGCCGTCCTTCTCCTCTTGCACCTTGATGCTAGCGCCGCCGAGAACTTCGCGGGCGATGCTTTTGACTTCGGGGATCAGAATCGTATCACGCACTTTTTCCATGCCGCCCACGCTGACGACAACATAAGGCGAATGTTGCGGCTCGATTCGTAGGACGATGCGCAGTTCGACATGCACGGTCCAACCTTCGACTTGGGCCGGCAGGGGCGCCGCCGAGAGCTTCCGTGGGAACGGCAATCTCTTTCTTGACCTGCGTTTGCGTGATGCCGCCTTCCTGATCAAAGGAGAGCGCGAGTTCACGGTGCGTGTATCCTCCCTTCAACTCCCAAGTTTGTAGCTTGTTGTCCACGTTGGTCAGGACGTAGCAATCGGGATTGAGATAGTAGATGCCCTCGCCGAGCGGCTTGTGCCAGGTTCCTTTGGCCCCCACTTCGTAGAGATTGATCCTCGGTCGGAATCGGCCCGGCTCCTTGATCTCAATAGGGAGATCGATGGGCTCGGTCTTCTTCGGCTTTTCCTGTGTTTCAAGCCCTGGCAGATAAACGCGCGACCGTTCCGCACTCTTGATCACCGCGGATTCTCCGGCCTTGACAACGACCGCTTTGACTTCCTGCGTTTTCCACAGGTACCGATTCAAGCGATACGTGCCCGGCGGAAGGACGGTAAGCTGCGGCCCCTTGTATCCTTTGCCATCGGCGAGAAAATACTCGGCGTCTTCGACCATGCGCTGAACCTGATCCTTATCGAAATGCTCCGCAAAGGTTTCGCCCGGTGGAAGCGTCAGGCCGTCGGCCGCGACAAGAGTGACACACATGCCTGCCGGAACGACCAGATTGTCTTTCATTTCAACGTTGTAGAACAAGTTGTAAAACGGAGAGACGTGTAAGCCGGGACTGAGCAATTTCGCCTGCGGTCCCATTTCACCATTGACGGCAATGATCTTGCCCCCGGTGAGCGGCGCGCCGCCCCAAAGCAAGACCTGATGCCCCGATTTTCCGTCCGGAATGTAAACGTAACTTGTCATGGCAATAAGGATGAGGCTCGTTATCGTTAACGCGCCGCCGATGAGCCACTTCAACGTCCGGCTGCAAATCGCGTCGGCAACCATCCCGAGACATCCGGGCGTCGATTCCTCGGCCAGCTCGGCGCCCTTCTCCGGATCCGGTGATTCTCGCACCGGAAACCACTTGAATACGACCACCGCCAGCAACGCGCACAACGCGGCAAATAACACAGTCCACATACGAGGTCTCCTCAATAAGAGAGTGATTACTCAACACGGCACGATAAACCTCTTCCGATTCAAGCGAAAACCGAGACCGAATGGTCAATACCCTTGGTCAATCGAATGAAATGGACTCACCCCTCGATGCGCCGCTTTTTGCAATGAAGAAAATGCGCCGGGAAGCACTTGTCGCCACTAGCAACGCCTGCATGGGCTGCCATGGCTTCAGATCCGCGAGGGACATCGAAAGGAAGTCATCGACAAAATGAACTCAACATCGCAGAGGTGAGAATTCTGAAAGTGTCGAATGAAGAGGCCCCTTCGCAATGAGGCGAAGTCTGCAGTGGCCCTGAAGGCGGACCGTAGCGCGCTGAATTGCGTCGCTTGTCGGCATCAGGCCGTGGCCTCGCTTTGGTGTGCGAGATGACGCCAAGACCAGATTGACGGTGTCATCCTCAAGATCCGTCTCCGTCGTCTCGGTCCGCCATGGAGATGTGCAGGCGCCGTCGCCCGACAGCCGTAAGTTGAAAGCAAGAGCTGCAAGAATCCAAACCACCACGAAGGCTTTCCCGCTCCTAACGTAGAATTCGCGTGCCGAGGCCCATGCGCACAACGTGCGTATGTCGATCATGCGTCGCCCCTAATTGGCTTTTTCTCGCGACTTCTCGGCGCCGAGAGGACCGTCCATCTGGTTTCTTGCCGGAAACTAATGTAGAGTTGCCGACTCGGGGCGTCAAGGAAATCTGAATGTGCGGCACCTTCCTTTCAGCGCCAGGCGCAGGCCCTGCAGAAAGCCAAAGGATTTCGAGTTTTTTCAAAAAAAGCCAGGCGAACGCATGACGTCTTCGCTTGGTTAAGGGATTAGTCTATTTGATGGCATCCTGTTCAAAGGCGCCAATGTCGGGGGCTTTGCCGCGGAAGTCGTCGTTGATGCCGCGGAGGGGGACGCCGCGATCGATGCACGGGCTCGTGGGGCGAAGGCGCATGTTGCCTTGACGAATGTGGGCGTTCGGCCGCGTTTCGCTGAGAGTGGTCTCCAGGCCGAGCGCGGGATAGACGCCCATGTCGTCGGCGACCATCAACTGCGGGTCGGCGTACAGGCCATGAGTCTCCTGGCCGGTCGCTTTGGTAAAGGCGGCGATGGTGTTGTACGCCGTCTTGCCGGCCTGGAAACGGCGTGGCGCGCGGTCGGGGATGTGGTGATAGCAATTGTAGTCGAGCGAATTGTCCTTGCGCCAGGCGCGGACGCACCATTCGTTGACGACGATGATGTTGTTTTTGAGCACTTTGTTGGTGCATGGCAGAGTCGGCGCGAAGCTGACGCCGGTGCCGCCGTCCTCGCCGCGGACCAGGCAATAGCCGGTGTTGTGGTAGATGTAGGTCCAGCCGTGTGAAGTCGTGCCGCCGACGTTGAACTTGATGAACAGGCCGAAGAACGTCGCCGTATTGCGCGTGACGTAGACCGGGCCGCGCTCGACCGGCGCCAGCGAGAGGGCCGTCCGGCATTTGCGGATCGTGTTGCCGTGGATGCGCATGTTGACTCCGCCGCCGTCGACTTCGATGGCGTCGTCGGTGGCATTCGAGAGCTGATTGAACAGGATGTCGCAATCGCGATTGTATTGCAGCTTGTCGGGATTCTTCCAGGACTCGATGGAGATGAGATCGAAGTAGCCGTGGATGTTGTTATAGCAGAACGAATTGCCTCGGCCGACCTTGTCGCAGTAGATGGCCTGGTTAGCAGAATCGATGGCGTAATGGGCCTGCCAGCTGAAGTCGTCGGCGCCGACTTCGTAGATGTGGTTGGTCCATATAGCGTTGTCGCGCGTTGTTTCGCTTTTCATGAAGATACCGCCGGTGCAGTTGTGAATCGTGTTCTCCCAGATGACGCAACCGGAGGCGCCTTCAGAAAGCCGAACCGCGACGGCGCCGTAATGGCGCATGGTGAACTCGGAAATGATGACGTGCTGGGCCTTCGTGAGATGGAAGGCGTAGGCGTGCTGAGCGACGTGGTACTGACACGCGTCCGGGTGCTTATCGGTTCCGGTGCGGACGTAGAGTCGCTTGGCCGTGGCGTCCCAATAGAAGGCGCGCTTGGCCTTGTGCTTGTCGGCGGTGAGATCTGCAAGCGACGCGTAAGCGAACATGCGTCGGCCATCCTGGGCGACGTACCCGGCGCAATGGTCGACGGCGTTTGCCGCCGCCATGAAGACGCCCGCCGCGCCTTTCAATTCCGTCCAAACGCCACTCTTGATCGGAATTACCTTGGAACTATCGAGAATTGGCTTGGCGTGGATTCGGGCCGTGATCAGGATCGGTTTCTCGGCGGTACCCTTGATGCCCTTGAGAAGGTCGTGCTCCGCGTAGACGCCGCTATCGGCTTGAAGAATGTCGCCGGGCTTGAGGTGCTTGGCGGCATGCGCAATGGTCTTGAACGGCTTATCCAGGCTGCCCGGGTGGGAGTCGTCGCCTTGCGGTGAAACGTGAAAGGTGCGTCCTTCGAATTTGACGGTCATCTTGCGGGTCGTCACCTTGCCGGTCCAGCGAGCAGTCTTGGCGTCCTTGAGGTCCGGATCGGCGAAGTTGATTTGCACCTCAATCGTCTCGCCCTGTCCGAGAGGCCAAATGCTGGCCCAGATGAGCTTGCGCTTGCGATCGAAGGTCATGTCGACGCCGTTGCGCCACGCGTCTTCGCCCTCTTTGCGCCAGACGAACGAGGCCTGGGCGTTGCCGTTGTCGTCGTCGGAATAAGCGATTTCGATGCCGACGGCGAGGTGGGTCGGATAAAGCTCAACCTTGCCCGGCTTGATGGCATTGTCGGCTAGACTAAGATCGGCGAGAAACGTCAATGCAATGACGGCGAACAAGTACCGATGCGACATTATGGACCCTCGTCGATTCGTTTAGCGATCGCGTGGCGCCAATTGAACGCTAAACGACTTCCGGTAATTACGGGTGTTTTACGATTTTTCTTGCCTTGCAAAAGGGTTCGGCGACAATTACATCATCATCGAGACCACGGTCAATCTATCGGGAACCCGGTTCATGAAGCGAATCGCCTTGGTGGTAGCCTTGGGTGCGGC
>VGZI01000030.1 GCA_016872605.1 Planctomycetota bacterium
GCCAAGATCGGCGACTATGGGCTGGCGGAGGCGTTCGATCTGGCGGGGATGAGCGGGTTGTCGATGGCGGGCGATGTCGCGGGGACGCCGGCGTTCATGCCGAGACAGCAGGTGATCCAGTATCGCGACGCCAAGCCGGAGGTCGATGTCTGGGCAGCAGCGGCGATGCTGTATTACATGCTGACGCTGCACTACCCGCGCGACTTCTCCAAGGACAAAGACCGCTGGCAGACGGTGTTGCAACAAGATGCCGTGCCGATTCGTAAACGGGATAAGACAATCCCGGCCGCCCTCGCCGCGGTGATCGATGCCGCCCTGGTCGATCGGCCCGCGTAGCGTTTCAAGTCGGCGAAGGCGCTTCGCCGCGCGCTGGCCCAGGCGCTGAAAACGCGGTCGTAACCGCTGATGGACATGGATCGGCGACGGATTCCATTGTGAATGCCACTCGCCGGGGCGCGTTGTTGCGTGTCCGCTGCGCTGGGGCGTCTCCCTCTTTCGCACTGCGCCGCGTAAGATAGCAGGGGCGTGGTGCAATCGCTCGCACCATCGTCGCTCTCCTTCGCTAACGCTTCAGGCTCTGAGCGCTCTCCATGGACGTCACTCGGCTACCTCGGATCTTCCTTGCCCTGGTGCTCTTGGTACTTTTGCTGTCGCCGAGCGTGGTGCAGGCGGCGGCGCCGTTTCCGCGCGGACCGGGATTCTATTACGACCTCGTCAAGCTCGGCGTTCTCATCTTGAGCTTCATCTGCTGGGTTCGGCTCTGCGCCTGGGTCGACACCGATGCGGCTGAGCTCAAGCTCGAACGTGTGTTCTGGAACGGCATTCTCCTGGCCGGCGGCGTGGGCGGGTTCCTGGTCATCTGGATCGTCGGCATATTTTGGGTGACCATCATCGTCGCCTGGGCGGCGGTGTGCGGGCCGGCGTATTGGTACGTCACCGTGCGCAACCGTCAAGCGCCGGAGGACGATCGCATACTGACGCCTGAGCACCTGACGTTGATCTTCACCCGCTGGACGACGCGTGCCCCGAGCGAGCCGGAGGATGCCAAGATCGAAGGCGTGCCGGTGCGCTTCATGAGCCGTAGTGCAACGGGAGAGGCAGAGGAAAGTGAGCGCGTCGAGCGGCTGCGGGAATCGAAGGGATATCAAGCCGCACTCAGGCTGGTGTGGGACGCCATCCAGCGCCGCGCCACCGACATTCACCTCGAGCCCACCGCGAAGGACATGCCGGTGCGGTTTCGCATCGACGGCGTCATGACGACCATCGAGCCGTTGACGCGGACCATGGGCGACGCCATCGTCAATATTTTCAAGGTCCTGTGCAATCTCGACATCACCGAGAAACGCAAGCCGCAGGACGGCAGCTTTTCCGCCCAGGTCGAAGATCGCCTGGTCGAGTTCCGCGTGGCGACGGCCGGCGCCGTTGCCGGCGAGAAGCTCGTCATGCGCATTCTCGACGCGACCGCCCAACTCGCCGACCTGAGCCAGGTCGGCATGACCGAAGACATGCAGAACCAGCTGTGCGATCTGATCAACCACCCGCACGGGCTCATCCTCGTCTGCGGTCCGACGGGTTCCGGCAAGAGCACGACGCTTTACGCCTGCTTGCACGAGATCGATCGGTTCTCGCAGAACGTCATCACGGTCGAGAACCCGGTCGAGTATCGCCTCGACGGCGTCACGCAGATCGAGGTCAATCCGAAGCAAGGCAAGACGTTCGCGTCCGAGCTGCGCAGCATCTTGCGGCAGGATCCCGACGTCATCCTAATCGGCGAAATCCGCGACAAGGAGACAGCGGAGATTGCGTGCCAGGCGGCCCAGACCGGGCATCTCGTGTTCAGCACGCTGCACGCCAACGATTCGGTCACCGCCATCGCTCGCATGATCGACTTGGGCACGCCGCCGTTCATGCTGTCGTCGGCGTTGATCGCCGTGCTGAGCCAGCGCCTGGTGCGCAAGTTGTGCCGCAAGTGCCGGAAGCGCGTCAAGCCGTCGGAGGAGACGCTCAAGAAGCTCAAGGTCGATCGGGATGCCGTTCGGCACATCTACCGCGCGTTCGATCCGGAAGAAGATCGACCGAAACACAGCGACGAGGAAGACGGCGAGGAGTTGCAGGTGTGCGAAGCGTGCGGCGGGACGGGATACGTCAAGCGAACGGGCATCTTCGATCTGCTCGTCATCACGGACAAGATTCGCGAGTTGATCCGAGAGAACCCGAACATACCCGAGCTGCGCAAAGCTGCCGCCGAGGGGGGACAACAAACTCTGTTCGAGGACGGTGCTCGCCTCGTCATTGACGGAGAAACGTCGATCCAGGAGTTGTTGCGGGTGTGCAAATGAGCGCCGCGCTCGCCCTAGGCGCGCGGCTCAACGAGGGGTGTCGCCATGTTGCTGGCATTCACGGTAATCATCATGATCGGCTGCGGCGTTGCGCAGTATCGCAATGGACTCTTTACGTCGATTGCGATTCTGATGAGCGTTGTTTTCGCCGGCCTGATAGCGTTCAATTTCTTTGAGCCGATCGCCGATTGGCTGGACCCGATGTTTCAAGGAAGCACGCTGGCTGGTTGCGAGGACATGCTGTGCCTGGCGACGCTGTTTTGCGTGTCGCTCGCGGTGTTGCGCGTCATCACGAACACATTCGCGGAGGAATTGATCGAGCAGCACGGCTGGCTGCAACTGGTCGGCGGCAGCGTAGTCGGCGTCGTCATCGGCTATCTTGTGTCGGGCTTCCTGATCTGCGGCATGCAGACATTGCCCCTGGATGAACGGTTCCTCGATTTTCAGCCGCGCGTCACCGGCGAGCCGGTTTGGCGTGCGATTCTCCCGGGAGATCGTGTTTGGCTGGCGATGATGCGGCACGCGGGAGCGGGCCCGCTGAGCGGCAAGGAAGATCCCGATGCCGCGGGACAACCTGCGGTCGAGCGGTTCCCGACATTCGATCGCGACGCCACGTTTGAGCTGCGGTATTTGCGTTACCGGCGGCACTCGGAGAGCCGCGGACCGATGCCGTATTTCGGGGAGTTCGACAAAGAAGTCGGCAAGGCGCCGCGTTAACAATCCTTCGCGGACGCCTCAGGCTCGGTGGAGCGGATGCGCAAATCCTCCGGCGCGATCAGGCCGGCTTTCGAGGAAGCGGGCCCCTTCGCGCAGCCGCAACCGCCGGCGCAGGCGCCGTCGAGCGGACGGAAGACGCCAATGCCGCGCCACACCAAGAAGACAGCAGCGGCGGCAACGGCCAATCCAGCGATCAAAATTTGCCAGTCCATTTGTCGATTCCGTAAGCGTGCCTCAAAACAAACTGCCGATCTGATAAGTCAGCATGGCCCCGACGTAGGCCAGCCCGGTCATATACACGAACGTAAAGGTCGGCCAGGACCACGAGTTCGTCTCGCGTTTGATCACAATCAACGTAGAGACGCACTGGCAGCAGAGCGCGAAAAACACGAGGACCGACAGCGCGACGGGAATGCTGAATGCTTGATCCCGTTTCAGCGTGTCGCGCAAGGCGTCGCGATACTGGTCGTCGCCGGCGTCTCCTTCTCCTTCGCCGAAGATAATGCCGACCGTGCCGACCATGACCTCGCGGGCCGGGAAACTGCCGATCGCCGCCATGCCGATGCGCCAATCCCAGCCGAGAGGCTTGACAATCGGCTCGACCCACTTTCCGATCACGCCCAGGATGCTGTGGCTTTTCCATTCGCGGTGTAGTTCTTTGATCTTGGCCTCGGTCGGCTCGAGTTCTTCTTCGAGTTCTTTGATCGCCGCTGCGTTCCTTTCTTTTTCTCCCTTGAGGGTTTCAATGCGATCACGGGTCGGAGCGATGGTTTGTTCCAGCGCGTCGATGCGTTCGGGAAAATCGCGGCTCGGGAAATACAGAGCGGCCCAGACGAGGATCATCGTGGCCAGGATCATCGTGCCGGCGCGCTGCAAGAACATCCAGCCCGCGTCGAGCGCCCGATGCGCCACTGTGTAAGCCGATGGCATCTTGTAGAGCGGCATCTCCATCACGAACGCCGGCGTCTCGCCTTGCAAGAGCGTGCTCTTGAGGATCAGGGCCACGAGCGGCGCCAGGATGATCCCGAGCATGTACAGCCCGAAGAACACCAGGCCGGGTAGCCAGATCGGGTATGCGTCAATCGGGAAGAAGGCGCCGATGAGCAGGCTGTAGACCGGAAGCCTGGCAGAGCAACTCATGAGTGGGGCGACCAGGATCGTGGCGAATCGATCGCGCGTGTTCTCGATCACGCGTGCTGAAAGGATGCCGGGCACTGCGCAGGCCATCGACGAAAGCAACGGAATGAATGATTTGCCGTTCAGCCCGGCTCGGGACATCAAGCGATCCATCAAGAACGCGGCGCGCGCCATGTAGCCGCAGTCCTCCAGAACAGCAATGATGGCGAAGAGCAACATGATCTGCGGCACGAATACGACGACGCTGCCGACGCCGTTGATCACGCCTTCGACGAGCAAGCTGCGTAGCGGTCCCACGGCAAGCGTGCCGCGAATCCACGACGCCAGCGCGTTTTTGCCGAGGTCGATGACGTTCTTGATCGGCTCCGCGATCAGGAAGATCGACTCGAAGACGAGAAACATCACGAGCAAGAAGATAAGCGTGCCGAGAACCTTGTGCGTGAGCACCGCGTCGAGGGAATCGGTCCAGGTGACAGGACGGACGGCGGGGCGCTCGATGCAACCGGCGATGGCCTTGCGAATCCAGGCGTAGCGGACGCGCGCCTCGATGGCCGCCAGCGTAAATCCCGCTTGCACGAGCCGATCACGGGATGCTCTCAACTCGTCGGCGAAGGAGGCGCCGTACTTCTCGACCAGGCGCGTCTCCGTTTGGCCGCCAACGTCGAGCAAGAGACGGCGTATCAGAAAGGATGGCTCGCTGAATTCTGTCAGCATCCGCAGCCGGGCGACCTCCGCCTCGAATGCCTCCGGAAACGTCGGACCAGGGATGCAACATGGCTTTTTCAATGCGCCAGCGACGGCCTCTCTGAGCTGGTCCAGCCCAGTACCCGCGTTGGCTTGGATCGGCACAATCGGCACGCGCAACTGTTGAGACAACCTATCAACATCAAGCTCCAATCCCTGGCCCTCGGCGACATCCATCATGTTGAGCGCGATCACGACCGGGACGCCGAGTTCCAATACTTGCGTCATCAAGTAGAGATTGCGTTCCAGATTGGAGGCGTCAACGATGGTGACGACGACGTCAGGCCTGGGCTCATTGGGGTTGTTGCCGAGGATGACGTCGACGGCCAACATTTCGTCTGGGCTGCGCGGCGCGAGGCTGTAGGTTCCGGGCAAATCGATGAGGTCGAAAGTCATTTCACCGTGCTGAAATTGAGCTTTTTTGGTTTCGACGGTGACGCCGGGGTAGTTGCCGACGCGTTGATTCATGCCGGCGAGGGCGTTAAAAAGGGTGGTCTTCCCGGTGTTCGGATTGCCGACGAGGGCAACAGTGGGAATGCGAAGTGCGACCATGGGGCCCTGCGGCTCAAGAAAAGTGTGAAGCTAAGGCAGGAGGGAAACACGAACGCGGGCGGCTTCGGAGCGACGCAGGCTCAGGCGGTAATCGCGCAAGCGAATCTCCATCGGATCGCCCAACGGAGCGAAGGCGACGACCTCGACCTCGTCGCCTTCCAATAGGCCCATCTCCATGAGCCGCTGCAGGATTGAATCATCTCCGATGAAGCTCTCGATCGTGGCACGCTGGCCTTCGGCTAGCTGATCGAGCGTCATAGGCGCGGACCTCAACAGGGGGAAGCGATGGGGCGAACGAGAATCTGCGTCGCCCAATCGCCGCGCAAGCTGAGCCGGGATTCGCCGACTTGCAACAGGCAAGGACTGCCAGCCTGCAACACGTGGAGGCGACAGCCAATTCGCACACCCAATTCAGCAAGTCGATTCACCCAGGCAGGTTCACCAGCGACATCGGCCACATCGGCCCAATCGCCGGTGTTGAGGAGTTCGAGCGGCAGCAGGTCGTTTGGCACGCGAAAGCCCCCGCAATTGAACTTGAGATTCAGTCTCAATTATTTTTATCGAAAATGCGGAAAGTGTCAAGAAAGAAAATGGGGAAAATTGATTAGCCGCGCCTCGTAGGCGGAGGGGCGGCGGGCCCGCCCGCCTCTACGAGGCGGGGCTAAACGAAAGCTGCTACTCCGCCATTGAAACGCAGACGATCTCCCGGTCGTTGCGCGCGTAAACACTGCGGTTGGCGAACGCCGGATGCGACCAGATGACGCGTCGGCCTTGCGGCGGCGCCATAGTGTTCGTTGGCTGCAAGATATTGGCCCGATCGATTTCTTCGTAACCCTTCGGCGAAAATCGTGCGATGATAAGATCGCCCAATTCGTTGAAGAGAATGTAGCGATCGCCGTGCTCGACAATGAAAGCGTTGCCCCACCGTGTCGATTCACCCGTTACCGGTTTGTGAGTCGACCAGAGCCGTTCGCCGGTCTTCAAATCAAGGCAGCGCAACTCGCCGTAGGAGCAAACGCCGTAGATGTAGCCGTCTTTGATTACTGGCGTGACCATGACGCTGTGCAAGCCGTCGGTGTCCTTGGCGAGTTCGCTGCGGCCTGTTTTCTGCCAGAGCAATTCGGGTTGGCTGGTCCCCTTGGTTTGCAGAAGCAAACAGCCGTCGTAAAAGCACGTGAAAAAGAGCTTGTCGCCGACCAGGCGTGGCGTCGGGATCGACATGCCGGCGCGAAGCGACTTGTTCTTGTGGAAGCGATGCGACCAGTAGACGGCGCCGGTTTCGGGATTGAGCGAATTGATGGAATCAGGGTGCCAAAAGATCAGCTGGCGTTTTCCGTCGATTTCGTAGATCATGTGCGGCGCATAGCCTGGCTCGCCGGCCGATAGGCTTTTCCAAATTTCGGCGCCGGTATCTTTGTTCAACGCGACGGCTACGGAACCCTGACCGCCGACGAGACAGATCAGGCGTTCGCCGTCGAGCAGCAGTTGCCCCGCGAAACCCCAAACAGGCGTGAACGCGTTATGCGCTTTGCGGAGATTCTTCGACCAGAGGACCTTACCCGTGTCGGCGTCATAGCAGTAAAGGTCGGCCATGGCGCCGTAGGTGTAAACCTTGCCTCCGGCGACGAGAGGCGAGCTGCGCGGGCCGGCGGCATAGCTAATCTGATACTGGCAGTCGTACTCGTGTTTCCACAAGACTTTGCCATCCGCCTCGTTCAAGCAGAGAACTCGCTCAACACCAGCGACTTTCGTTTTTCGGTCGAAAGCGCTCTTGGGATTCTCGACACCTTTGGGCCGCACGCGATCGGTGACGTAGACCTTGCCGTCGGCGACCGATGGACCGGAATAGCCTTCGCCGATCGGAGTCCGCCAGCGCACCTTCGGGCCACCGGGCGGAAACTTGGCGATGATGCGATCTTCGCGCCAAACGCTGTCGCGTTTCGGACCGAGCCACTGGGGCCAATCGTCGGCAAGCCCGACGGATGCGAGCAGCAAAACAACTACAAGGGAAAACGTCCGCGTAGGCATGGCATCTCCGTGAAATTATGGGCGAGCCTGCTTTTCACTATAGACGACGGCCGTGAAAAAACGAATGAACAAGCTCCACGGCGCCGCCGGGCGCCCGTTTTCATTTGCCGAAGAACGAGGAGATGTCGAAATAGATGACCTTTTCTTCGCCGCGCGTGTTGCGAACGGTCAGGAGGTCGTACGGCTTGTCGTCGATGAATTGAAGGGCCTGCATCTGCGGCTTGAAGCCTGGGAGGTGGTCGCGAATCCATGCGTACTCCTCGGGAACGCCCTGGGCGATTATGGCCTTGGCGGGGGAGGAGCTGTCGCGGCCGTCGTCGCTGCCGCCGAGCATGGAACTGAGCCAACCCATTGGCCGCTCAAACGCGATTAGACGCTTGCGGCGTCGGCGACTGGAAGTCGCCAAGCCGCAAGCGCGAAGGCGGGACGTTACTTCTCTTTGGTCATGATGATGGCGAGGCAGACGCATGGAGCGTTGCTGCGCGAATCATAGAGGCGCACGCGGACCTGATATTTCCCGCTCGTCTTCGGCGTAAAGTTGACGACGGCGGTGGCATCGAGATCGGCATCCTTGGCGACGACTTTGCCGTCTTCGTCGATGATCTCGACATCGACGTCACGAGCGTCACTGTCGCCGGCGGCCAAGATTTTGTAGGGCTGTCCGGCCTTCAAGGTCTTGGTGAAGAGCAGGATCCAGTTCTTCTTGCTCTGCTTGAGCCAGCCGCCGCCGATGGAGAATGCGTTGTCGTGCAGGCTATATCCGTTGGAATTGGCTCGGTCGATCGCCTTGTGAAGTCGTTCCGCCGCCTGAGTGACAAATTTCCCCTGAGCCTGAGCGGACGCGCGATTTTCACTCGCGAGGAAGCCGACCAGGCCGGCCAGGAATACCCCCACGAGGAATCGTCCTCGCGGCAACCATTGAGTCGTCATGAAAACCTCCAATAATTGCGTTGGCAAGACCAAAGCAGCGCGAGAAAACCGTTTTCACGTCGCAGACCTTCGGTAGATGACATGGACATGCGCCTCGGGGCGCGCAAGGCACTCATATAGTTCGCTGAAACCACCCGCGTTGTCAAGCGTCCGCACGCGATTATTTCAAAGAAAACGCGACGTGTATCCCCATGCATCCCATCGGCTGCGTATGGTCGCTCGCACGGTGATTCCGCGCTCAGCATCCCTCATGCGGTGCGAGAAACCGCCGAGCGAGCGACATTACTTTTGCCGGAGGCGCGACTACTCTCCACGAACCGGGACGTTGACCGCCTGCAACACTTCGTTGGAATCGTCGCTCTGCACGAACGCAACCACGCTGAGACTGCGCAAGCGCATTGGACGAGGTCCGTCGGGATAATCGTCATTGAGATACTTGTTCAAGCTGCCGCGCAGATCGTCGAGGTCGATGTTGACCTTGTGCTCAATCGATTTGTCTGTGACAGCCACTCCCTTGACGCCGCCCGGCATGGCGCGGACGACGCGATGGTGGAATTGCAGGCCGTTGCCTCCTTTGAAGCGGACCCAATCCTCGACGAGCGCCACGCGAAGCCGAACCTTCGCCCCCGGCTTGTCGACGTCGTCGACTTTGGCGGTGATCGCGATCTTGTCGCCGGTCCGCACGGCGGTGGCGGAGAGTTTCACTGTCGCCGTCGCTTCGAGCATCTTGTTGACGACGCCGCAATACTCCTTGAATTTTTCGGGAGCGTCGTCACGCCCTCCTCCGCCCGACGCTTCGAGTTTGCCGTTAAACAAAATGCTCGGAGTTCCACGCACCTTCTTGGGATAGGCGTCGGCGTAATAATCGAAACGCAGATCGTTGTCCGGATTGCTCATCGGCTCCGGGGCCGGGATGTGCATGTGGTATTGCAGAAGGACGACCTCCGTATGGCTGTACGCTTTCTCGAGCCCGTCAAAAGCCATGTCGGCGGCAACGCACGGCGGACACTGTGCTCCCGTGAAGAGTTCAACCAGGACTACGCGCTTGCTCTTGGCATTACGGACCGGCCCGCGCTCGGTCTTGAAATTGAGCGCCTTGCCACCTGTCGTGTATTCCGCGTAAGCCTGTGTTTCCAGCTTGTCGACGCGCGCGGCCAGCTGAGCGGCCTCTGCCATCTCACCGCCGCTGCGCAGAACGTCGGCCGCGAGACCGAGAATTTGCGCCTGCATGTCGAGCGGCATCTTCGGATCGACGAGTTTCGCGACTTTCCGCGCCGCCCCGACTCCGACGGATGCGTAAGCTTTCTGTTTTTGCAACACCGTCAGCAACCGCGTGCTGTGATTCAAGCTCATGCGTGGTCCGTACGCCTCGGCGCCTTTGAGCGAGGCATCGACCCAGGTTTGCATTTCCGCTGCTTCGATCTTGTTTTCCTTGGCACGGTCGATCAGATCGAGGATGGCGGTGAAGGCACGCGGGTCGGTCGGCGTTTTCACGACGAGATCGCGTTCGATGTCAAAGAGCGTTTTCGCCGAGGTGGCTTCCATGAACGCCGGCGACGTGGTCCCTCCCTGGGTGAGCGAGCCAAAGACCTTTTTCGCGCCCGGTTTGGGCAGCTTGGCCTCAAACTCAAAGGTGGCTTGCTGGCCTTGCACGTTGATCAGGAACTTGGCGGTCAGCAGGTCGCCGGTCGTTTCGATCTCGGCGACCTTGGCCTTGGGCGCGCCGCGATAAGAGTCTGCCGTCGCCGTGAGCTTGCCGTCCTTGCCTTTCTCGACGGTCAGGAGCCAAAGCGTGACGACGTCCCCCTGGCTGAGAATGTTAAATTTCCAATTGCCCGTGAGTCCATCATCTCCGGCGAACACCGGTAAGGAGACGAGCATGGCGATGAGAGTCGCGATAATGATGCGCATGGGAACTTTCCGTTAGGGGTTTACCAATCAAGGGCCGAGCTACATTACAGACGAAACTGGCGACCGGCACAAATCAATTCAAAAATGCGAAACTTTTTCCCGAATTCGGTGTTCCTTAACCTAAGGTTTGGTAAGATACGAAAAACGATAATAGCAGCGGCGAAATGACGTAAGTGGAATTGGAGAAGACAGTTATGAAGAACACTCTGCCCCAGAGCGAACCGCGAACCTGGCGAAGGACATTGTCGATGGTGACGCTCATCTTCGCCGGGATGGTCTTCGGCTCTTTGGTCATCGATTCGGAGCCCCAGGTACAGGCATTCGACGCCCCCAAGGCCAAGGCGAAAGCCACAAAGAAAGCCGAATACGCACCTAAGTCTAAGAATGCTCCCGCTGCGAATAGCCTGACCAATGGCAAAAAGGTCGATGCGGACGCATTGGCCAAACTTATCGACCAAGAAATCGCCAAACGTCTGAAGAAAGAAAACGCAACGTCCGTCGGCCTGTGCAGCGATGAGGAGTTCGTCCGTCGCGTCTACCTCGACATCGTCGGCGTCATTCCGACGGCCGAAAAGGTTAACGCGTTCCTTAACAACAAGGACGCCAACAAGCGTTCGAAACTGATCGACGAATTGCTGGCCGACGCACGGTTCGGATCGGCGATTGCCGAGGCATGGGCGGTTCACATGTTGCCTCGTGAATCGAACAATCGTCTGCTGAAGTCCAAGCCGCTCGAAGAGTGGTTGGCGACTCACTTCAACAAGGGAACGCCGCTCGACAAGATCGTCTATGAATTGATCACCACGACTGGCGATATCGACAAGAACCCAGCGGGCACTTATTTCGTCGCCAACCCGACGGTCGACAAAATCACCGACAATGTGACACGCATGTTCCTGGGCGTTCAGCTGCAATGCGCTCAGTGCCACAATCATCCATTCACCGATTGGAAACAAACCGAATACTGGGCGATGGCGGCCTTCTTCATGAAGACGCGCATTCAGGGATCGGCCAAGGGCGCCGCCAAGGGTGGAGCGGTTCCGTCAGTTGGAGAAGGCGCGCTGGTCGGCAAAGCCAAGAAAGGCGGATTGCCAGAATCCGCGAAGATCGTTCCGGCCAAGTTCCTCCAAGGTGACCAGCCGAAGCTCAATGCAAGCGACCCGTACCGTCCGGTCCTCGCCAAATGGATGACCTCGGCCGACAACAAGTTCTTCGCTCGCGCCATGGTCAACCGTTTCTGGCATCAGCTGTTCGGTCGTGGTCTCGTCAACCCGGTTGACGACATGCACGACGACAACACTGCCTCGCATCCGGAATTGCTCGCCACGCTGACGGAGCAGTTCAAGCTCAATGGCTTCGACACCAAGTACCTCATCCGCGCCATATGCAATAGCGACGCTTACCAACGGAGCAGCGTGTCTAAGGAGGAAGCCGCCAACATCGATCCGGACCTGTACATTCGCCGCGAAATGCGTGTCATGGCGCCGGAACAACTCTTTGATTCGCTGACGAGTTTGCTGGGCCAGCCAACCAAGGGTGACACGCCAAAGAAGGCGGCTGTCAAGGGAGGCCCGATAACGGCTCGCGATAACTTTATTACCTTCTTCCGAGTGGAAGACTTCAATCCGCTCGATTACCAAAACGGCATCCCACAAGCCCTCCGAATGATGAACTCGCCGTTCACCAATCGGGCTGAAGCGGTCGCTGCTGACCTGACCAAGAACGCCAAGAATCCGGCAGAATCGCTCGAGCGGATCTACATTGCCGTGTTGGCCCGTCGACCGAACGCTGCAGAGGTGCAACGCCTGACGACGTATGTCAATCGTCCAGGTACGACTCCGCGAGCGGCCTACGGTGATATTCTTTGGGTCTTGATTAACTCAAGCGAGTTCGTCCACAATCACTAAAACAACCAGGGCCCAGGATGAGCGTTGCGATTCCTGGGCATTACCACAACACAAGAAACCAACCCCCCGCACAGGAGTCTAAAGCATGTCTCAACCGATTACTCGTCGTGAAGTGATGACGCTCGGCGCCGCCGGCGTTCTCGGCGTGTCCATGTCCAACTGGCTGGACGTTTTGGCTGCTCGCGCTAGCGAAGGCGGCAACCGGCCGACCAAGAACTGCATCCTTCTGTGGATGGCGGGTGGACCGAGCCATAAAGACACGTTCGACCTTCGTCCGGGCACCGAGCAAGGTGGTCCGTATCGCAACATTCAGACGAACGTCAACGGCATTCAGATCAGCGAGTACTTCCCACAGTTCGCTCGCCTGATGAACCACGCTGCCATCATCCGCAGCATGAGCACTCCGGAAGGCGCCCATGCTCGCGCCTCGTACAACCTGCATACCGGCTATCGCGAAGGCCAGGGCGGCATCGTCTATCCGTCCATCGGATCGATCGTCTCCAAGGAACTCGGCTCCGAAACCAACCCGATGCCGAACTTCGTCTCCATCGGCCAGCGCAGCTACGGCTCCGGCTACCTCGGCGCCCGTCATCAGCCGTTGATCGTCGGTGATCCGAATCGTGGCGTCGAGAACCTTCGCGCCGGCATCAATCAGGCCCAGTTCGATAGCCGCGTTGGCCTGCTCGAAGAACTCGAACAAGGCTTCCACAGCACGCACAACGCCAATACGGCTCAAGCACACCGCACCACGATTCAGCGGGCTGTCACGCTGATGCGCGACACCGGAACCCAGGCCTTTGACCTGAGCCGGGAACCTGCCTCTTCCGCCGCCGCCTACGGCACCGGTGCCTTCGGCCGAGGTTGCTTGATGGCTCGTCGCCTTGTCGAAGCGGGCGTCAAGTTCGTCGAAGTGACCCTGGGTGGCTGGGACACGCACCAGAACAACTTCGCTCGCGTTCGTCAACTGTCCGAACAGGTTGACCCGGGCATGAGCGCGTTGGTCCGAGATCTGCGCGATCGCGGCTTGCTCGACAACACGCTGGTCATCTGGATGGGCGAGTTCGGCCGTACGCCGCGCATCAATCAACGTGGCGCTCAGCCGGGCCGCGACCACTATCCGCGTGCGTGGAGCTGCGTCATGACGGGCGGCGGCATCCGCGGCGGGCAGGTCATCGGCCGTACCGACGCCGAGGCCGCTACCGTCGTCGAACGTCCGGTCAACACGCTCGACTTCATGGCGACCGTTTGCCGCGCTCTGGGCATCGACTACAACCGCCAGAACATCGCCGCCAACGGCCGACCGATCCGCATCGTCGACCGCCCGGCCAACCCCGTGACCCAGCTGTTCGGCGCGTAATCCGAAAGTAGCGTATGGGATTTTGCTCTGTTGTTTCAAACGCCCGTGACGAAGGTCACGGGCGTTTTCTTTTCGTACGGCTTAGGGTCCGTGAATCGGCGCCAGTCAGCGGGTATTGCCTACGTGAGCCTGCCATCGACGGCGCGGCTACAACTGCCCGGAGCCTTCGTCGACAAGGTGAACCTGACTCAACCCCTACAGCGAATCGCCTTAAGCGCAGAACTCATCGAGCGGCAAGGCGCCGTCTTCGGCTAAGTGATCGAATTTCGCGCCGTAAAATGGCCAACCAACGTCGATAACCGAAGCGGAGAAGGTATTGCCGTCCGGGCATCATCGCGCGTCCGGGAGCTTCAGCGAGAAGACTGCACTTTCCAAGAAGATCGACGCATCGTTGCTCAAGCTAATTGCGGTCCACTGGCGAACGTGAACGAAAACAATCCGCGTCGCTGGGTCGAAGCGAAGCTCGGCCTCGGCGGCGCTGCCGTCCCACCGTTGGCCTCGTTCGGCGTCATGCATCATGATTGCGGGAGAAATCAGCGTGCGAACGACGACTTTTTTCACCGTGATGGAGATGCGGCCATTCTTGAGGGGAATCGTCAGCCCGCCGCTGCGCAGCTGGCGATACCATTCAGCTTCAACGGCTGGCGGCGTGTCCCCTCCGATCGGCTCCCGGTATGGGGCCGCTAGCATCATGCATAATGCGAGTGCCGCCAGTGCCACTGCCATGATGTCCTCCGTGACGTTTAGATGTGAGATTACGCTTCGAAGCGATGGGCCAGGCGGCGGCTGTTGATGTCAATCACCGCCAGGATTTCGCGGGCCGCGTCGGCCGGGATGTTCCAATCGATGCACCAGTTGACCAGGTGCAGGTTCTCTTGGCCGGCCTTGATGCGATCCATGATGCGGTCCAGAAGCACCGGCTTGTCTTGGAATGCGTGTTGCAAAAGTCCGAAGTCGCCTCGGTCGAGTTCGACCCAGAATGTTTTGCCGTAGAGGTGATCCAGCCAGTGTGCGCGGAGGTAGCCGTTCCAATGGTCTTTGATCCAGCGGCGAATGGCCGATTCACCCATGTCGTATCCCGCCTTCTCGCTGACGATCCATTTGAACTGATCGATCTCGCGCTGGCTATCCTCCCAAATGCTCTTGCGCACCATGACGTATCTCGCTAACGTACCGCAATGCGATCAGTAACTGAAGAAGGGGAGAAGAGGAGAACGGGAGAAGAACGCCGGTTCTCTCTATCTCGATATCTCCCAATCTCCCTCTCTCCCAATCTCCTCTTCTAGGATACCAACTCGCCCCGGTGCGTTGCAATGAAAAAAACCCCGCGATCACTGTTTGGGCTCCATGCCGAGGAGCTTCATCTTGCGGTAGAGGTTGGGCCGATGCAGGCCGAGAAGCTTGGCGGCATCGCTGACGTTGCCGTTGGCCCGGTTGATCGCATACTGGATGTGCTCGCGCTGGAAGGCGTCGGTGGCCTCGGCGAGGGTCATCTCGGCATAGGGATGAGCCGCATCTTTGCTGGCGCGCTGAATGATCGCCAGGTCGCCGGCATCGACGCGATCGTGCGGGCAGAGATAGGCGACGCGTTCGAGGAGATTGCGCAGTTCGCGGATGTTGCCTGGCCATTTGTGTTGTTCCAATCGCTTCTTGGCCTCGGCGCTGAACTTGAGCGGCTTGCGGCCCGCGTCCTTGCAAAACTGCTGCATGAAATGTTCAGCGAGCACGAGGATGTCCCCTCGGCGATCGCGCAGCGGCGGCAACTCGAGCGTGACGACGGTCAAGCGATAGAAGAGGTCCTCGCGAAACTTGCCGGCCCGAACATTGTCAGCGAGATTGCGATTGGTGGCGGCGATCACGCGGGAATCGACCGGGATCGGCGCCGTCCCGCCGACGCGATAGACTACCTTCTCCTCAAGCACGCGCAAAAGCTTGGCCTGCCCATTGGCGGAGAGGTCGCCGATTTCGTCGAGGAACAGCGTGCCTCCGGAGGCTGCCTCGAATTTGCCCGCGCGCGTGTCGACGGCGCCCGTGAAAGCGCCCTTCTCATGGCCAAACAATTCGCTCTCAATGAGCGTCTCGGCGATGGCCGCACAGTTGATCGGAATGTAGGGATGGGCCTGGCGCGGGCTGGAGTAGTGGATTGCGCGCGCGACGACGTCCTTGCCGGTGCCGCTCTCGCCGAGTATCAGAACGGGCAGGTCGGTGCGAGCCACGCGTTCGACGGTGCCGCGCAGGGCCACGACCGCCGTCGACTCGCCGACGATGCGTGCGGCGAGCCGAGCCTGTGCATCGAATTCCTGGTTGGCGCGAACGATCGTCTCGACCTCGCGGACGTTGGCCAGGGCGATGACCACATGCGACGCCAACGCGCTCATGAGCGACACGTCATCGGGGGTGTAGGCGGACGACTTGTTGAGCACTTGGAGGACGCCGATGATTTGGCCTTCGCCGTCGCGCATCGGCACGCAGAGCAGGTTGCGCGTGGCAAAGCCGGACTTCTTGTCGACGTCGCCGCTGAAGCCGCGGTCCTCGCGCACGTCCTGCACGATCTGAGGCTCTCCGGTGGCCAGCGTTCGGCCCACGACGCCGGTGGTCTCCGAAATGCGCAACTCGTTGTTGGGCATGCCGAGCGCGGGTCGGCCGACGAGTTCCTTGCGAGCCCTGTCCCACAAGAAGATGCTGGCGCGCTCGCAGTTCAATAGTCGAGCCGTTTCGGCGGCAATGTGCTCCAGGAGCGAGACCGCCTCGCGCTCTTGCGTCAGACGCTGACTGATCTGCACGATCGCCGACAGCCGTTGCGCATGTACAAGCGCCTGGTCCCATTGCTTGGCTTTTTCCAAGGCGATGCCTAGATAATGCCCGGCGGCGATCGCGTATTCCAACTCGGTCCGCGCAAACGGGTCGCGCGGCCGAAGAGCCACCAGCACGCGATTGGGCCGATCGATGTAGCTCAGGCAGGCGCCGACAAACGCCGGCGTCGCTCCGCCCGGCGCATGACTGACGCCGGCCTGCCGATCGAGAATGTCGTTCAAGATTTGCCGAGGAACGGCGTCGAGATTGCTGCGCGTGCCGGGCCGAGCGTTATGCCAGAGCGCTTGCCAGGCCGGCGTTGCTTCCCAGACGGCGACATAGTCGGCGCGAAGTTGTGCGGCGAGCTCGGGCAGCACAGCGTGCGTGATGTCGGTCGACGACTGCCGCAGCATGGCGACTTCGAGCAGGCGCTGTATGAGACGGAGGTGGACGACGTCGACGCCATCGTCGGCATGGTGCAGCAAGGGACATTCGGTTGTCCGGAGCCATTGCGTGGACATGGAGGGCATTCTACGAATCTACTAGCCCGCCGCGCAAGCAAGGGCGCCGTTGCTTGCACCCTTGCTTGCGCGGCGGGCTAGTGCTTTGGATTCCATGGATTGATGGATGCAGGGTGCGTGAAACGCACCGGTCCGCTCATCGGTGCGTTGCACGCACCCTACGTCTATCCATCAACGGATCGTAGACGGTGCACTAGTGGGGGTTAGCGCAACACCCAATTCACCACGGCCATATCGCCGGATTTCTCTTCGTGCCGTTCGAGGCGATTTGCTTGCCCGGCCGCCGCGTATGCCGCCTGCAGCGTGGCCGTCGAACCGGCGCCTTTGAGGTTGTGCAGGTACAGATCGTGCGGCGCAATCGCGCCGGCCAGCGTCAGCAACCCGCCATACTTCAGTGCGCCGGGCAGCATCATTTCGTGGTCGAAGTCTTTCACATTT
This sequence comes from Planctomycetota bacterium, assembly GCA_016872605.1. GTDB lineage: Bacteria > Planctomycetota > Planctomycetia > Gemmatales > Gemmataceae > SIAQ01. The sequence goes on from VGZI01000030.1 coordinate 17,375, forward strand.
TCGAAGCGGAAGCCGTTGACGTCAACCGCCGTGCGCGCGACGGCGTCGCCACACAGGCCGCGTGCCAGAAGCACCCACGGGCCCGCTTTCTCGAAGCCGACCAGGTCCACCGTCACCATCTCACGTTTCATCAGTGCGATGGCCGTGAGAATGTCGCGTACGCGCTCTGCGACTAGGGCACGATTGTAGCCGAAGTAGTACCCCGCATAATCGAGCTTACTGATAATGGGCAGGTTCTCCTTGCCCGAGACTGTGCGAAATGGTTCAACAGCAAAAATGCCACCCCCCTTGTCCACGATCGTCTGAGCGGCCGGCACGAGCTTTCCGTCTTGCCAAAGGCTAGAGATTCCCGCCGGATGCACCCAGACGACAACGCGATCGGGAAGGTTCTTCTTTTTGATCAACTCGCAGTTGACTTGCTCGCCTTGTCCTTCGCGGCTCAAGGTGAAATCGCGAACCAAGACCCCAGCTTTCTTCGTGAAGTCATCGTCTCTCTTGACGTCGATGTTCCCGCCGTTTGGCATTTGGTCAACCAGCATCGCTCGCAATGCCCCGAACTCGACGTTCTGAAACCGCAGCAGGCTTTTCATGTCCTTTGGCATCAACGATTCGATCTGCTTCTCCTGTGCTTCGGTCAGCGTTTTTTTCAACGCCTCCGCATTGGCCGCGTCCTTCGGCAGCGGATGCTCGGCATCGTAGACCGAAAGCTGTTTCGGATCGACCGGCGTAAACGGCTTCTCGGCGATGACGCCGTCGACGCCGAGTTTGAAGTGCTTGTTGAAGAAGTTGTACATCACCTCTCGGCTCGGCTGATTGTAATTGTGCGGAAAGCTGAAAAACTTCGCCATCACGTTGTCTTCGGCGCCGTACATCTTGTAGATCGTTTTCAGTTCTGGCAGTCCCTTGGTTTCGATTTCACGCGTCCAGTCATTGGCGCCGGTCATGCCGAGCGGGCGCGGCGCGATGAGAGCCGAAAGCTCGATATTGGTGGTGCCGACGCGGAGATAGGCGCAATTCTCGCAAATGCAGCCGCCTTGCATAGAGGCCGAGACCATGACGGCCGGAAATGCCGCGGCGATGCGGTCATCGCAAGCGGCGAGGACAAACGACTGCGTGCCGCCGCCCGAAGCACCGGTGATGCCGATGCGTGCCGTGTCCACCTCCGGAAGCGTGTGCAGGAAATCGACGATGCGCATGCTGTTCCAAGTTTGCAGGCCCATGAAGGTCTGCAAGCGAAGCTGGGCCTCGACATCCCTGAAGCCTTGGCGATGCGGAATCTGCATGGAGTCGGAGTTGCCGACCATGTCGTAATGGAAGACGATGCAACCGAGCCGGGCGAGCATGGCGCAGCCGGCCTGGTGGAAGTACTTCGAGCTTTCCTCGGTCGCCTCGGCACCGGTCTTCTTGTCGCTGGCCCACGAGTTGGCCGTTGAGAGCCGGGCGTTGGTCCAGTGACCGTGCGCATAAAGAACCGCCGGGCGTTTGCCCTTGTGGCCGGTCGGCCGATAGAGGTTGCCGGTGACGTAGTGGCCTGGGTGGCTCACGAAGAAGACTCTCTCAACCGTGTAACCGTCGCGGTCGATCTTGCCGTGAACGACCGGATTCAAGGCGACCTTTTCGGGCAAAGGCCAAAGGCCCTGCGAAACGAGCAGCTGTTCCTTCAGCACGACCTTACGTGCTTCCCACGCTTCCTTCGTTGCGGGAGGCGTCCACGGATGGTAGGGAAGGTTGTAATGCTTCGGCTTCTCGGTCAGCCGGCGGTCTTTTTCCTGGGCGACGCTCGGTATGGCGAGTGCAGCGACCAGGAACGTGAGAAGGAATCGATTCATAGTGTCCCCCTTTTGCCGCTTGCAATTTGGCGCTCGCAACAAGCGCAAAGCGAGCGCGAAGCCACAAGCGGCAGTTCGTCACAGCGCCTTCAAGTAGATATTGCGAAACTCGACGCGTTTGTTGTAGCTCTGAAAGCCGATGTGGCCTTGCTTGTTCGACTCGAGGATGCCGGGATGGCGTTTGCCATGCTCCTTGACGTAATCGTCGAGATTGGCGTCAACGAGCGTTTCGCCGTTGTTGCTGATGGTGATCTGACGACCCTTGGCGATGATGGTCATCTTGTTCCATTCACCGATCGGGCGGTTGCTGATTTTCTTGGGCGGCACGACGTTGTAGATGGCACCGGTGTTTTGCCATTTTTGCAGCCCGCCCGGCCAACCTTCGTCGTCTATGAGCTGAATTTCCATGCCAACGTAGGCAGGATCTCCCTTGAACGGCGAGCGGATGGCGACGCCGGAGTTGCCGCCTTTAGGCATTTTGTATTCGAGCCGGAGTTCAAAATTGGCGAACTGTTTTTCGGTCAAAAGCCAGCCTCCGCCTCCGCCTTCGCAATAGATGACGCCTTTGTCGGCGCCCCAGGTTTTCATGTTGCCGGTCGATTTCCAGCCGGCGAGGTCGTTGCCGTTGAAGAGCGATTCGAAGCCCTTGGGCGGATCGCCACCGACGCCAAGCGGAGTCAAAGTAAGCAGACAGAACGCGGCGAGACAGAGCGGCAAACGCATCATGTGACTCCTCGAACGTGAAGGCAGGGCGAGCGACGTTTCTGTAGATTTAATCCGCCGGTCGCTCGCATTGCCAGCAAATTCTTGGGAGTTTTTGCGCCCGCTCACGTTTATCCGAAGCTGGCCGAAGCGCCGGCGTTCTGAGCCAGCGATTGCCAGAACGACTTCAGGTGGCTGCGCCCGCCGCCGGTGATCGTCATCATCACGCGAAAGATCGGCACATGCCAGGTTCCATCGCGAATGACGGTGACGCTGTGAACGGTCACGCGGCAGCCTTTCTGCGTTTCTTCGATGACGATGGACACCTCCGCCGTCATCGGCACGACCTGATCCGCCAGGCGCCGGCAGAGACGACCGGTCGGCTCCGAAACCGTCGTGGTAACGACGACCGTGGAACTCCCCATGTCCTCAAGCCACGACGGTCGGCCATCGACGTCGGCCAGCTTTTCCTGGCGGCGACACATCGATCCGGTCATCGGGTTCTGTTGCGTGTCCAAAAGAGCGTTCCAGACTTCTTCTGGCGTGCGATCCAATTCGACGATAACGCATGCGTCATAACGTTCGGGCAAAAACCGCCCCACGATGAACGCGATCAGGAAAAGGGAAAGTGGAATAGCCACCACCAGAGCCACCGCAATGAAAAGCCAGTCCATAGAAGTTCTCCGAAAATGGATGACCGCCGGTCGATCAGCAAACCACGCAGCGAGTGCGCAACGACAACGACGGGCAGACCGTTTTGAAATCGATCGATGTTATGACACAAGGGATGCGATGTTAATCAGCTGTTTTTCTTCCGCGTCAACGATACGCGCAACGCGGGAATGAAGGGCGGCACGCAACTCCGCGGCTTGCGATTCACTCAGCGGAAAACACGACTTCGCCTCCGCAGCGAGTTCGTCGAGCCTGCGCCACACGGCGAGTTTGTCGTCGAGCGGACCGTTCGTTGTAAACAACTCAGCGTAGCGAGCATGGAGCCGCTTGGCCTCGCGAAAGATGGGAACGCCGTCGTGCAGCGCCGCGTCGGCCAACGCAGACCAATCATGACCGAGCCGACGATAGCCGTCGGCAAGGGCCTGGTACCGATCATCCCCGAGCGCATCGCCCGCCTCGCCGAGGAAGTCGGCCATCATGTGGCGACAAAGTCCGCCGCCGGTTCCGTACCATTCGATGCACAGGTTGATCCACGTCAAGCCGCGCCACAAGTTGACGCCCAGCGGAAACTGAGCCCGCCAGCACTCCTTGTCCTTTCCATCCGTCAGCCGATCGCGCCACCGTTTTAGCGATGTGAGGGTGGACATGGCCAAGGGACCTTTTCCAGGTTTCGCCGTCAGAGTGCGATGGCACGTGCGCAATCCATGGCGGATCAGTTCGGCGAGATCGACCTTGATGTTTGCCGGCCGTACGGTCAACAGCCGGTTCGCTTGTTTTTTGATTCGGGCACGCGCTGCGGCAAGATCGGCAAGCGGGATGGCAAGGGGCTGATCCGTCAGGTCGCCGGCGATGACGGTGTGGGCGTCATCGTCGATGCGGTATAGGGGCATCACATGGTAGCCGCCGCCGCTGAACGCTGGCGGCAAACCGCGGTGGGGCAACAAAGCCATATCCACCCAGGCGACGCAAGGGCCGTTGGCAAGCACCGCCCGCAGTTGTTTCTCCGCTGCCTTGACGCTTCCGGACTCGTGAACCGCGCCGTCCAAACCAATCGCCTTGATTGCGTTCTGAAGATAGGAAAGGTCGTCGTACCAAAGATGTCGCCCGGCCAAGAAGAACGAAGAGAAGTCTTCCTTCTCGTAGCGAAAAGAAGCGACGCCAATGCCGACGCCCCCGGCGATGCCGAACGCCATGGCCTCGGAAAACGGTTCGTCGGTTTGCGGATTCCGCACTCCGGCCGCGTTAAGAAGGACGCGCAGGCATGTGGCGCCGGGAATACTTCCGGCAAAGTGCCATCGCGTTGCCGTATCGTCGGTTTGCTTTGGGACAGCCTTCAAGAGATGCCGGCGAGCGCTGGTGTAGCTCTCGCCCGTCTTGGACATTCGCTCGCGAACGAGCTGCTTAAAATGTTTGCGCAAAGTCATGGTGAAGTTCTCTTCCTTCGCGGATCATCCACGATCCCACGCATCGCGGTCGTCCGCGCAGAAGATTTTTCACCACAAGTCATTCGCTTGGCCGGACCCGGCCAGCGAGGCTCGAGGACATGAATCCCCTTTACCTCCGCATTGTCGAATCGCGTGGGGATTCGATCTGGAGGTTTGGCGCGAGCTGTCGCACGCCGAAATGTTAGGGAACGAGGCCCGACTGTCCAAGGGGGCAGCGCACGAATTGATCCTCGCGCAGTCGCGCGAGGCGCATGGCTCGAACGAAACGCCCGCGGCGACGGCGCGCCGACACCGAAGTCGAGGCTATTTGATGCCGAGCACCTTCTGTGTTTGCAGGCTCAAACGCCAGCGCGGATGATCGAGGCAATAGCGCACAGCCAGGTTGGTGTTACGCTCGTGCTCGGGGCCGTCCATCGGCTGTAGGAAGAAATGCGTGAAGGCGAGGTGTTCGTACCGTTCTGGCTCGGCACCCGCCTGCGGAAAGATCAACTTCAACTCATCGCCCGAATGCAGCACGAGTTCCGCGTTCGCTTTGGGGCTTACGCAGACCCAGTCGATGCCTTGGGGCGGATGTACTGTGCCATTGGTCTCGATGGCCACCTCGAAGCCTCGCTCGTGCAGCGCCGACACGAAGACGTCGGTCATCTGCAAGAGCGGTTCGCCGCCCGTACAGACGACGAGTTTCCTACCGGGCTGCTGTTGAGGCCAACACGCGTCGATCTCGTCGGCGAGGGCGTCGGGTGTATCAAATCGGCCGCCGCCGTCGCCGTCGACGCCGACGAAATCGGTGTCGCAGAAGTTGCAAATCGCGCCCGCGCGGTCCTTCTCCAGCCCGCTCCAAAGGTTGCAGCCGGCGAATCGGCAAAACACAGCCGCTCGCCCCACATTGGCGCCTTCGCCTTGCAGCGTGTAGAAGATCTCCTTGACCGCGAATGTCATGGCGGACTCATACGTTTAGCCGGCGTTCGAAGTACGCCGTTGGCCTACTACAATCACAATACCATTGTCGCTTCCATTCAACAAGCTACAGGAGCTCATCATGCCGCGCGTCATTCCCTTTGCAGTCCTGCTATGCCTCGTGCCGATCGCTGTCGCCAAACCGGTCAAGCTCTTCGATGGCAAGACGCTCGACGGCTGGGAAGGCGACAAAGCCACCTGGCGCATCGAAGACGGTTCAATCGTCGGCGGATCGCTCGACAAGACCGTGCCGCGCAACGAATTCCTGTGCACGACAAAAACCTTCGGCGACTTCGAGCTGAAAGTGACCTTCAAACTCATCGGCGATCGCAAGAGCGCCAACGCCGGAGTGCAGATTCGCACCAAACGCATCCCCAAACACCACGAAGTGATCGGCTATCAGGCCGACATCGGCCAGGGCTACTGGGGCGCCCTCTACGACGAATCGCGCCGCAACAAGGTACTCGCCGGGCCCGACAAAAAGATCATCGACAAGCTCGTCAAATACGACGACTGGAACGACTACGTCATCCGAGCCGAAGGCCCGCGTATCCGCCTTTGGCTCAACGGCACCCTCACCGTCGACTACACCGAGAAGGACGACAAGATCGACCGCACCGGAGTCATCGGCCTGCAAATCCACGGCGGCGCCAAGGCGAAGGTTTACTACAAGAACATTACGATCGACGAACTGGCGGCGAAGTGAATGGACGTGATGAAAAAAAGCTCGGCGGTTCCGCGCGAGAATCGCGCGAAACCGCCGAGCGAGCCACCGGACGCGTGGCCGAGAATCAATCGATCAACTATTGCACCATGATGAACTCTTTGGTGTTAATCAACGCCCAGATGATGTTCTCGTAGGCGAACTGGCGGTTCTTGGCGTTGCGTTCGATGTTCGCCAATGCCACTTGCATTTGCGCCGGCGTCGGCTGGCGAGCGAACGCCCAAACAAAGAGCTCCGCGACCTTCTCGGCGTCCGGACGCGGATCCTTGGCGAGTTGGTCAGCTCGGCCTCCGCTGCGAGTCAACTTTCCTTGAATCTCTTGCGAGTTGAGCAGGTGCAGCACCTGGGCCAGGTTCGCTTCGCTGACGCGCTCGCATTCACAAGCGCTGATGCGCTGCGGACGGCCGAACACGTCCAGGAAATACGACGGGAACGATTCGTCTGGCAGCATCAATGCCCTGGTCGGAGCGTACTTGTCGGTCGGCAGCCCCGTGAACGTCGCCGGGCTCTGCGTCACCTGCGAGACGGCGTCGTACAGCACCTCGGCTTGCATGCGCCGCGGATAGTACCGAGCGAACGCCTTCTTGTCGTTCTTGTTGAATTCGTTCGGCATGGCCGAGAGCTGGTACGTCCGGCTCTTTACCATGAGACGAACCAGATGCTTCAGACTGTAGTTGCTCTTGATGAGTTCGTCGGCGAGGGCATCGAGCAACTCAGGGTTCGACGGCGGATTGGTGACGCGCATGTCGTCGACGGGATCGACCAGGCCCTTGCCAAAGAAATGAGCCCAGTAGCGGTTAGCGACGGCGCGAGCGAAGAACGGATTCTTCTTGTCGACCATCCAGTCCACGAGCCGATACCGCGGATCTTCGCCCGGCGACAGGACGACCGGCTCGGCGTCGAGCGCCTTCATCACGGCCGGCCGGCCGGTGCGCGTGTTGGTCACGGTTCCGGTGCCTTTGTTAAAGATAACCTGGCGTGCTTGCAGCGGATTGTTGACCTGAATGCCGAGATTCGGCGCCTGCTTGCGGCCGATCTGCGAGAAGAACGCGGCCATGCCCCAATAGTCGTCCTGGCTCCACTTCTCGTAGGGGTGATGATGGCACTGAGCGCACGCCACGCGGACGCCAAGGAAGAGCTGGCAGGCGTCATCGACAAACTTGTCGGGAGTTTGCAGATCGCGGTACCAAACGGTCGGCGGAGCTTTCGCTTCGTCACCGCTGGCGGCCAGAATTTCGCGAGCAAACTGGTCGTACGGCTTGTCGTTGGCGATGCTTTCGCGGATCCAGTTGTGGAACGCGAAGGTACCGAACGTTCGGTTCTGGTTCTGGTTGTTGCCTCGCTTGACGCGCAACACGTCGGCCCACTTGTTGGCGAACAGGTAGCTGTACTCCGGCGATTCGAGCAACCGGTCAACCACCTTGTCACGCTTGCTGGCGTCCTTGTCGGCGAGGAAATCTTTGACCTGCGTCGCCGTCGGCAGCGTGCCGGTGATGTCGTGGTACGCGCGGCGAATGAATACCTCGTCGCTGCTGAGGTCGGACGGCATGATGCCGAGTTCTTGCCACTTCTTGTGCGTGAAGCGATCGACGATAGTGCGCTCTTCGAACTTGTAGCTCGGAACCTTGAGGCCGAGCGGGACCGTGGCGCGGAAGGTCGCCACCTGACCCGAAAAGCGTGCCATGACGGCGGCTTCGCCGCTCATGTCAAGCGATCGGACCAGGCCGGTGCCGTCGACGACGGCGATGTCGGGGTCATTGCTCTCGTATTGAGCGCGTTGCGTGACGTCGACGATCGAGCCGTCGGAGTAATGAGCGTGCACCGAGAACTGCTGGCGATTGTTGCGGGAGATAATGCGTTGTTCGGGCTCGACGGTGATCTTCTTGACTTCGAGGTCCTTGCCGTCGCTGAAGGCGGCGCCTGATTCGATCCACCGGCGAATAAGTTTGTATTCATCGGAGCCTTCTTCCATGCGTTTGCCGCCCGCATGGGCCATGATTCCTGCCGCCTTGAGGAGGAGCAGGCTATTGCCTGGCGCCGTCGTCTGAATGCGCCGGCCGCGGTTCTCCTTCACGAGAGTTTGATAATCGAGCTCCGGAACGAAGCCGAGCAGCGACAGGGAAAACCCGTTCTGCCCGCCCGACTTGCCGTGGCAGCCCCCGCCGTTGCAGCCAAGCTTGGTGAAGATCGGCACGATGTGGTTGGCAAAGCTGATCGGCAAAGCCTTGTCCATCGACTCCGCCTTGACGCTGACTGTGACGGAGCGATCGCCATAGCGGGCCGTGATTTTTGTGGTCCCGTTGGCGATGGGGATCACTCGGCCGGCGCTGGAGACGCGGACGACCTTGGTGTCGGCGACTTCGTAGGTAGCGTCTCCCGACAAGTCTTGCATGCCGCCGCGCTGCAGGTGACCTGTGAGGACGATTTGCCGAGCGTCGTCCTCGCCCACAAGCTGGATTTCCTTGGGATAGATTTGCAGCTCTTTGACTTCGGCTGGGGTCGGAAGCTTGATGGCGTCCGATAGCGGTTTCTTCGTCGGCTCGTTGAATGCGTGGGCGGGAGCAAACGCGATGAGACTCGCCGCGAACGCAAGGAAAATTCGTCGCATAGGAAAGACCTCGTGAGAGGGAGAATTCGGTGGGAGTATTTTAATCTACGTTTAACGCCATTAGTGAATCGCCATGCGCTCTGGCGCTTCACTGCGGGCGCTAAACGAGGCGGCGGAGAACAACAAAAGGACCGGGAACCGAGGGGAGGTTCCCTGATTCCTGGTCCCTTATCGCCGCTTGCGGCTTAGCGCTCGATTCATCGAGCCGTGCGGCCGGCGCTTCCAGAGCGAGCGCGAAGCCGCAAGCGGCGACAGCGATTAACCCAGCAACTCGGTGATCGGGGCGCGATCCTCGACGATGTGGATCGGACGCCCGGTGCCGTTGGGGAACGTCTGGCCGGGGTCGATGCCCATCGCGCGATAAAGCGTGGCGAGCACCTGGGGCGCTGTGACGCGACGCTCGAGCGGACGTTCGCCGCGCGCCGTCGAGGAGCCGACGGCTTGGCCCATACGCATGCCACCACCAGCGACCAACGCCGACATGACCGGCGCCCAGTGATCGCGACCCGCGCCCTGATTGATTCGTGGCGTGCGGCCGAACTCGCCCCACATGACAACGAGAGTGTCGTTCAACAGGCCGCGTTCCGCCAGATCGCCGACGAGCAACGACAAGCCCTTGTCGACGTTCGGAAGCTGGCGGCGCAGGCTTTGGAAATTCTGGCCGTGGGTGTCCCAACCGCCGTAGGACATGGTGACGCAGCCGACGCCGGCTTCGACCAAACGACGCGCGGTGAGGAACTGCTCGACGCCTTGATAGCGCTGACGGGACTGTTGGGGTTCGCGCTGAAGGTCGAGCGCGCTGCGAACGCCGCCCGAACTGATCATCTCAAACGCCCGGTTCGTGAAGTTATCGAGACCAGCCGCGTTGGCGTCGACTTCACGATTCAGATTGTCGAAGCTTTCAAGCATGGCCCGGCGATCGTTCATGCGATCTTGGGTCACCGCCTGGATCGGACGCAGGTTCTCGACGCCAGGGCCTTGGGGGGTGAAGGGCCGATGTTGGATGCCGAGGAAACCCGGTTCCGTGCCGCGCGACATGCCGCGAAGGCTAACGAACGGGGGGACCGCTGATTGGTTGGTCGAACGCACGCGAGAAACCACCGAGCCGAAGCACGGATGGTTGGCGATCATGTTTTCCCGGGAGCTCTTGCCCGTCATGACTAGGCTGTCGGAGTGCTCATCAACGGAGACGATGGAACGGATGCACGCGAACTTGTCCCACATGCGCGCTTGCAGCGGGAAGTGTTCGCAGATCTGCACGCCGTTGCAGTTTGTCTGTATGGGACGGAACTCGCCGCGGAATTCGGCCGGAGCGTCCGGCTTGAGGTCGTACATGTCCATGTGCGACGGACCGCCGGGCAGGTAGATCATGATGGCGGATTTCAGCCGCGTCGGAGCGGCCTGGCCTGGGTTGTTGCTCGCTTCGGCTTTCATGCGGAGCATGTCGGCCAGGGTCAATCCGGCGCCGAACGCGCCGATCTTGAGGAAGTTACGCCGGCTGAGACCGTCGCAGAACCCTTGCGCTGATCCAAGCAACGTGAACATGATTCCCCCCCTAAGTAAATGTGTGTGCGTACGGTGAGCGGGCTATTTATTCGATCCTAACCGTAAAATCAGCAAATGGCAATGGAAAAATTCAGAAATTCTGCATGCAATTTGAAATCTCGGGCCAATCCGCGCTTTTTCGGGGTCTGGGCAAGATGCGCCGACGCGCCCAGCTGCGTTCCTGCGGCGAGCGCGGGGATGCCGCGCTCACCGAAATCGAGTGGCACAGGTCGTGGGCTCACTTCTTGTCCCGTTCGAAAATCGCATAGAGATGCTTCGGGCGTTCGCCGTCGCCTGGGAATGCGGTGGGCCGATCGTCCTTGCCTGGTTCGTTTGCGAACCATTTCAACTTGTTGCCTTCGATCTGATAAAGCCCCTTGGAGGTCTTGCCTTCGTACTTCTGGGTGTCGTCGCCCGTTCCCTTGACGACGCTCAAATCGATATGGCCCGGTGTTTTCGACGCGTCGACTTTGAACGTTCCCGACGCCGACTCGCCCTTGAACTCGAGCTTGAATTTGTCGCCGTCAAAGGTGAGCGTCATCTTGTCATTGCCCTTGGTCATGGTCCAGCTGCCTTGCAGCGCCTTGGCGCCGTCGCCGGCCTTTCCGCCGGCCAGGCTCGGCGTTGTCAACAAGCTGAAGCCGGCCAGCACGATTGCAGACACAAGCAGTACGGTGGTTTTCCAGCGCATGGTGATCCTCGTAGTGTGGTTGATGCAACGGGCGACGTGCGGATGATCATAGCGACGACACGGACGCGCGCGTGCCGGCGAGGCAGAGCCTCGCGGACGTTGCGTCCCAGGCGGAGCCTGGGACGCACGGGAACCCCTGGGATTTCCCTCCTGTTACTTCGCCGCGCCGACGCAGTAGAGCATCTCGCGGCGTTCGCTCTTCTGACCGAACGCGACGCGAAAGTAGATGCGGCCGCCGCAGATCGCAGGCGATGCCATGGCTTCTTCGCCCAGCTGGTTCTCGCCGACGAGATTGAAAGCGTCATTATTGACTCTAAATATCGACGTGCGCCCTTTCTCGCTGACGGCGTAGATATTCTCTCCGACGAGCACCGGAGACGCCGTGAATTGCCCGTTAAGCCGAGCCTTCCACATTTCTTTGCCCGTGTCGAATTTCCAGCAGATCGCGACGCCGCCGTCCTGCACGGCATAGAGAAAGCCGCGATGTTCGAGCATCGACGGTACGTAGACCTGCGTGGGAATCTCCCAGACGGTCTTGCCCGACCCGTCGGCCTTGAGCACGGCGACATGCTTCTTGGGATACCCGCCGCTGATAACGATGTGCTTGCCGTCGGTCACCGTCGACGTCACGGTTTCTTCGGTCGAGCCCTCCGCCTCCCAGAGCTTCTTACCGGTGAGCGGGTCGAGGCTCGTGACCAGCTTGCAGCCCGTAAAGAACAGCTGATCGCGCCCGTTGACATGGTGAACGATCGGCGACGCGTAGTTGGGCAGCTTGGGACGTTCGAGCTTCCAAACGATCTCGCCCGTCTCGCGCTTGAGCCCCGCGAGGAGGCCGGTCCCCTTGTTGTCGGCCGCAACAAGCAAGAGTGATTTCCAAACGGTTGGCGACGAGCCGAAGCCCTGATGCAGAATGTAGTCGGTCACCTTGGTCTGCCAGAGGATCTTTCCGTCCCGGCTCAAAGCGCTGGCATGAATCGCCTTGTTGTGCAGGAAGGTGACGAAGACGCGTTCGCCGTCGCAAGCGCACGTTGACGACGCAAGGGTGCTCTTGCCATTGCCGCCTTTCTCGAAGCCGCCGCGATGCACTTCGGTGTCCCATAGCAGCGTCCCTTTGTAGCGATCGTAGCAAAGCACGTGCTGTGACTCGGTTTTGTGGTCGGCCGTCGCGAGATAGACGTGATCGCCCAGGACGATGGGCGACGCGTGCCCTTTGCCGCGCACGGGGGCTTTCCACAGAACGTTCTCGGTTTCGCTCCACGCAATCGGCGGCGTCTGCTTGGCGTCAGCGACGCCGTTGCGATTCGGCCCGCGCCACCAGGGCCAATCGCTCTGGGCGATTTCGATGTCTTGGGCGCATGCGGGGGCGGCACCGAGCAGGAATGAAAGGACAATCACCAATCGATTCATCAATTTCTCCAGCGAGAAGCCCAGGGCGTGAGGCACTCCGAACCCCTGGGATCGACGGCAGCATCCCACGGGTTCGGAGTGTCTCACGCCCTGGGCTTCGAGAAAATCAAGCGGGGAGAGGCCGCATCGCCTCGACGAGGTGCGGCGGCGGCTTGCCGAAAAGGCTCTCGTATTCAGCCCGCGTCGGCTCTAGCCGCAGCTTCACCTTGATGGCGTGTCCCTTGGCGATGTCGGCCAGCTTGTGGTTCGAATACGGGTTGCGAAACCGCTCCAGCGTGTCGTCCGCGAACGCCACCACCTGGTCGACGTAGTAGGCCAGCGTCGGCACGATCTCTCCGTACACCAGATCGCGCACCCAGCGAGCCGCCGCCTTGTCCGCCAGAACGTCCTGCACGCGCTCGAACGTGCCATGATACTTGCCCACCATTGCCGTGTGCGTGCCATTCAAGATACGCACCTTGCGCAGGTAGTACGGCGCGATGTCCTCCGCCAGGCGAATCGCCGGATGCTCGAACAGGTTCACTTCGCGATCCGTCGGCTTCTCCAGTGCCCATAGATAATACGGCTCGGCACAAATCAGCAGAGGCTCCTTCTTTGTCAGTGCCGGCTCGGGCATCGTCACGATGCAGTCCACCAAACTATTGAGCCAGATGCACCCCTCGCGCAGCCAGGCCCGAAACGTGTTCGACAAATTCCACGCCCGGCTCTGCATGTCCACCAGTTCCACCAGCTTCGACGCGTTGCACTCGATCAATTCGCATGGCAGCAAGATCACCGGCTCCGCCTTCGCCTCGTAGCGGCTCCACAGGAGCTGTGTCAGCTTTCCCGCCAGCGACTTCGGCGGCGCCGAGTCCTTCTGGTCCTGCGCGTCGAGCACGTAGCTCGACTCGGTTGCATTGGTAACGATGTATTTCAACTCCGGCGATTTCGCGAACGTGAGGGCGTCGGCCCACTGCTTGTCCGCCGTCAAGATTCGGCTGATCGATTCGACGCGCTCGCGCCGCTCGATCAACTGCCCTTCCGAATAGCCGCGCACAAGCACGTAGTACGTGGGATTCTTGTTGAGCATTTCGGAGCGTTCGTCCGGCTCGCGCTGCACGACGACGATGCGGCCCACGTTCTGTCCGCTGGCATTCGCCTGATGCACGAAGCGATCGACGAAGGCGCGCAGGAATCGCCCGGTGCCGAGCTGAAGGATGGTTTCGGGGAGAGGGTTCATGGGTGGTCGCCGATTGTTTACGTTTAGCGCTCGCACGGCGCCATGCGAGCGCTAAACGTAAACGGGGAGGGTTTATTTCAACGTCTGCAAGTACGCGATCAAATCGACGAACTCGCGCCGGCTCAATGTGGCCTCCTGGCCGTCCGGCATTAGCGATATCTTCGACACGCTCCGAGCGTCAATGTCGGCCTTGTCGATCACCAGCGGCTTGCCGAGGTAGTCCATCGCCTGGATGAGTCGCAGCGTCTTGCCTTCGTCCTTGACCAACCCGGTGATGACCTTGCCGTTCTTGAGCTCGATCGTCTCGACCTCCCAGCCGGTCTTGATGATTTTCGACGGATAGAGGACCGATTCGATCAGGTACTCGGTCTTTTGCTGGGCGACTCCCTTGAGCGACGGGGCGAGCAGCGTGGTCGCGGTCGCCGTCGTGTGGCACTTGGTGCAGGCGTTGCGCTCGAAGACTTGCAGGCCCATCGCGGCACGTCTGGTGCGGTCGGCGGCGGGCATCGTTGCCAACTCTTCGACGGCGTACTTCGTCAGCTTCTCCTTGTCCTTTTCGGGATAGGGAACGTTGGCATCCTTTTCGGGCGCGCCCCAACTCGCATACACGGCGCCGATGTCGTCGCGGATCGTCTTGTCCTTGAACGTCAGCGATTCGACGTTATGCGACAACCGCGGCTGCATGTCCCGGTTATCCTTGAAGATTCGCCACCAGCGCACCGTCTCGGCACGGATGAACGGATCGGCGTGGAACATCCCCTTGCTCCAGCGATCTTCGAAAACCGGCTTCGTCTCAGTGCGGGCAATCGTCGAGAGATACTCGAGCGTATCTTCAAATTTCGTCTTGGGATGGAACACGACCGGCCAGAGCTGATCGGCCACGGACGACGCCTTCGGCCCGAACCGCCGCGCCAGCGTGTGGGCCGCCAGGCGCAGCTCCTTGTTGTTCGATTGCAACTGGCTGCCGACCTGCTTCAGGGCGAACGGCGTTGGGCCCTCGGCTTCGAGGAACTCGAACATGACGAGTTGGTCGGCCGGCGACGCAATCTTGAGCGAGCCCTTCTCGACCGCTTCGATGAGCCGTTTGCCGGCGGCGCTCGAGAGCTTCGAGGCCGCTAAAGTGCCGCCCGACTTCGCCTTCAGCACCAGCACCGCCTTCGCAATGGTCGCGGCCGGCAGATCGTCGCGCTCGACCAGCTTCACCAGGGCCGGCACGATCGACGCATCGCCGTCAAGCTGGGCGACCGTCAGCAAGAGCTGATGATCGAGCTTGCCGGGATTTTCGATCGCCTTGGCGAGCGCGGCGAGTGCGGCCTTCTTCGCCGGGGTGTTTTCGTAGCACGCGACATCGATGGCGATCAAGCCGGCGAGACGGACGTTGGCGTCGTCGGATTCAAGCAGTTTGCCGATGGTTTTTTCGTGAGCGTTTTTTGCGAGATGCCAGGCGGCTTCGTAGCGAAGGTGGGGATCGGCGGCGCCACCGCTTTCTAGTACACCAAAAAAACCTACGGTAGACAGAATTGGATCTTCCTTTAACTCAGATCGGAATCGCGCCACCCTCATTGCTCGCGCTAATAACACGGCGGGGTCCGTTTCAATGTTGCGTTTTTCTTTGTTTACTTGGCCTCCTCCTGGTACAAATTGGAGTGGCGCAAGTTCGTGTGCGAGTCGTCGCACCTTCCAGTCTGGGTGCTGATCCTCGTTCAGGTCGAACGTCGAGTGGGTCCGAGCGAGAACCCAGAGTGCATTCGCGGCACCCAAGGGCGCCTTAGCGGTCCGAGAATGTAGCGCAACTTTCCTCGATGTTGCGTCGCCTCGTTTGACAAGCTCATCCATCGCTTTTGCCCGAATCAAATGATCCGGCGACCCCAGCGCCTCGATCGCGTAATCGTCGTTCTTCCAGTCCGGCGAATCGAGACTGTGCTTGACGACCGGGCGGTCCTTGCCCACGTACTTCAGCCGCCAGATGCGGCCGGTCATGTCGCTTTCGTCGTCGCGGCCGTACCAGTCGGCGATCAGGAGGCTGCCGTCAACGTCCAGATGAATGTGAGCGGGGCGAAAGTGCGGATCGGCGCAGGTGACGAGTGTTTCTTTCTTGACGATGTTGTTGCGGTCGTCGAGAACGAAGCGGAAGATGCCGCGGTTGGCGCCGGCGAACCCGTGCCGGCCCCAGTTGCAGGCGAAGAGGTTGCCCTGATACTCCTGCGGGAAGTTGGCGGCGTAGTAGCGCATGAACTGCGTGTGGGCGCCGTCGTGCACTTCCTCGCTAGGCGGAGCGAGCGGATGCCGGCCCGCGAGCCATTCGTTATCGACGCCCCGACTGTAGCAATGATAATCGACGCCGTCGATGACGCGGACGAAGCGGTTGGGGTTGCCTTCGCCATTGGAGAGGAGCCAGAGCTGGCCGAAGGGATCCATCTCGAAGGAATAGGGTACGCGCAGACCGTGCACGAGGCGTTCCATCTTGGTGCCGTCGGGATTCATGCGCATGATCATGCCGGAGGAGCCCTTGGCGGAGATTTTCTGCCCGTCGGGGCCTTCGATGTTGATGTTGTGGTTGCCGACGCTCATATAGAGTTTGCCGTCGGGGCCCCATTCGAGGACGAACATGCCGAAGGGGTTCCAAGCCTTGGAGTGGTCCTTGAGCAGGAGTTTTTTGTTGGTGGCGATGCCTTTGGATTCGGTGGGTGCTTGGGGAGTGCCCTTTTTCTTGGCGAGGACAAGGCTCCCCTCTCTCCCCGGAGTACCGGGGGAAGAGGGGAGAAAGGCGCCTTTTTTCTCGCCGTCAGCCGGCAGATCATACGTGTAGAGATAATCACACGCCGTCAGCCAAAGCTTGTTGCCTTTGATGGCGATGCCCATGACGGGATCGGTGAAGCCGTCGGCGATCAGCGTGCGCGTGAAGCCGCCTTTGCCATCGGGATCGAGACGGATGACCGGATTCGCATACGGCTTGATCGGCGAACCGGGAGGGCCGTAGCGATACGTGTGGCTCTCGCTGACGATGATGCGGCCCTTGTCGTCGAGGACCATGGTGATCGGGTTGATGACGACCGGATCGGCGGCGACGAGTTCGATCTCGAAATCCTTCGGCACGATGAAGTGCTTCTTCTGTTCCTCGGCGCTCAGGCGCTTGGTCACCTTCGGGTCGACGGCGGTCGATCCGTAGCCAAAGCGATCGCCGGCCTTGCCCTTGCCCTTGCCTTTGACGATCGCTCCGCCGCCAAGGTTCCACGGGGCGATCGACGGGTCGCCGAGCGCGATGGCGGCGAACCAGGAGCTGTCATCGAACTGTGCATCAAACCACGGCCGATTTCCATTACCGCCATCGAGCTGGAACTTGGACGTGATTTTCGTCTTCTCGTTGGTGACTACGAACAGGTCCTTCTTGTCGGCGGTCTTGATGTGCAAGCGGGCGATGGCCGCGGCGACGCCACCTTGATTGGTCGCCCTGATGGCAAGGACGTTCTTGCCGACGACGAGGTGCTTGACGACGGTGTACTTGTCGACCTGCGACCATTCCTTGCCGTCGCCGACTTTCACGCCGTTGACGTAGGCGGTGTAAAGATTGTCCGCGGTAACCCACAATTCCGCGGCTTGCGGCGTTGCAGGGATGTCGAACGTCATCCGCAAATAGCGTGGTTCATTGTTCTGCGGAATCTTGCTGGCGTCCGCTTCGTCCCAGACCCACATGGCATCGCCCCAACTCGTGGACGGCGACGATTGGCCGAGCGTCCAGGACGTAAGGCCGATGACGAACACGACGCATGCGAAGATTAGTTTTTTCATGGAAGAGCCTTTTGTGGTGGGAGGTTTGAGAAATTATACCAAGTTCTGGGAGTCCACGCAAAGCCGCAATTCGCAAAGTTGAGTTGGCGTGCCGGGTCAACGTTATCTTCGCGCCATTGCTCCTTGGCGTGAGCTCGGTTCATAAAATCCCTTCATGCGGACCGTGTTCTCCACAATCACCATCGTCGGCGTCGGCTTGATCGGCGGGTCGATCGGGCTGGCGGCGAAGAAGCGAGGCGTCGCCGGGCGAATTGTCGGCGTGGGACGCGATCCACAGAAGCTTCATGACGCGCGACGGCTCGGCGCGATCGACGAAGCGGCAACCGACCTTGCCGAGGCGGTGCGCGAGGCTGATCTCGTCGTCTTCTGCACACCGGTCGATCGCATTGTCGAACAAGTGACGGCAGCTGCGCAACATGCCAAGAAAGATGCGGCCTTCACCGACGCCGGCAGTACCAAGGCCATGATCGTCCGGCAAGTGGATGCTGCCGCGCTCGGCGGTGTTCGCTTTGTCGGCAGCCATCCGCTGGCGGGCTCGGAGAAAAAGGGCGCCGAGCACGCCGACGCCGATCTATTCGTGGAACGCACAGTCGTGTTGACGCCGACCGAGCAAACGTCGGCGCTCGGGGTCGTCGGCGGTTTTTGGCAGTCGCTCGGAGCGCGTCTGCGCGTGATGTCGCCCGAGGAGCACGACGAGGCGCTGGCGTTCACGAGCCACCTGCCGCATCTGTTGGCGTCGGCGCTGGCAGGGATGTTGCCGGACGATTGGCATGACCTGGCGGCCAGCGGGTTTCGCGACACCACCCGCGTGGCGGCGGGCGATCCGGAGGTGTGGTCGCCGATCTTTCGCCACAATCGCCGGGCCGTGCTCGAGTCGCTCGATCAACTCATCGTTCGCCTGGTGCGCTTTCGGCAGGCGCTGGTCGCCGATGAGGTTTCGGAAATCGATCAGTTTCTCGCTCAAGGAAAAAAGGTGCGCGATGCTCTGGGAAGTTGAGATCGTCACGAAAGGCCCCGATGCTGAACGGTTGCGCGTCGAGGATGAATACGCCCTGTTGACACATGCAGGCGCAGCCAATCTCATCGCGAAAACTTCGCGCGGCTTTCTCTTGCTGGGTGAGCTCACTCGTGAGCACGTCGAGGTCTTGGCGAACGAGTTGCTCGTGGATCACGTGGCGGAAGCCGGCGCCATTCGCGGCACCGACGTGCGAGGCGCCATCGCGTCCGACGGCGCAGCGACGGTGTTGCTCAAGCCCGGCGTGATGGACCCGGTCGCCATGAGCGTTATTCAGACAGCACAGCAACTCGGCGTTCCAGTCGAAGCGGTGCAGACGTTTCGCCGTTATTTCTGGACGGGCAGGGCATTCGACCGGGAGGCAATGTTTCGCAAGGTCCTGTGCAACGAAGCCATCGAGCGCGTCCTGGAACAGCCGATCTCCGAAGCGACGCTGGGCCTCGGTTCCAACTACACGTTCCACCGCGTCGTCCTGTCGATTCGCCAGCTTGATGATGCGGGCCTCATGAAGCTCAGCAAGGACGGCCAGCTCTCGCTGTCGTTGGACGAGATGAAGACGATCCAGGCCCATTTTCGCGAGTTGGGCCGCGAGCCGACGGACGTCGAGCTGGAGACGATCGCGCAGACGTGGTCGGAGCATTGTTCGCACAAGACGCTCAAGGGGATCATCGAGGTATTGCCCCCCTCTCCCGAGGGGAGAGGGGAGCCAAGGCGGTACAACAACTTGCTCAAGGAAACCATCTTCGGCGCCACACAGGAGATTCGGCGTCGGCTCGGCAAGGACGACTGGTGCGTCAGCGTGTTCGAAGACAATGCCGGCGTTGTCAAGTTCGACAACGATTGGCACGTCTGCTTTAAGGTCGAGACGCACAACCATCCTTCGGCGATCGAACCGTACGGCGGCGCGAACACAGGCATCGGCGGCGTCATCCGCGATCCGCTCGGCACCGGCATGGGCGCCAAGCCGATCTGCAACACCGACGTGTTCTGCTTCGCCCCGCCCGACACGCCGCCCGAATCGCTTCCCCCGGGCGTCTTGCATCCCAAGAAGGTGATGAAGGGGGTCGTCGCCGGTGTGCGCGACTACGGCAACCGCATGGGCATCCCGACGATCAACGGCGCCGTCTGCTTCGATCCGCGCTACCTGGGCAATCCGCTGGTTTATTGCGGCACCGTCGGCCTGATACCGGCCGACAAAGCGTTCAAGGCAGCGCGGGCCGGCGACCTCATCGTCGCCGTCGGCGGACGCACCGGACGCGACGGCATCCACGGCGCTACCTTCTCCTCGATCGAATTGACGAGCGAATCCGAAAAAGTCTCCGGCGGCGCGGTGCAGATCGGCAACGCCATCACCGAAAAGAAGATGCTCGACGTGCTGTTGCAAGCGCGCGATCAGAACCTGTACCACGCCATCACCGATTGCGGCGCCGGCGGTTTCTCCAGCGCCGTCGGCGAGATGGGCGAGAAAATCGGCGCTCGCGTCGATCTCGACAAGGCCCCGCTCAAGTATCAAGGCCTCTCGTACACGGAAATCTGGATCTCCGAAGCTCAGGAGCGCATGATCCTCGCGGTGCCGCAGGAGAACTGGGATCGCGTGCACGCGTTGTGCGCGAACGAAGAGGTCGAGGCGACGGTCATCGGCGTCTTCGAGGCGACCGGCAAGTTGCGGCTGCACTTCCAGGGCGAACAGGTCGCCGATATCGACATGCACTTCCTGCACGATGGCCGCCCGCCGGTGGTGCGCAAGGCGACGTTGCCGTCAGAGCCTGAACCGTCAGCGAAGGAACGAGCATCCTTCGCTAACGCTTCAGGCTCTGATTCAAACGCAATCCTGCTCAAGCTCCTGGGCCATTACAACGTCTGCAGCAAGGAATGGATCATCCGCCAGTACGATCACGAGGTGCAAGGCGGGTCGGTGCTGAAACCGCTCGTGGGCGTCGCGGACGATGGGCCGGGGGACGCCAGCGTCATCACGCCGGTGCTTGGTTCTTGGCGTGGGTTAGCGATCGGGTGCGGCATCAATCCGAACCTGGGCGATCTCGATCCGTACACGATGGCTGCCCACGCCATCGACGAAGCGGTGCGCAATGTCGTCGCCGTCGGCGCCGACCCGTCGCGCATCGCCCTATTGGACAACTTCTGCTGGGGCAACACGCAACGGCCCGAAACGCTCGGTTCCCTCGTCCGCGCTGCCGAGGCGTGCCGCGACGTCGCCCTTGCGTACATGATGCCCTTCATCAGCGGCAAAGACAGCCTGAACAATGAGTTCGCAATTCCGCCCTCGCCCTCGGGGAGAGGGGCCGGGGGTGAGGGCGGGCCTCGTCACATCGTCATCCCGCCGACGCTTCTCATTAGTGCGATGGGCCAGGTCCCTGATGTGCGCCACTGCGTGAGCATGGACTTCAAGGAACCGGGTAACCGGCTGTTCCTCATCGGCACAACGACGAACGACCTCGGCGGATCGCTGTACCACGTCATCACAGGGCAGAGCGGCGGGCGCGTTCCGCCTGTCGATGTCGACCAGGCGCCGCGCCTCTTCGCGAAGCTGCACGAAGCGATTCGGACCGGCATGGTGCGAAGCTGTCACGACCTGAGCGAAGGCGGCCTGGCGGTGGCGGCGGCGGAGATGGCGTTTGCCGGCGGCATCGGTGCGGATATCGAAAAACCCGGAAACCACTCCGACGTTGTCAATCTGTTCGCCGAAGCGCCGACGCGGTTCCTCGTCGAGGTCCGGCCGCAACATGCCGAGCAGTTTTGCCGACTGCTTGACTCGGTTCCGGTCACCCAAGTCGGCAAAACGCTGAAGGAACCGCGTTTGCGGATTGCCGGCGCGTCGGGTGAGTGGATTGTCTGGTTGCCGCTCGATCAACTGAAGGCCGCCTGGCAGAAGCCGCTGGCGTGGTAGCAGCGCCGCTCGCGGCTTCGCGCTCGCCCAGCGCACAGAGCGAGCGCGAAGCCGCAAGCGGCGGCCCCGGAGTTCTCAATGCCGTCCGTTTCCATTACGACGTACTATTTGGAAATGCTCGGTCCGCGCGGGTTGCGGCCCAAGCGATCGCCGCGCACGGACGTCGCATTGGCCCGTGTCGCGCCGCCGATGCCGGAGCTCAATCGCTTTTTCTACACGACCGTCGGGGCCGATTGGTGGTGGATCGATCGGTTGCCGTGGAGCTATCAACAGTGGTCGGAGTATCTCAATCGGCCCGACCTTGCGACGTGGATATTGACGGTTCAGGGAGTCCCGGCAGGTTATTTCGAGTTGGAGCGTCAACCAGAGCGCAACGTTGAGATCGCGTACTTCGGCCTTTTGCCGGCGTTCGTTGGGGCGGGTTTGGGCGGGCATCTCTTGACTTGTGCCATCGAACGAAGCTGGGCGATGGGAGCACGCCGAGTTTGGGTGCACACGTGCACGCTCGATCATCCTCGGGCCCTGGCGAATTATCAAGCGCGCGGCATGCGCCTGTACAAAGAGGAGACGCACGTCCAAGAATTGCCGGCAACATCGCCCGGACCGTGGCCCGGCGCCCGTTCCGCAATTGAATCATAGACAGGTCACGTCCGCGGAAC
The DNA here is from genome assembly GCA_016872605.1 of Planctomycetota bacterium. Classification (GTDB taxonomy): domain Bacteria; phylum Planctomycetota; class Planctomycetia; order Gemmatales; family Gemmataceae; genus SIAQ01. Next base: position 39,542 of record VGZI01000030.1, read on the forward strand.
GTGGGTGCGCAATAGTCTTGCCGCTGTGGAGTCGGCCGTTCATGGCGGCGTCCCGCCATGGGCCGGGGGCGTCGAAGCACGTCGGATCGAGCGCCATATCGGTGATCAACAAGCCGGGGCGATGCAGCTTGAGCCTGCCGACGATTTGACCATCCGGCCGCACCGCGAAGCTTGGCCAGCGTGACGGGCGAGCCGTGCTGTTGTTGGCGCTGATCCAGAAGTGGTTCTCCGCCGCTCGGCAGGCCATCGTCGCCGGCACAATTGTGCGCCAGATGTTGTACTTCGGATCGGCCACAACCGACGTGCGTGCATTATGGAACGACTGCAGGATGACGTTGACACCGAGCCTGCGGTATTCACGATAAAGCTCTGGGAAGCGATAGTCGTAACAGATGAGAATGCCGCAACTCACTCCCTTGACGCGGAACGTGACGAAGCGATTCCCCGGCGAGTAATGGGCCAAATCGAGCGTGCATTTCTTGTGGTTTGTCCCGGTGCAGAATCGCTTGTCGTAGCGTTCGACGATTTTTCCGCTCGCATCGATGACGTAGACGCAATTGTGCGGTTTGATGCCGTCGGAAAGCCGATGGGTCGAGCCGAGCAGCACCCAGATTTTGTGCGACTCGGCGGCGGCCTGAATTTCGCGCGTCGCGTCGACGAGACGATCCCAATCGATGGCGTGAACGCCGGGAATGTCGACGCCGGCGTAACCCGACAAGGCCGTCTCGGAGAAATGAACAACGTCGGCCCCGCGCTGGGCCCCCTCGCGAATTTGCCGCAGAATGGCGCGGCGATTGTGGTCGATGTCGGCTTCGACAGAGAATTGGCAGGTCGCGACGCGCAGCGTTTTCATGAGGTTCGTCCAGCGGCGGGTGACGTCGCTATTCTATGACCCCGTTTAGCGTTCGCAGGTCGCCGCGCGAACGCTAAACGTAAACCGCGTTCACTGCGCCGGTGGACTGCCGCCGTCGGAGAACGCCCGTTCGCGAAAGATGAAGAACACCGCCCCGACAATACACAGCGACGCCCACAGGTAGTCCCATTTCCACGGCTGTTTCAGGTAATACACGGCAATAGGTACAAACACTGATAGAGAAATCACCTCTTGAAGAATCTTCAGCTCGGCCACGCTGTAACTGGTGCTTCCGATGCGATTGGCGGGCACTTGCAGAGCGTATTCGAAGAACGCGATCCCCCAACTGACGGCGACGGCGATGTACCAGGCCTTGTCCTTCAGGCTCCCCAGATGTCCGTACCAGGCAAACGTCATGAATACGTTCGATAGCGCCAAGAGAATGGTCGTCTGTAGAAGAACCGGCATTGGTTTTTCCTATTGGCCGCTTGCGGCGTCGCATCAGGTCACGCCGCAATTTGTACCGAGGCGTGCTGGCGTGACATCCACGCCAGGCAGCGAGCCCAGTTCTCGCTTGACCCTGGGGTCCATTGGCCCAGTAGCCGTTGGCCGCTCGACCCTGTTACGCTTGGCAGATTGATCGGCACGCCATCGAGCGAGAGCGCAGCGAGCCCGGCATAGGCTGTCGCTTTGCACGCTTCGGCTGGGATGCCGTGGACATCGGTTGTTTCGAGTGGGATCGGGGCAAGCGCTTCTTCGAGCAGTCGCCGCAGGAAGCCGTTGCGAACCCCTCGCCCGCTGAGAACGATTCGCGTCGGCGTCGTCGGAAGCCAGGTCCGGACGGCGTGCACGATGGCCTGAGCGACGAAATGCGTCATGGTGCACAAAACGTCCTGCGGCGAGCCGCCGAGCCGCTTTCCTTGATCGATGGCCCGCTGAACGAATTCGTCGCCGAACTCGCCGCGCGGGACGCACTTGGGAGGCCGAACTTGGAGAAAGTGATTTCGCATCCAGCGATCCAGGAGCGGATCAAGGCGTCGCCCCTGCACCGCGTGCTTGCCGCCGACATCGTACGGTTCTCGTCCGTTGGTGATGGCGCGCATCACGGCATCGAGCAGGCTGGTGCACGGCGCCGCCTCGAAACCTATCACGTTGTAGATCTCCTTTGGGATCCATACGGCCGTCGCGTGATTTCCCAAGCGCAGGTGCAATCGCGCCTCATCGGGGCGATGAAAGTTCATTGCGTCGGCAAGGGCCGTCAGCGGCGCGCCTTGACCGCCCACGGCGAAATCGCGGTCGGCAAACCCGGCGAGCGTCGTCAGGCCGGTACGTTCCGCCAGCACTCCCGCCATGCCCAAATCAAGCGTCGCCGGGTATCGGCCATCGGGGTCGTGCCAGATCGACTGACCCGAGCAACCGATGCAAAGGACCTGTTGTGCGATCAGATGATTCTTGGCAAAAAGCGGCTTCACGGCAAGCGCGTACGTTTCGCCCAGAACACGATGCAGTGTTCCAAGGTAGCGAAGTTCCGGCGCCGTCCTACGCGTCACGCGCAACAGCAAGTCGTGCAGTTCGGGACCATAGGGCAAGAAATGGGAATGTTCGAGCTCGAATCGCATGGAGCTGCCGACGCCGTCGGCACGCACAAGCGCCGCGTCGACGCCGAATTGGCTGTTTCCGGACGACAGGCCGATGAAGTAGCGCTTGGTCATGGACAGAATTCCGCTTGCGGCGAAGCAGCGTGCTACGCCGCAAGCGGCACGTTGCTCCCTGGTCACGCGGCGATCGCCAGTCCCGCCGATTGACGCGCGCACGTCTGAACAAAGCACTCAAAGAGTTGAGCGTCGAGGGCGGATGACTGATCTGCTTCCGGATGCCACTGGATGGCGATGCAGAACCAGTTTGGGTCGAGCGCTTCCATCGCCTCGATCACGCCGTCCGGCGCCACGGCTGCGACGCGAAACAAATCACTCGTCTGCTTGATCGCCTGATGGTGATTGCTGTTGACGAGCAATTCCGTGCCTCCGTAAATCTCTTCGAGCCGGGACCCGGCCTTGAGATTGACGAGGTGCCTGTGTGGCCCATGCGAGGTCGGATCGCAGTGCGGCATCGTGCGCGGACAATCCTCCGGCAAATGCATGAACAGCGTCCCGCCCGTTGCGACATTGAGCTGGTGCATGCCGACGCCGATGCCCAGCACCGGAATCTGCCGATCGATCAACATGCGTACTAGAATGCGGTCGTGCTCTTCCCGGCGTTCGTTCATCGGCGTTACCGCGTGATGCCGCGGCAGCCCCTGACGCCGTGGGTCCATGTCCAGACCGCTCGTGAGGATGAAGCCATCGAGCGGCTCGAGGAACGTGCGAATGTCGCCGTCCCGGCCCAAGATGGGCATGAGCACCGGCAGACCGCCCGCCGTCAGCACGGCATCGGTGTAGCCCTGATTGAGCCGCAAGTGAGGCCGGCTGGTTTTGCTTCCAGGAATGAAATCGACGTTTAAGCCGATCAACGGACGAGACGGTTGGGCCATCTTCTCCCTCCTTGGATGGTTGGCCGAGGTCCAATTCACGCGATGGGCGACGCGTCAAAACGATGTCGCCGATCACCAACGCGCGGGGACGATAACGTTCCGGCCTTAAGAAAAAAAGAGGGAGATCGATAGAGTCTTCGGCGCCACCCGGCTGACGCGAGTGATCTGGCGTCTTCCGGCGAGTTGGTTAGCCGACGAAGATAGGAAAGGCGGGGCGGGTGAGAGTTCGCTTTATCAGCCTAACGATCCTTCAACTCCTTGTCCATTTCTGAAAACCCGCTTATCCGCCGCTACTCACCCGTCTTCTTAGCCTTTTTGATATTTTTTCTCGCTTCCTTTTTCTTGCTCCAGAACGTTAAGGATTT
>VGZI01000031.1 GCA_016872605.1 Planctomycetota bacterium
GGATGTCCTTCATGCACCTACAATGCCCTCACTGCAAGAACCCCATCGAGCTCGTTGACATCCCAATCTCCGGCGAGATCACTTGCGCCGGTTGCGGGTCGAGCTTCAATTTCGATCCGTACGCCACCCTATCGCTTGCCCCGTCCGCGCAGCGGATCGGCAAATTCGAGATCCTCACGGTCCTCGGCGAAGGCGCCTTCGGCACCGTCTTCAAAGCGCGCGACACCGAGCTCGACCGCATCGTCGCCATCAAGGTTCCGCGCCGGGGCAACATCGGTTCCGGGCCCGAAGACCTCGACCGCTTCCTGCGCGAAGCCCGTGCCGTCGCCCAGCTCCGGTTCCCGTCGATCATTGCGATTCACGAAGTCGGCATCAACGAACTCCCTTCGCCAACAGGAGACGGGCCAAGCGTAAAGGTCCCTTATCTCGTCTGCGATTTCGTCGACGGCGTCACGCTCGCCGATCTGCTCAATTCCCGCCGGCTTACGTTTGACGAATCGGCCAAGCTGATCGCCGAGGTCGCCGACGCCTTGCAATATGCTCACTCCATGGGCGTCATCCACCGCGACATCAAGCCGTCCAACGTCATGATCCGCCCAAACGGAAGCCCATGCGTCATGGATTTCGGCCTCGCCAAGCGCGAAGCCGGCGAGATCACCATGACGATGGACGGCCACATCCTCGGCACCCCCGCCTACATGAGCCCCGAACAGGCCCGCGGGGAAAGCCATCACGTCGATGGCCGCAGCGACGTCTACAGCCTCGGCGTCATGCTCTACCAGTTGCTCACGGGCGAATTGCCGTTCCGCGGCAACATGCGCATGCTGTTGCATCAGGTGATTTACGACGAGCCGACGGCGCCGCGCTCAATGAATGACAAGATCCCGCTCGACCTGGAGACGATCGCCCTCAAAGCAATGGCGAAGGACCCCGGGCGAAGGTACGCCAGCGCCAAGGAGATGGCCGACGATCTACGCCGCTGGCTAGCCGGCGAGCCGATCCTGGCCCGACCGGTCGGTACGGTCGAACGCACCTGGCGCTGGTGCCAGCGCAATCCGGCGTTGGCGCTCGCGAATGCCGCGGTGATCCTCGCGCTGACAATCTTCGCAGGGGCGTTCTTCGTTGTCAGCAACTCGCTGGATAATGAGAAAACGGCGCTCCAGAATGAAAAGAACACCGGCAAGAAACTCAAGGAAGCCGCCGACGAGCAAACCAGGCTTCGAGCGGAAGCCGACGAAAAGCGGGAGAAGGCCGAAGAGCTAGCGCTGCAGGTCCGCTTCAACCATTTCCACTCGCAGGCCCAGAAGAACAGCGCCCTTGCCGTGGTCGGCATGGCTCAGTTGTTGCCAGGCGCAGCCCGGCTCAAAGACCGACGCTTGTTCGAGTCGATTCGCCTGCATCTTGCCGGATGGACACCGGAAGTGACAAAGAGCCTCTTGCGCTGGATGGACGCTCGCGGTAACTCTGTGGCCCTCAGCGCCGACGGCAAGACCGCACTCACCGGGAACGGCGACAAATCGGCGCGGCTGTGGGACATTGCCACGGGCAAGCTGAAACTGCTCCAGCATGAACGAGAGGTTTGGCGTGTGGCCCTCAGTGCCGACGGCAAGATTGCACTCACGGGGAGCAATGACAATACGACCCGGCTATGGGACGTCTCCACCGGCAAGCCGATTGGCCCGCCGCTCCAGCATGAAAAAGGCGTTCGGGCCATGGCGCTTAGCGCCGACGGTAAGATTGCTTTCACGGGGAGCAATGACAATACGGCCCGGCTATGGGACGTCTCCACCGGCAAGCCAATTGGCCCACCGCTGAAGCATGAAAAAGAGGTTACGGCCGTGGCCCTTAGCGCCGACGGTAAGATTGCTCTCACGGGGAGCAATGACAATACGGCGAGGCTATGGAATGCCGCCACTGGCAAGCCAATTGGCCCACCGCTGAAGCATGAAAAAGAGGTTACGGCCGTGGCCCTGAGCGCCGACGGTAAGATTGCTCTCACAGGGAGTTGGGACGAGACGGCGCGGCTTTGGGACACCGCTACTGGGAAATCGATTGGCTTACCGCTTCAGCATGAAGAAGTGGTCCGGGCCGTGGCCCTGAGCGCCGACGGCAAGACTGCTCTCACAGGGAGCGATGACAACACGGCCCGGCTATGGGATGCCGCTACTGGGAAATCGATTGGCCCGCCCATCCCGCATGAAGGAGGGGTTTGGCATGTGGCCCTCAGCGCCGACGGCAAGATTGCTCTCACCGGAGGGTTTGACAGTACGGCCCGGCTATGGGAAAGCACTGGCAAGCCAATAGGCTCGCCGCTCCAGCATCAACTAGCGCTCACGCGTGCGGTCCTTAGCGCCGACGGCAAGATTGCTCTCACAGGGAGTTGGGACAAGACGGCGCGGCTATGGGACACCACCAATGGGAAGCCGATTGGCCCACCGCTGCAGCATGAAGAAGGGGTTGGGCTCATTGCGCTCAGCGCTGACGGCAAGATTGCTCTCACGGCCAGCAAGACGGCCCGACTATGGGATGCCGCCACCGGCAAGCCGATTGGCCCGCCGCTCCAGCATGAGAAAACGGTTCTCGCGGTGGTCCTGAGCGCTGACGGCAAGATTGCCCTCACAGGGAGCGATGACAACACGGCCCGGCTATGGGACGCCGCCACTGGCAACCCGATTGGCCTGCCGCTCCAGCATGAAATGTCGGTTTGGGCCGTGGCCCTGAGCGCCGACGGCAAGATTGCCCTCACAGGGAGCCATGACAACACGGCCCGGCTATGGAATAGCGCCACCGGCAAACCGATCGGACCACCCCTGGCAACTGAGGGCTCGGCTTTTACCGTAGCTTTGAGTGCTGATGCCAGGATCGCACTTACGCAGAACTCAGACAATACGGTACGGTTGTGGGACGCCGCCACCAGCAAGCAGATTGGACCGCCGCTCCAGCATCAAAGCATGGGCCTTGCCGTTGCCCTCAGTGCCGACGGCAAGACTACCCTCATGGTCGGGAACGGCACGAGGACACGGTTGCGGGACACCGCTACTGGCAAGCCGATTGGCCCGCCACTCCAGCATGAAAAAGGTGTTTCGGCCGTGGCCCTCAGCGCTAATGGCAAGATTGCTCTCACGGGAAATGTGGAAAAAAAAATGGCGCGGCTGTGGGACACCGCGTCCGGTAAGCCGATCGGACCGCCCCTCCTGCATGAAGAACCCATTTGGCACGTGGCCCTCAGCGCTGACGGCATGACCGGACTCACGTTGACCAAGGAAAAGGCGAGTTATTGGCGGCTCCATCGTTTCGCTGAAGACCCCGAGCGCATCGCCCTCTGGGCCCAGGTCATCACCGGCATCGAAGCGGACGACTTCGGCAACGCCCGTGCCCTCTCCGCCGACGAGTGGCGCCAGCGCAAGACCCGCCTCGACAAACTCGGCGGCTTGCCGGTGCTGGATTGAGGGTAGCTATTGCTTTGTTGGTCGTTCCGCAACGTCCGTGCGTTAGACGCCGAATGCGTGAGTCCCAGCTGCGGGCTAGTATTCTGGCTTCCATGGATTGATGGATATAGGGTGCGTGAAACGCACCGCTCCGCTTGGCGGTGCGTTTCACGCACCCTAAGTCGATCCATCAATGGATCGAAGACGGTGCACTAGTGTGTCACTTCTTCTTTGGTTCGCGAATCGTCCACATGTAGAGGTATTTGGGCCGCACGCCGCCGGTGTCGAATTCAACCGTCTGATCGGGGTCCATGTTTGGGAACGGATAGTCGTGGGCCACGATGCGCGTGCCGGGCTTCAGGCGTTTCTTCATCTGCGGCTCCAGCTTTTCCATGAACTCGGGCAACATGTAGAGCATGATGACGGTGGCCCGTTCGAGGTCCTTCACTTCAAGCGCGTCGCCTTCGCGGATTTCGACAAGATCTTTGGTGACGCCGAATTTCTCCATCGTCTTGAGCGAATCCTTGACGCGGTCCGGATCGTAGTCGATGCCGATGCCTTTGCAGCCGAACTTCTTGGCGGCGGTGACGACGATGCGTCCGTCGCCGCAGCCGAGGTCGAAGACGACGTCGGTCTTTTTGATCTTGGCCATTTCGAGCATCTTCTCGACGACGACCTGCTCGCTGGGGACGTAGAGGAGCTTGCATCCGCCTTTGGTGCTCTTCAGGTCGCCTGGCAGCGCTGTCGTCGCGAAGGGCAGGACGAATGCGACGGCGACGACGAAGGAAGCGAGCGCGAGTTTCATGGCGGACTCCGCGTGCGGTGGAAGCAACGGCGAGCCGAGCCCCGTAAGGGGCCGGGTGATGATGTGGCCGTCCATGATCCGGCCCGTAACGGGCCTCGGCTCGCCATCGAATGGTGCGCGATCAGTTCTTTTTCGCTTTCTTCTCCGGCACGACCCACATGATGACCTTGTGGTTCTCGCGCATGCTGCTCTTGACCGTTGCTTCAGCAACAGGTTCCCAGGCGTCCGGCACGACGTCCTTTTCCCAGCTATAGTCGTGGGAGACGATGCGCGTGCCGGGTTTGAGCTTTTCCTTGGCGATGGGGAACCACAGGTTCATGAAGCGTGGGAACATGTACATGACCACGACCGTTGCGTCGCCGATGTCCTTGACCTTGAAGGCGTCGCCGTGGCGCAGCTCGACGAGGGACAGGAGCTTGCCGAAGTCCTTGCCGCCGTTGTACTTCTCGTACTGGTCCATGCCCTCGCGAATGCGATCGGGATTGATTTCAACGCCGACGCCGCGGCAACCGAACTTCTTTGCGGCCATGTAAAGGATGCGATTGTCGCCGCAGCCGAGGTCGAAGATCACGTCTTTCTGGTTGACTTTGGCCATCTCGAACATTTTCTCGATGACCTCATCGGACGTTGGGACGTAGGTGGTGTCGTCGTATTTTGGCTTGAACTTCTCGTCCTTGGATTTGTCCGTCGTTTTGGCCTTATCCTTGCCGGCGCTGGCGGTGAAGTCGCCGATAAAGATGGCGAGGCCGATCACGAAAACAACGAGGCAGATCACGCGTTTGTACATCGTCATGGACCCTTGCAAAAGACCCCAGAGTGAGCGCAGCGAACCCTGGGGTTCAAGGATGCCCCCAAAACCCAGAGGTTCGCTGCGCTCACCTCTGGGCTTCCTTGATACTAAAGCCCCGCGTCTCGCTTGAGGGCGGCAGCCTTGTCCGTTTTTTCCCAGGTGAAGTTGGGCAACTCGCGGCCAAAATGTCCGTGCCGAGCGGTTTCCTTGTAGATCGGGCGACGCAAATTCAGCGATTCGATGATTCCCTTGGGCGTGAGTTGGAAGTGCTTGCGGATCAGATCAACGAGCGTGTCGTCGTTGACCCCTTTGGCCGTCGTGTTGTTGGTGTCGACCCAGATGTTGAGCGGATCGGGATAGCCGATGGCGTAGGAGAGCTGGACTTCACACTCGTTGGCCAAGCCGGCGGCGACGATGTTTTTGGCGATGTACCGAGCCATGTAGGCGGCGGAGCGATCGACCTTGGTGGGATCCTTGCCGCTGAAAGCGCCGCCGCCATGCCGGCCGCGGCCGCCGTAGGAATCGACGATAATCTTACGGCCGGTGAGTCCGCAGTCGCCGTGTGGGCCGCCCATTTCGAAGTTGCCCGTCGGATTGATATGGCAACGAATAGCGCTCTCCGGAATGCCCCCGGTCGCCTGGCCGGGCTGCACCGAGACCAAGTCCCCCTTGATCAGGTCGGGCCGCTCGGCCTTCAGCGTCGGCAGAATCAGCTTGGCGATGATCTCTTTGCGCGCGTCGTTGGAGAACAATCCGCTCGAATCCATGGCCGTGCGATCGTGCTGCGTCGAGAGCACGACGGTGTGAATGCGGTTCGGCGTGCCATCGCCGTTGTACTCGACCGTCACCTGGCTCTTGGCATCGGGGCGGAAGAACTTGACTTCGCCGCGCTCGCGCAACCTTGCGTGATTTTCCATCAGACGATGCGACAGGTAGATCGGCAACGGCATCAGCGTGCTCGTCTCCCTGCACGCGAAGCCGAACATCATGCCCTGATCGCCGGCGCCGCCGACGTCGACGCCCATCGAAATATCGAGCGATTGTGCGTGCAGATTGATATGCACCTGGCACGTCTTGGCGGCGAAACCGATGCCCGGATCGGTGTAGCCGATCTCTCGGATCATATCACGAACGATGCGATCGACAGTTTCACGCGACAGGTCGGCCTTGGTCGTGATCTCTCCCGAAACGATCGCCAGATCGGTCGTCACCATCGTCTCGCACGCCACGCGGCTGCGATCGTCGGCTGCCAGGCAGTGGTCCAAGATGGCGTCCGAGATCTGGTCCGCCACCTTGTCCGGATGGCCCATCGAGACCGACTCGCTGGTGAAGAGGTATTTCTTCGTTGAAGACACGTATGCACCTTTGTACTTGAGGATTTTTCGAATACTGTTGGGATTATAGAAGGTAGCCGCGAAAAGAGAACGCAGCAGGCGATGCCGCGGCGCCGGCTTTCACTCAGCCCTGAAAAAAACAGAAAATCATCGACGCGCAAGGCGAATACGGGCAATATAGTGTAGGAATTGGTCCAAGGGAGCATGAGCATGCCGTCCGGACAACTCAACGGCGTCATCCGAAAGTTGCATCGCATGGCGGATCGGCACTCCCTCGATGCCTGCTCCGATGCCGAGTTGATGGACCATTTTGTTCGTAATCAGGATGAATACGCCTTCGAATTGATCGTCCGGCGGCACGGACCCATGGTGCTGGGCGTGTGCCGGCGCATCCTGGGCCAAACGCAGGACGCGGAAGACGCGTTCCAGGCCACGTTTCTGGTCCTCGTGCGCAAGGCGTCCTGCGTGCATCCTTTCGACATGGTTGGCAACTGGCTTTACGGGGTCGCTTGCCGAACCGCCATGAAGGCCAAAGCGATGGCAAGCCGGCGGCCCACTCCCCAACCGTTGGGGGATCCAATGGATCGGCAATCATGTGATTCCACGGACACGTGGAGTGATGTTCAGGCGGTACTAGACGAAGAAACTCGAGCAATTGCCCGAGAAGTATCGCATCGTGCTGATCTTGTGTGACCTGGAAGGCAATTCGCGGCGCGAGGCTGCTCGAAACCTGGCGATGCCCGAGGGAACAGTGTCGAGCCGATTGGCCACCGCTCGGCGGATGCTTGCGGAGCGATTGACACGCCGCGGCATCGCACTCTCCGCGGGGGCGCTGGCGACGCTGATCGGCCAGGATCTTGCCGCGGTGGAAGTGCCCGCGCCTCTCCACCGATCAACCGTTCGCGCCGGGGTCGCGACGGCCTCGGGCAGCGGCGCCGAGGTCGTATCCGCGGATGTTCTTACACTTACCGAAGGAGTCCTGAAAACCATGTTGATTTCCAAGCTCAAAGCGATGTTCGCCTTCCTGCTGGCGTTTGCTTTGTTTACTGGCGGACTCATTTCATTGGTCGACTTTTCATCGACCGTCCACGCCACGGATGTCAAGAAAGACGAACCCAAGAACACCACCGACCCGCCAAAGAAAACCGACGGCAGCGCCCCAAAGACTGTCGATCCCAAGCTGGAAAAAAAGACCCCCAAAGCCGATCCGCCCGCACCGCCTGACGGTTTGCAACCATTAAAGGACCGCTTGAAAAAACACGAGCAAGACATCGCCAAGATTCGCCTGCTCATGCTCAGCGAAATCGATGCCGAGATTGCCAAAGTCGAGGCGGCAATCAAGGTGGCTCAAGTCGAACAGAAAAAGGGCGATCGGACGGCGTTTCAGCGGTCGGCGCAACTGACGGGCGAGAAAATGCGGCTCAAGAGCTTCCGTTTCCAGGTCGAGCACGGAGTCCACGTCGGCGGCGCCTCGTTCAAGACGTCAGCCTTGCCCCTCGACACGCAGATCGGGCTTTACCTCACTAGCCCGTCCATGACATTGCGTCAACAACTCGGCTTGGCCAAGGACGTCGGCCTGGTCATTGACAAGGTTGCCGACAAATCCCTGGCCAGCAAGGCCGGGCTGAAACCGCACGATATCGTCGTCCAATTTGACGGCAAACCGGCGCCTAGTGATGTGGCAGCGTTTCGCAAACTGCTCGCCGCCGTTCCCGCCGGGACTAGCGTCGACGTGGTGGTCCTGCGCCAAGGCAAACAAGAGACGCTCAAGGGTTTGATGTTGCCCCCGGCGTCGGCAAAATAGGATAATAGTGGCGTGTGCGACAATTATCGCGAAACCGCCGAGCCAGCGCAATGGCGCGCGGCGGATGCACTTTGTTCAGGAGGCGCAGTCCATGAACGCACGACGAATCGTTGGCATGATCGCGCTCACCGTATTCGGCGCGACCGCATCGGCGCAACAAGCATCGCTCGATGCGCGCTGGTCGGATCTCACCAGTCCTGACGAAGCCAAGGCGACGCGAGCGCTGCTGGCGTTGGCCATGACGCCGAAAGAAACGATCACGCTCTTGCAGGACCGCTTGAAACCGGTCAAAGTCGATTCGAAACGCGTGGCGCAGCTCTTGAAGCAACTGGAGAGCACGAGTTTTCCGGTTCGCGTCCAGGCAACGGCCGAATTGGAGTACCTCGGCAAGTTCATCAAGGCCGACCTCGAAGCGGCTTTGAAGACGAAGCTCGATATTGAAACCAAGCAGCGCATCGAGCAACTCTTGGACAAGATGCCCAAGGCCAAAAAGGCCGAGGCGCCGATGCCCAACCTTGGCGGGGGCAAGAGTATTTCGGTGATGAACATGAACGGGCAGATCACGATTATCGTGGATGGGGTGCCGCTCGATCTCAGCAAGGCGCCTCCGCCTCCGCCGCCCGGACCTCCGCCCGGCTGGATTCGCGCCGTCCGCGCTGTCACTCTGCTCGAGCATCTGGCGACACCGGAAGCTCGCCAGCTCTTGCAAGCCCTGGCGGCCGGCGAAAGCGAAGCCTTGCCGACGATCGCCGCCCGGGAAGCGCTGGAGCGGATGAAGAAGTAGTTTGCAAAGGAAAGGAAAAGCCCAGGGGTTCGCTGCGCTCACCCCTGAGCTTCCGGACTTGAGCCGTTATCGACGTGCGAGCGGCGACGGATCGCGGGCTTCGAGGGCGGCGCGGGTGTCGGCGGCGCGCTTGCCCGACAAGGCGACCGGGCTGCCGTTCTTCTTGTCTTTCACGAGTCAGTACCTCCTCGGATCCCCGGCTTTATCAAGAATGACAGGCTCGTTTTGTGACGCATCGATCGGAAGGTCGCACGACCTATGTCCAGCAGTACGCTTCTGCGTGGCAAAGCCACGTCGATTGGTGTTTTCTAATTCGGCGCACGGGCCTTTGAATGACCGAAACAGCGCCGGCGCCGGTGTTTGTCAGGCAATGATCTCGCGGATCGGTTGGCCGTAGTCGATGTCGAGGCGGCGTCGACCGGGGACTTCGAGGCGGCGGGCGTCGATGCCTAACTGATGCATCACCGTCGCATGGATGTCGGTGATGTAATGGCGATGCTCGACGGCGTGGAAGCCGAGCTCGTCGGTGGCGCCGTGGACGACGCCCGGCTTGATGCCGCCGCCCGCGAGCCAGGCGCAAAAGCCTTGCGGATGATGGTCGCGGCCATCGCCTTGAGCGCCCGGAGATCGGCCGAACTCGGTGCCCCAGACGACGAGGGTGTCGTCGAGCATACCGCGTTGTTTCAGGTCCTTGAGCAGCCCGGCAATCGGCTGATCGACTTGAGCCGAGAGGTTGCCGTGGTTGGCGCGAATGCCGGAGTGGGCGTCCCAGGCGCCGCCGCCTCCGCCGCCGTGGAAGATCTGCACGTAGCGCACGCCGCGCTCGACCAGGCGTCGAGCGGAGAGGCAGAGTTGGCCGAAGTTCTGTGTGGTCGGTTGATGCATGCCGTAGAGCCGGCGCGTCGCGTCGGTTTCCTGGCTGAAGAGCAATGCTTCGGGCACTGCGGTCTGCATCCCGGCGGCCAGTTCGTAGGAGCGAATGCGAGCGCGGATGGCCGGATCGTCCGGATACTCGATGCCGGAGAGGCGATTGAGCCGGCCGATAAGATCGAGTTCCGCCTGTTGTTCTTCGCGCGACATGCCGGGGGTGACGAACGGGAGCGGATCGCGGGCGCCGACGTTAAGGCGAATGCCGCTGTACTCGGCGCCGAGGTACGACGAGCCGTAGGTCCACGATCCGCCACAGCAATCGCCGGTGGGCGTGCCGAGGACGACATACTGCGGCAGGTTTTGGTTGAGCGTACCCAGGCCGTAGTTGATCCACGAACCGATGGTCGGGAAAGCGCCTTCGCGCGGATGGCGACCGGTATGCCAGGTGAGCTGGGCGCCGTGATCGTTGTGGTTGGTCCACAGCGAACGCACGACGGCGATGTCGTCTGCACATTCGCCGACGTGGCGCCACCAGTCGCCGACCATGAGGCCGGATTGGCCATGGCGTCGATAACCGGTGTTCAGGGCCATGAGCGTGTGACGATTGCCATGCGACGGATTGCCGGCGATAACGTCGCGTCCTTCGGTCTGCAGGACGTGGCGGTACGGCGTGTTGGCGATGGTCATGCCGGCGAAGCGATTGAGTTCGGGTTTGACATCGAAGCTCTCGACATGGCTGACGCCGCCGCAGAAGAAAAGCCAGATGACCGACTTGGCCTTGGCCGGGAAATGCGGCCCGCGGCTGTCCCCCCGCCCCTCGGCGGAGCCGGGTGTGAGGGGACTGCTTTGGGCGACGCCGTCCTGATAGAGCATCGCGCCCAAGACGATGCCGGTGAAGCCCATGCCCATATCGGCGAGGAAATGTCGGCGTGTGATACGGGGTTGCATGGTTGCCTCCGGTATGCACGTCAGAATGAAGCGTTAGCGAAGGGTGGGGTAGCTCTCTTTCGCTTACGCATCAGGCTCTGACGCCAGAATCTGCTTTAGCACGACCGACGTTCGCGGGCGTGGCGTCTGCCAGAGCCAGGCTGGATCGAGCCAGAAACCGTCGATGACTTCGCTGTGAAAGAAGGCGTGCTTCGGACGAATCTCTCGGTATTTTCCCTTGCTGTCGAGCCGCAAGAGCGTCACGGTTTCTTGTAATGGATCGATGATCCAGTATTCACCGACGCCATGTTTTTCATATTGACGCCGTTTCTTTTTGTAATCGCGATCGACGCTTTCCGGACTAACGATTTCGAAGGCGGCGTCGGGGAAGCCGTCGATGAAGCCTCGCTTGACCAACCGTAGCCTGGCCTTTTTTGCGAACGCAACGTCCGGCTCAGGCGAATTCGTGTCATCAAGACGAAAAGCGATGCGAAAGCCAAATAGCTCACCGAGATCGCGCTCGAGAGCGAAATCCTCCAGCAAGCGAATAAGCCAACGATTGAGGCGATACGCGTCCGTATTGTCGGGAGATGCCATGTAGATGACTCCATCGATCAGGTCTGCTTTTTGGCCCTCTTTCACAAGGAAGCAAAACTCATCGAACGTCACGGCATCTTGAGCCGCTTTGCGTGTCAATGTTACCGGCATGTCTGCCTCGCTGTTCGTTAATTGTCAATCATTTTATCATCGGCCCCGTGTAAATGCAGCATTATTTGGGCTAACGCCGGCCTTTCGCCGGGCGCTTGCGGCGTACGCGGATGGGGCCGTCGATGTGGTGCGTCATCAGCAGCGTGTGGTCGCCCGCGTACCGTTCGAAGAGGCGTTCGGTGACGCCGCGTTCGTCGGGCCAGGGGCAGGCGAAGATGAGGTCGAAGTCGTCCATGTCGAGACCGAGGTTCGTACCGGTCTTCTCGGCTACAAGCCAGGCGAGAGTGCCGCGAATGTCGGCGAGCGCCTCCGCCCCTTTTGGAATGTAGCTGCCATGCACGAACCGGGCCGGGATATCGAAATCGTCCGCGAGCTTTCGGGAGTGCTCGACGAGGTCCGATTCGATTTCGACGCCGACGGCGTCGTAGCCGAGCATGGTGGCCAAGCACGCGACGGCGCCGAATCCGCTGCCCCATTCGCAAAAAAGCTTGCCGTGCATCAGATTGGCGGATTCGAGGCTTCGCAGGGCCTGATAGACGCGCGGATAATCGCTGGCGACGAAACCGGGCGTCCGGCCTTGTTGCAGATAATCGTCGATGCGCCGATCGGCCTCACGCAGGAACACTGCGACGTCGATTGGTATCGGCGTTTCGTCGATCGGAATCTTGACATCGATGAGGGACATGTGTTCCCTTGTGAGTCCTCGAAACCGCTTGCGATGCATATTACAATAACGGGGCGTTCCCCGGTTTCCAAGTCAACGAGCGCCCAGTCCCACGTGATGGAGCGACACGATGGCAGCCACCACGCCGCGCATCGCCATACTCGGCGCCGGTCCGATCGGGCTGGAGGCGGCGCTGTACGCCCAACATCTGAAGCTGCCGTTCACGATCTATGAACAGGGCCGAGTCGGCGAGCACGTGTGGCGCTGGGGCCATGTCAAGTTGTTCAGCCCGTTCGGCATGAACGCGACGCCGCTCGGACGCAAGGCGATCCTGGCCGCCGATTCCGAGCACGAATTTCCGGGCGATGACGCGTGCATCAGCGGGCGCGAACAGGTCGAGCGCTACCTCAAGCCGCTTGCCGACATTCTCGATGGCGAGATCAAGACGGAAACGCGAGTCATCAACGTTGCACGCGCCGGCTTGTACAAGCAGGAAGGGGTCGGCGATGTAGCTCGCGGCAAGCAACCGTTCCTGCTGCTTGTGCGCGAACGCAATCAAGATCGCTACGAGGAAGCCGATATCGTTCTCGATTGCACCGGGACGTACTCCCATCACCGCTGGATGGGCCCCAGCGGGATTCCAGCGCTCGGCGAAACGCAGGTCGAGCCCCATATCGCCTATAATCTCGTCGATGTGCTCGGCGACGGCAAGAGAGATTACATCAACAAATCGGTGCTCGTCGTCGGGGCCGGCTACTCGGCCGCGACCACGGTGAGTGGATTCGCCAAGCTTGCGCAAGAACACGACACGACCTGGATCACCTGGGTCACACGGTCGAGCCGAACGCAGCCGCTCAAGCGCATTGCCAACGATCCGTTGCGCGAGCGCGATCGATTGGCCGTCGCCGCCAATAACCTGGCCACGCGCGCCGACGCCAATGTCGAATTCCGTGGCAACACCATTGTCGAGGCGATTGAGCCACAGGCGGGAAACCAGAGCTTCAAAATCGTCTTGCGCACGGGAGGCCAGAGGCGAACGATCGAAGTCGACAAGATCGTCGCCAATGTTGGCTACACACCGGACCGCGCAATCTATCGCGAGTTGCAAGTCCACGAATGTTACGCATCGTTTGGCCCCATGAAGCTGGCAGCGGCGCTGTCCGGTTCGGCGTCGAGCGATTGCTTGACGCAAGTCAGCCACGGCTCTGAAACGCTTCGCAACCCCGAGCCGAACTTCTACATCCTCGGCTCGAAAAGCTATGGCCGCGATTCGCACTTCCTCCTGCGCATCGGCTTCGAGCAAGTGCGCGACGTTTTCACGCTGATCACGGGCAAAGCAGGATTGGACTTGTACAAGAGCTAGAAGCTGTCAGCGTTCAGCCGTGAGCTTTCAGCCAGAAAGCTGCCGACGGTAAGGCTCCCGGAGCGTTACATGGCCGAGGATATGCCGACAAACTGGTGGTTGCGCGGCTTCGTGCTTTTTGTGTTGGTGGCGGCGATCGCTGGTTTCTATTTGCTCGGCTGGTATGAGTACCTGTCGTGGGTGAATGTACGCGCTCATGTGGATGATCTCCAGGCCCGAGCCGACGAGAACTTGGTTCTTGCCGCAGCGGTGTGTTTTGGCATCTACGTGATCTTGGCGGCACTATCGGTGCCGGCGGCGTGGATGCTGTCCGTCGTTGCCGGCGCGCTCTTTGGGCGCTTTCTGGGCGCAGCGATCGCCGTGACTGCCGCCACGATTGGAGCGACCTTCGCCTTCTGGAGCAGCCGATTTCTGCTGCGCGATTGGGTCAACGCCCGTTTCGGCGAATCAGCCGAGGCGTTCAACCGCGGCTTCGAGAAAGACGGCGCCTGCTATCTTTTCTCGCTTCGGCTTGTGCCCATCGTTCCATTTTTCCTCATCAACCTTGGCATGGGTTTGACTCCCATTTCCGCGTTTACATTTGTTTGGGTAACGCTGATCGGCATGTTGCCTGGGGCGTTTTTGTACGCCAACGCTGGAAGCGAATTGGGCAAGATCGAATCACCGCGCGATGTGTTGTCGCCGGGAATCATCATCTCGCTCGCGCTTCTAGGGATCGCGCCGCTCGTTTTTCGCAAGGCATTGCAATGGATTCAGACGTCGCACCCCGGCGACGAAAAAGCCGGCTGATGCCATCGCACGGGCAGGCACATCTCCCTGCCTGTCTTTCCCTGAGTTCCCCGTATCCGCGTCGTTCGTTACGACTTCGGGTGCACGACATGGTCTGCGTGGCCTGCTTCGGGAGGGCGAAGCTCCTGCCGAGCCGGAAGCGACAGGATACTCGTCCGAAATCGAGTATTTCGCGGGCTCGCGGCTCGGCAGGAGCCTCGCCCTCCCGTGCCGTTTGCAAACCATGTCGTGCACCCTACGACTTCTGGCAAAAAAGCTTGGCCTTGACATCCGCTCGTGCGGCGCTATACTTCGCCGCACTTTGCCGGAGTGTATTGCGCCGTTTGCCCCGTTGCACGGGCGTTCTCAGGGAAACGCAGTGCGCGGTAACGGCGTCGTCTCGGCAAACCGGGAAAGGCGGGAACCACGGTGGGTTGTCCTCGTCGAGTTCGAACCGTGCTGACACACGGGATCATCCTCGTGGGCGTGGCCATGGCGTTCCTGGCCCCGGTGTCGCACGCCTTCGCTCAGAATGTACTCAACGAGACTTTGACCAGTGACGGCTATTCAGAGGCCGTGCAACTTGACGCCGATCGAATTGCCACCTGGGCAGTCGGTGAGCAACAAATCTTTTTGATGCAAGGCAACGTCGCGATTCGCCAGGGCGCCAACACCATCCGCTCAACCGATGGCGTAGTCTGGGTCGACCGTTCGCGCTATCCAACCGAAAAAATCCTCTTAGTGACGGTGTACGGCGAGAACCCGATCGCACTCGATCGCAGTCAGCTATCGACGAAAGGCGACTATGGGTACGTTCGCCTGGCCACGCGGAAATCGATCGGAATTAACTCGTTCAAGAGCGAAGTGCAGAAAGTCGATCGCAGCGACGATGCCGTCCATCGGCGAGCCCTGGCCAGCGCGCCGGCGGACCTTGTGCTTGCGGGGCGCTCGACTCCCCCGCGAATCGATTCACCGTTGCTCCTGACGGGCGGGCAGGAGCCTCGGTTCCCCTTGCAGCCGAAGTCGCCGCCCATGGCGAGCCCGGGCGGCGGCCCGATGCCCCCCCCGCCGCCGAACTTCAACGACGTGCCCCCGCCGCCTAACTTCGGCAGCACTCCGCCACCCACCACGATCATTCCCGATGCGGCACGGCCCACATTGGCCCCGGCGAAACCGGCGCCGCAGATCAGCATTCGCGGCCGATACTTCGGCGACCTTCAGGTCCAATACAAGCCGCAAGCCGACGGTTGGACGAGCGTCGTCGTGACGGGCGGCGTTACCTTGATTGTCACGCAACCGCCCGACGCGCCGGGCAAGAAAGCCACCACCATTGACATGGAGGCCGATCGCGCCATCATCTGGACGCGCGGCAACGCGCAACAACTCTTCACCGGCACGCGCACCGAGCAGGATCTCGGCAGCGGCGCCCATGAAGTGTACCTGGCCGGCAACGTCGAAATCCGCTCCCGCACCAAGGCCGAGGTCGAGACGCTGCGTGCCGACGAAGTCTACTATGACGTTCGCCGCGGCGTTGCCGTGGCGCGCAAGGCCGATCTGGAGATTCAATCCGCCAAGCTTGCCGCTCCCTTACATCTGGTGTGCGACGAGTTCTTGCAGGTCAATCCGAAGCTCTACAAGGCCAAGAGCGCGCAGATCTCGGCATCCAAGCTGCCGTCGGATCCTGGCCTCGTTGTCAACGTTCAGGACTTGACCATCGAGGAGTACCAGAAGGAACGCACCTACCTCTGGGGAATTCCCGCGTATGACAAGGAAGGCAAACGCATCACGGAAACTCGCCGCGATTTCACCGGGAGCAATTTCGTCGCGAATCTTGAAGGCGTTCCGTTTTTGTACTTTCCGTACTTGCACGGAAACGTCGAAAAACCGCTCGGTCCGTTGCAGAACGTAAACCTCAGCTATAACCGCATCTTTGGTTTCCACATCTACACGACCTGGGACATGTTCGACCTGCTGAATCTCTCTCGCCCCGATGGAGCACGCTGGCGGCTGATGCTCGATGGCCTGACGGCACGTGGACCGGGCTTCGGCACCGAGTACGACTTCAACGGCAAGGACATCTTCGGCGTTCCGTCCAAGTACAGCGGTGTCGTGCGTCTCTACGGCGTCTTCGACAACAAGGCGGACATACTGGGCGGCGATCGCGGCAACGTCATCTACTGGCCCGACCAATTCAGCCCCAATCCGATCGACCACCCGAACTTTCGAGGCCACGCTTTCGGCCAAATCAACGTGCAGGAGTTGCCCGATGGCTTCAGCGCGCTGGGTCAGTTCTCGTTCTTGCGCGACCGCAACTTCCTTGAGCAGTACATGTTCGACACGCACCTGAATGGAATGAATCAGGACACTTATCTGTACGTCAAGCAGCAGCAAAACAACTGGGCCTGGTCCATACTCGGCGCCGTCAGCACGCGGAGCTGGGTCACGGAAACCGACTGGTTGCCCAAAGCCGACGGCTATCTGCTCGGCCAGACCTTCCTCGACGACCTCCTGGTTTACAATACGCACGCCAGCGCCGGGTTCGGGCGCCTAAGGCCCACCAATGTGGTTCCGTTCGCTTATCTGCCGACCGATGTTCGCACCGACACGGGCCGCGTCGACTGGATGCAGTCGCTCAGCTTGCCGTTTTACCTCGGTCCGGTCAAAGTCGCTCCATACGCCATGCTTGACGCTGCCTTCTACACGCAAGACGTGAACGGCGATTCACGCGGACGGCTCGTGGGCGGCGGCGGCGTGCGATGGGACATGCCGCTGTCACGCTCCTTCCCCGACGTCCAGAGTGAACTCTTCAATCTCAATGGGCTCGACCACAAGATCAATCTCGTCGGCCACTACCGCAACACCTTCAGCAGTTCCGGGGTGGATAACTTCCCGCAGCTCGATCGGCTAAACGACGATGTCTCGGATCAGGCCCTGCGCACGATTCGCCCCTGGCAGCCGCTGTTCGTCCCGACCAATGCCGCGTTTCTGACCACCTCGAATCTGTTCAATCCGCAGTACTACGCCATACGGCGTTTGCTCGATTACAGCGTCGACACGATCGACCGCATCGAGGTCGTTCAACTCGGCGTTCATCAACGCCTGCAAACTCAGCGCGGGTTCCCCGGCAGAGAACATGTTGTCGACTGGATGACGCTCAATGTCGACGTGTCGCTTTTCCCGCGTTCGCAGCGCGATAATTTCGGCCGAGTGTTCGGCATCCTCGAATATGACTGGGTATGGAACATCGGTGATCGAACGGCGCTAGTGAGTTCCGGCTGGTTCGAGCCGTTTGAAGGCGGCCCGCGCGCCTTTGATGTCGGCGGCGTCATCAATCGCCCCGACGCGACGTCGCTCTATTTCGGCTATCGGCAGATCGATCCGCTCCAGACGCGCGCCGTGGTGGCGTCGATCATCTATCCCTTTAGCGCCAAATATGCCATGCAGGCGAGCACGGTGTGGGATTTCGGCACGCACGTTCGCACGTATTCGCTCTTCGTGTCGCGCATGGGTACGGATGTGATGGTCAACTTTGGGCTCAACTACAATTCGACGCTCAACACGTTCGGTGTGGCATTTGAGATCATGCCGAACATGGCCCGTTCGCCATCCGGCCGCGCCGCCGCCCTGTTCCCGATGCAAGCGACGAACATCGACCCGATGATCAATCGGCAATAGCTCAGCTCAAGACGCTTCTGGATCGTAAATGTCACGCTTCGCGTGATGATTGGGGGCATCACGCGGAGCGTGCTGTCGACGATCGGTCAGGGCACGTTACTTGTCCTTTTTTTCGCCGTCTTCCATTTTCTTGAGCAGCTGAAATGCCGTGATCGCGAGGCCTTCGCCCGTGTCGATCCATTCGAGCCGGGCGCGATCGCCGACTTTGGCCGCCTTGACGGCTTCGAGCACCTTCGGAATTGGGCCTTTGACGGACGGATCGTACTGCACGCGATAGGTGCGGGCTTTTTCTTCGCCGCTCGCCAACACTTCGATGATCTGGTTTTTGCCGTTAGGCGAGACTTTCGAAGACTTGATTTCGCCGACGAGCGTTCCGGTGCGTTTCTTCTTGTCCTTCTGGTCGGCATGCGTGATGCCGCTGAAGAGCAAAGCGATTGCGGTGAATGCGAGGAGAGATCGTGCCAACATGAGTGCCCCCTTTCCTAGACGGTTCCGCCGTGCAACGCGCGCGGCGGACAGATCGACCTAGGGAAAGGGTATGGATGCACGAGGCGTCGCACAAGCAAGCGCGCCGTCAGCAAGCCGAGCCTGAGTGCCAGCGAAGGGCAAAATATGCCCCTTCGCTGGCACTCAGGCGCAGAGAAATCAACCGCCGTCGGCGGATTTCGGTATGGCCTTCGACGGATCGGGCGGGAGGTTCAGGACACCGTCTGGGAAGAACTCAACGACGAAATTAACGATGTCCTTCACGGAAAGGACCCCGATCGCTTTCCCAGCGTTGTCGACAATAGGGATATGCCGATAGCCGTCAACGCTCATTTTGTTGAGCGCGTAGGCGACGCTGGCGGTCGGCGGGAGAGTCTCAGGGCCGTGTGTCATCACCGCCGAGACCTTCATGCCGCGGTCTCCCTCGCGGAAGATCACTTTGCGCAAGACGTCCCGTTCAGTGAAGATGCCGACGAGCTTTCCGCCCGACTGCACCAGAACGCATCCGGTGCGCCGTTCGTTCATGGCGTTCACTGCGGAAACCACGGTCGCCTCGGCGTCGATGACGAGCGGATCGCCGGCCATCAGATCGCTCACCGGCGTCTCCAGTACCGCGTCCCGGACCCGTTCGATGTCGTCATAAGCTTCTTCAAATTCGCTGATCACAGGTGAATCCTCCCGGCTGAAAGATGTGAGCGGGGAGAGTTTACCAAATCGCCGAGCAGAATGCTATCCGGAAAATTGCAAATTCTGAAAACGGTGATCGCTGTAGTGCAAAGGTCGCCCGCTCTATCTCGACCGCAGCGCGGCGGCGCAGGCGAGACGCCTGCACTACGATGAGCAGGCACATAGAATATCGGGGTTGCCTTCGCACATATCATGGGACACGAACATGGCCCAAGCCGACACGCCGACGCCGGGCGAAACGACGCCGCTGACATGGCGCCTCGCCATCGGCGTCTTCATCGTCGCGCTGGGGTTGGCAGCGTATCAGTCATGCGAAACAATCGGCCTCACCGGACAGGCGGCGGCGGGCTGCCTGTTCTTCTTCGGCCTCGTCGCCATGTTCTCGGACAATCTTCGCGCAGTGAATTGGAGCACCATCGGCTGGGGCATTGTTCTACAACTCGTCCTTGCCGTGCTCGTTCTCAAGGTTGAATACACGCGCGACGCCACGGTTGAGGAGAAGAACCGGCATGAAACGCAGCGAGCGGCTTTGCTCGTCGGCGCCGGGGCGCTGGGCGTGCTGCCCGTGCTGCCCGTCGCGAATGTTCACCCGCCCGAGACGGTGACGGTACGGCCCATCTACATGATCTTCGAAACCCTGGGCTATGGCGTGAAGGCGTTCATCGGCTTTTCCGACAAGGGGGCCGAGTTCGTCTTCGGCAACCTCGCTCGACCCGGAGATTTGGCGCTGCGGCCCGGCGCGGACTTCATCTTCATCTTTGCGTTCAAGGCGCTGCCGCCGATTCTATTCGTCTCGGCGTTCTTCACTGTGCTTTATCATTTCGGCGTTTTGCAATGGTGCGTTCGCCTCATGGCTCGCGGCATGGTTTATCTGCTCGGCACCAGCGGGGCGGAGACACTGTCGGTGTCGGCGAACGTCTTCATGGGCCAAACCGAGGCGCCGCTCATCGTCAAACCGTATGTGCCACGCATGACGAGTTCGGAATTGTTCACATTGATGGTAAGCGGCTTCGCGCACATCTCAGGCGGCATGATGGTGGTATACATCAACTACGGCGCCGATCCGGTCGCCGTCCTGACAACGTGCGTGATGGCGTGCCCGTGCAGTCTGTATTTGGCGAAGTTATTCATGCCGGAGACGGCAATCCCCGAGACGGCGGGCTCGGTCGACACGCAGGAGGAGAAATCGCCATTTGCCAACGCGACCGATGCGGCCACGGCGGGCACGTCGGATGGCTTGCGGCTCGCATTGAACGTCGCGGCCATGCTCATCGTCTTCATCGCGTTCGTCGCCATGTTTGACGCGCTTTTGGCTGCCATCAAGCCGACCTTGGTCTGGTTCGGCGTCGACGCAAAGGCCCTGAGTGATTGGCCCGATAACCTGTCGCTGCGGATCGTCTTCGGCTGGCTATTCGCGCCGGCCGCATTCCTCATGGGCGTCGACATGCGCGATATCGAGAACGTCGGTACGCTGCTCGGATCGAAGCTGGCGATCAACGAGCATTATGCCTATCTTCAAATGAAGGCGATGCTGGCACAGCCGAACTTCATGACCGAGCGCTCGTACCAGCTGGCCGCGTTCGCCCTTACCGGGTTCGCCAACTTCGCGTCGGTCGGCATTCAACTCGGCGGCATCGGCGCGATGGCGCCCGAGCGTCGCGGCGATCTGGCTCGGCTCGGCGCGCGGGCGCTCTTCGTCGGCTTCGTGGCGACGCTACTCAACGCGTCGGTCGCCGGGGTGTTGTTGTGACGGCAAGCCCAGAGGTGAGGTACTCCGAACCCCTGGGCTTCAGGGGAGATCAATGCCTTCCATCGACCAACTTGTGGACGCGGCCCGGGCGGTGCGCCTCAACGCGCATGCTCCGTACTCCGGGTTCTTAGTCGGCGCGGCCATCGAGACGCCCGGCGGACGCATCATCACCGGCTGCAACGTCGAGAACGCGACCTATGGATTGACTGTTTGTGCCGAGCGCGTCGCCATCGTCAAAGCAATCTCGGAGGGAGAACGCGAGTTCGTCCGCATCGCCATCGTGGCCGACACCGACGCCCCGACGCCGCCGTGCGGCGCGTGTCGGCAAATCCTCTGGGAGTTCGGCGGCGACCTGGAAATCGTGATGGCGAGCTTGGTCGAGGTCAAGGCGATGTATCGGCTGGCGCAGCTACTGCCAATGCCGTTCGATAGGCGATTGCTCGGGAGTAAGCAATTCGTTTAGCGCTCGCATGGCGCCTGGCGAGCGCTAAACGTGAACGGGGTATTCAAAGGGCGCCAGGCGATCGCTAAACGAGGACGGGAAAAAAATATGGCCAACGTCGAACAGCGGCGTGAACGTCTGTGGCAGAACACGCGTGATGAAGGGCTCGATGCCCTGCTCATCACCAATCCGTTCAACGTCACCTATCTCACAGGATTCACCGGCGACGCCAGCAACCTGATCCTCACGAAGAACAAGGCGCTCCTCGTCAGCGACGGACGTTTCAAGGAACAGATCAAGGAGGAATGCCCGGGCCTCGACGCGTTCATTCGCTCGCCCGCGCAGACGACGCAAGACGCCACCATCGAACAGCTCGGCAAGTACGCTCCGCGCGGTGTCGGTTTTGAAAGCAGCCATGTCGTCATGGCGGACTTCGAGACATTCAAGGAAGGCACGAAGACCGTCGACTGGAAACCCAGCACGAATCGCGTTGAGAAGCTTCGGCAGGTGAAGGACCAAGGCGAAATCACCGCGATTCGCGAGTCGATCCGCATTGCCGAGCGGGCGTTTGCGATGTTTCGGGCAATGCTGCGGCCCGACGATACAGAGGAGGATTTGACCGCCGCCATCGAGCATTACATACGTCGCGCCGGCGGCAGCGACACCGCGTTTGATCCGATTGTCGCCGTCGGACCGCGGGCGGCCTTGCCTCACGCGCCGCCGAGCCTGGCCAAAGTGTCAGACGATCCAGTGGTGTTGATCGACTGGGGCGCCGAGTCGTGCCTGTACAAGAGCGACTTGACGCGCGTTCTGTGGACCTATAACAAAGGGACATTCCCAGGCGGACGCCCAGTGTCGGCCAAACTTGAAGCGGTCTATGCGGTTGTAGCGGAGGCGCAACGCCGCGCTATCGCCGCCATGAGGCCGGGCGCGTCGAGCAAGGCGATTGATACCGCAGGGCGCGGCTACATCGCCGACCAAGGATATGGCGAGTACTTCAGTCACGGCCTGGGGCATGGGTTCGGCTTGCAAATCCACGAGGCGCCGTTTTTCCGTCCGAACATCGACGTGCCGCTGGAAGCAGGCATGGTGGTAACGTGTGAGCCGGGCGTCTATTTACCGGGTGAGTTTGGAGTGCGCATAGAGGATGACGTGCTGATTACGCCTGATGGTGCTGAAGTATTGACGCGATGCCCGCGTCAGCTTGCGGAATGTGTTGTGGAGTTTTGAGATGAAGCCCCCGGGGTGAGGTAAGCCGAACTCCGGGATTCGAAGTACCTCACCCCGGGGCTTCCCAACGGAGTGAGCCATAGGAGTTCTGTCGTGTCCAACAACGCCAAGAAGACCGGATCGGGCGGTCCGTTCGACGTGAAAACGGTCGAAGCCCTGGTCGCTCTGATGGCTGAGAATGAACTGAGCGAAATCTACCTGCGTGACGGCGATCAGCATTTGCGATTGCGACGAGGCAGCACGGCGCCGGTGGCTGTGCCGGCCGCTGTTCCGTTGGCGCAGGCAGTTCCGATGGCAGCGCCGGCGTCCGCTGCCGTGAAGCAAGATGCGCCCGCAGCTTCACCGCCGGCCGCCAAGAAAAATCTCGTCGAGATCAAGAGCGAAACCGTCGGCACGTACTATGCGCAGCCGAAGCCGGACGAGCCGCCGTACGTCAAGCTGGGTGATCGCGTCACTCCGACGAAAGTCGTCGGGCTGGTCGAAGTCATGAAAACGTACAACGAACTGCAAGCCGGCTGCTCGGGAACGATCGTCGAAGTCCTGGTGCAAGACAGCCAGTCGGTCGAGTTCGGCCAGGTGTTATTCCGCGTCGATCCATCCTAAGTGGCGAGTGGTGAGTGGCGAGTGGTGCGTCACCACTCACTACTCACCACTCACCACTCACCACACTATGTTTCAACGCATTCTCGTTGCCAATCGTGGCGAAATTGCTCTGCGTGTCATTCGCGCCTGCCGGGACCTCGGCATCGAGGTCGTGGCGGTGTTCAGCGAAGCCGACCGCGATGCACCGTATTTGAAGCTGGCCGATCAAGCGATATGCATCGGCCCGGCGGCCGGCGTCGAGAGCTACTTGAAGATCGCTCGCATCATTAGCGCCGCCGAGGTGGCCAACGTGCAGGCGATCCACCCAGGCTACGGCTTCCTTTCCGAGAACGCCCACTTCGCCGAAGTGTGCCGGGCGTGCCGCATCGAGTTCATCGGCCCGCCGGAGGAGGCGATGCGTCGGCTCGGCAACAAGAACGAAGCTCGCAAACTCGCCAAGAAGGCCAACGTCCCCGTCGTTCCCGGCAGCGAAGGCCTGATCACCGACGAAAATCAGGCCATCCGCGTCGCCCACGAAATGGGCTACCCCGTCCTGATCAAGGCGGCGGCAGGGGGCGGCGGACGCGGCATGCGCGTCGCTCGCAACGATATCTCCCTCAAGTCCGGCCTTCACGCCGCGCAGCAAGAAGCCGAGAGCGCTTTCAAAGACGGCAGCGTCTACATCGAAAAATACATCGAACAGCCTCGCCACATCGAAATCCAACTCCTCGGCGATCGGCATGGCAACATGATCCACCTCTTCGAGCGCGATTGTTCGCTGCAACGTCGCCACCAAAAGCTCGTCGAGGAATCGGCGGCGCCGAACCTGCCCGAAGAAGTCCGCAGCAAGATCTGCGAATCGGCCGTGCGATTAGCCAAGGAAGCCGGCTACTATAACGCCGGGACGTGTGAGTTCCTGCTTGACCGCGACAACAACTTTTATTTCATCGAAGTCAATGCTCGCATCCAGGTCGAGCATCCCGTCACCGAGTTGGTCACCGGCGTCGACCTGATCAAACAACAAATCCGCATCGCCGCCGGCGAGAAGCTGCCTTTCAAGCAAAAAGACGTGCAGCACCGAGGCCACGCCATCGAGTGCCGCATCAACGCCGAAGACCCGGCGAACAACTTCCGGGCGACGCCGGGCGTGATCACGCGCTGGCAGCCTCCGGGCGGTCCGGGCGTGAGGCTCGACACCCACGCCTGCCAGGGCTACCGGGTCCCGCCCAACTACGATTCGATGGTGGCCAAGCTGCTCGTCTATCAGCCGACGCGGCTGGACGCCATCGCCTGCATGCGGCGAGCGCTGAACGAGTTCGTCGTTGAGGGGATCAAGACGACGATCCCGATCCACCGCGAAATCATGAACCACACCGCCTTCATCGAAGGCCACGTCGACACCACCTTCATCGAACGCACCTGGATGCAGCAGAAGGCGTAGAGACTCGCCGCGAAAAAGCACAAAAACCGCAAATGGAAGCCCCGGAGTGAGGTACGCCGAACCTCGGGGGATCGACCGAGAAAATCGTTGACAGTCCTCCATCCGGCGGTTAAGTTACAGCCAACGCGGCAGTCCAACTCCATAGTCGCTGGCTGTGGGATACGCGGTTCAGTATCTATCAGCCCACGAGTCCACGCTATGTCTGCACCAGACAACATCCGCCACTATTTCATTCCTGACATCGGAAACTGGCAGTTGGCTGCGAGCGAAAACGAGGTAAGTCTTCCCGCTCTCCAGCGAGGGTTTGTGTGGAACGCAGGGCGGATCGAGAGTCTCTGGGACTCGCTGTTAAGAGGTTTTCCGATCGGCTCGTTCCTATTGGCATCGAACAGGTCGCGAAAGTATCAACTTCTGGATGGCCAGCAGCGGTCTACGGCGATCGCAATCGGAATGTACAATCCGTGGCGGAATCCAGAGACGCATTTTTGGCGCATCCAAAACTGTCCAGTGCTCTGGCTCGACATCAACAGCGAAAGCCGCGAACACCGGTTCAAGATTACGTCTGCTGCGCACCCTTGGGGCTACGATAAGCAGTCGGAAAGACTAAATGCCACCGAGCGGAAGCGGGCATATGACGCCATCTTCCAGCCGCAGATCGCGAAGGGCTTTTCGAAGAAGTACTACGAACTTCCCCTCAGTGAGGGCTGGCCGTGGGTAGCAAGCGCACCGTTCCCGTTTTCATTCTTTTTTGAGCCCGATGTAGACCTGTCCGACCCCGCCTGCGCCAAGGAGGCGATGCTCAAGAAGTGCGTAGAGCGCCTGAAACACATTAGCGGGTTGGCAAGCCGTAAGAGCGCAAACGACTACAGAAAGGCCGTGAACCTTTTTTGGACAAAGGACAACGTCGCAAGCAGCCAGCTCATTGAGCACTTGTGCCGCCTAAAGAGATCTGCCGTGCCGGCCATTGTTATCTCTGAAGATACGCTATCATCAACGGGGTTAACCACAAATTGGGGTGACGATACGCCGGATGAATCGCTCGAGGAGAAGGAAGGGCTCGAATTGATCTTTGAAAGGATCAACTCGGGCGGGGTCGTCCTGGGGCCAGAGGAGCTTGTGTATTCGATATTCAAGTCTCTTCTTCCCGCCGCAAGCGAAATCGAAGAGAAGTGCGACTACATAAAACCAGCTAAAGTAATGAATTATGCCGTTCGCTTGGTAATGGCGAGTAATCGGCGGAGTTCCTCGGTCTTCCCGAAGCGCGTGAAGATCCGCGAATTCAAGGAGTGGCTTGAGAAGGACGACAACCAAAACGAGGTGGCCCAGCTTATCGGCAGCCTCGATAAGCCCGATAGTCCGTTCCGCCTCGCGCGAAACATCTTGACGGGCGAACCGGGCGCTCGGCAGCCCTGGCAGCTCTCGTTTTATCAGACTTCCGCTATTGCCAACGAGTCCCCAGATCCGTTTTTCCTCCTGCTTTTCCGATTAAGAAAGGGCGACCGCTTTGAGTCCGCTAGTTTGCAGAGGAAAGCGCTCGGGTTCGTTACATCCCTCTGCTGGTTCGTCGAACGGTCGGGCAGAGGCACGGCGAAGGCGTGCGAAAGAATTTGGCAACACCGCTCTGACCCGCAGGAGTCCTTTTGGTCTGGTGAAACACTCAAGTCCGCCGTCAAATATGAGCTGCATGATCAGGCATTTCTCCTGATGCCGCCATGTCCTCCGAGCGATCTTGAAAAGCTCCTTAGCAAACTCCGAAATGACCGTCTGAACTGGGGCGATCAATGGGACGGTGCAACCGTAAGGGAATTCTTCAAATCGCAGCGTTTTCACCGTTTTTACGGACAGTACTTTGACGACGGTACGGACTTCGAAGGCGACGGCGAGGATGACGACATCACACCCGCGACCATTCCGAAACTCGCGATGGTGGGATTCGTCGACCAGCTGCGCAACTCGGACGGGCTCCTTGCATACGCCTGCCGAGCGGCAATCTGCGATTGGTTTGATGACTACTTCAGAATATCGCTCGAGGACACTGACCGCCCTTGGGACCGAGACCACATCTACCCGATGGAACTAACGAAGAGCAAGAGAGCCAGAGGCAAATCCGAGACGGAGAGCCTTTATCGCGTTAAGGATTGGCAATCCACCGTTGCAAATATGCGACTATGGCCCCTCGAACTCAACCGAAGCGATTCGAATCAATTGCCCAGCTACAAATTCGACTATCTGAACAACAAGGAATCGCTCCAGTCCCACGGGATACAAGCGCGGGAGGATCTTTTCCGACGTTCTGCCATTGACCCCGCCGAAAGTCAGCTCTGGCTTGATTTGGGAGACAACCCTAAGGATAAGGCGCAGGCTCAAGATATTCTCAATGCGTTTCTCAAGCGACTTACGTTCATGTACCGCGACTGGTATGAGTCTCTTGGAATTGCGGAGTTATTCCCGAGCGGGCATTTACGCTAGACCCCCACGAAAAATCTACAGACCCAATCGGCTACGTTTACCGCAATGGACTTTCGCGCCTCCTATCGCCCACGGCTGCGGCGGCGCACGCCAGAGTCTTGCTTGCGGCATCCAGTGGCTCCGTAAATTCTGTCCAAGTCCGGTCCGCATCCCCGTTTCGGGCCCGAAATACTCCACGAGCGGCCGCTCCATCATACGAATTGAACTCCGCTCGGTTGCCTGGTAGAATCCAATCATGAGCGAGCGCGTGTTCCTCGACGTTGATCCCGCGACGCTCCGGCTGCCGAATGAGCGGATTGACGGGGCTGATCCGGCCAAACTTCAGCGACAGATCGCCAAACATGGAAAATCCCTGGCAGGAATGCCGCCCGTCTTGATCTACCGTGGCTCGGATGGAGAACTGATGCTGAGCGACGGAGTAACGCGAGCAACGCGCGCTGCAAAACTCTGTCCGGGCTCGCTCATCCCCGCGGAACTGCTCGGCACTCTGGCGCACCCAGTCGGCCATCTCCCGACGGTCAAGGAGAAATTACCATGAACAACAAAGAGCACGATGAATTGATCGACTCGTTGGCCGAACTTCGGCAAGCTTTGCCGTCCATGCGGTTGGGGCAACTCATTGCCAACATGGCGACCATAGCGCGCGGAGCGGTTGCGGGAGCGATTTGGGAGATGGAGGACGAAGAACTGCTAGCCGCGATCCGCTGGCAACTCGACCAGCTTTCCGTGGGCGCCGCAGCAGCAGCATCTGAACCACCATCTGGCCCCGCCGGGATGAGTGACGTGCCTTCCAAGGCGACGGCCAGGGAGTGAAGTCCATGTCGCAATCGGCAATTCTGACACTTCTCGCCGAACCCCGCCACCGAAAAAGGAAACATCCACGAAGGGCACGAAGAACACGAAGAATGGCAGATGCGCTACATGTCGTAATACAAGTAGAACTCCCAAGGATGCGGCCGGAGACGAATGGCGTCGACTTCCTTCTCGCGCTTATACCAAATCCACGTGCTGATCACGTCGTCGGTGAACACGTCGCCTTGCAGCAGAAAGTCGTGATCGTTCTGCAGGCAATCGAGGGCGGCCTCCAGCGAGCCCGGTGTCTTCGGCACGTCCTTCAGTTCCTCCGGCGTCAGATCGTAGATATCCTTGTCGAGCGGATCGCCGGGCCGAATCTTGTTCTTGATGCCGTCGATCATGGCCATGAGCATCGCCGAGAACACGAGGTACGGGTTGCTCGACCCGTCCGGGCAGCGATACTCAATGCGTTTGGCCTTGGGGCTCGGCGAGTAGACGGGGATGCGGATCGACGCAGAGCGATTGCGTCGGCTGTAGGCGAGATTGACCGGCGCTTCGTAGCCGGGCACGAGACGCTTGTAGCTGTTGGTGGTCGGATTGGTGAAGGCGCACAGGGCCGGGGCGTGCTTGAGCAGGCCGCCGATCGCGTACAGGCCCATGTCGGACAGGCCCGCATAGCCCGAGCCGGCGAAAAGGTTGACGCCGTTCTTCCACAGCGAGCTGTGCACGTGCATGCCGGAGCCGTTGTCCTGGAAGATCGGCTTGGGCATGAAGGTCGCCGTCTTGCCGTGCTTCTTGGCGACGTTCTTGACGATGTACTTGTACTTCAGCACTTTGTCGGCCATCTCGACGAGCGGCGAGAAGCGCATGTCGATCTCGCACTGTCCGCCGGTGGCAACTTCATGATGCTGCGCTTCGATCGGAATGCCGCAGGCGATCATGGTCATCATCATCTGCGTTCGAATGTCTTGGAGCGTGTCGGTCGGCGGCGTCGGAAAGTAACCCTCCTTGTAACGAATCTTGTGCCCAAGGTTGGGATTCTCGTCTTTGCCGGAGTTCCATGCGCCTTCGATGCTGTCGAGGTGGTAGTACCCGGAATACTGATTCTGATCGAAGCGCACGTTGTCGAAGACGAAGAACTCGAGCTCGGGGCCAAAGTACGCGATCTCGGCAATGCCGGTCGATTTCATGTAATTGACCGATTTGCGTGCCACGTTGCGCGGATCGCGCGAGTAATCTTCCTTGGTCAGCGGGTCCTGAATGTTGCAGATGATGGTGAGCGTCGTATCGGCGCAAAACGGATCGAGGAACGCGGTATCGGCCTGGGGCAGAACGAGCATGTCGGACTCGTTTATCGCCTTCCAGCCGCGGATGGACGACCCGTCGAAACCGAGGCCTTCCTCAAACGTGTTCTCGGTTAAGGCCTCGGCGGGGATGGTGAAATGTTGCCAAAGGCCGGGGAAATCCATGAATCGCAGATCGACGGCCTTGACATCTCTTTCGCGGATCAGCGCAAGAACTTCTTTCGGTGTCACGAGGGAGTCTCCATGTTTGCAGCCGGCGGCATCGCGCGGCCCGAGCGCCGAGCCGAAAGCGGCGAAAAAACTATCCGGACACGATACTCAATTCAGGACGGCGGTTGCCAGGTAGAATGAAGAGGGAGCGTTGGTTTCGTCGCCGATTCGATTCCGATTTTGCCGGAGATGCCGAATGTTCTCACAAACCGTGGAATACGCATTGCGAGCGGTGGTGCATCTGGCGAGCAACATGAAGCGACCGCAGACGACGGAGGAAATCGCCAAGGTGACGAAGGTGCCTCAAGCGTATCTTTCGAAGGTCTTGCAAAGCCTGGTGGCGGCAGGCATCGTCAAGTCGCAGCGAGGCATCGGCGGCGGCATGGCACTCGCCAAACCGCCCAGCGACCTGACCATACTGGAAGTCGTCAACGCCGTCGATCCGATTCGCCGCATCAGATCGTGCCCTCTTGAGCTTGCGTCCCACGGCGTTCGCTTGTGCCCATTGCATCACCGCGTGGATAAGGCGCTTGGGCTAGTGGAAGAGGCATTTCAATCGACGACGCTGCAAGAGGTGATCGACGAGCCGACAGAGAGTTTTCCGCTGTGCGAATTTCCGCCGAAAAAGCAGTGAGTCCGGCATTCGTTTAACGCTCGCATGGCGCCGCGCAAACGCCAAGCGGCATCACACGTGCAACTCGACCACGTCCTTGTCGTGCAGCACATGCTCGCGGCCCACGGTTTGGCCGTCGTGCACGCCGCTGCCCCAGATGCGGGCGGATTTGAGCTGCTCGGCAAAATCGCGATGCACCAGCGCCGCCAGCTCCACGAGCGTGCTG
Organism: Planctomycetota bacterium; assembly: GCA_016872605.1. Lineage (GTDB taxonomy): Bacteria > Planctomycetota > Planctomycetia > Gemmatales > Gemmataceae > SIAQ01. The sequence goes on from VGZI01000031.1 coordinate 30,156, forward strand.
CCGATCGGACACGTGAACGGCGACGTCATGTCCGGCGGCTTGCCCGGGTGCTTTGTGTACACGCGAATCACCTTGAGGAAGTCGTAGATCGCATTGCGCAAATCCTCCAAGCCGGTCCCGTGCTCAGCACTGATGACGTGAATAGGGAAGGTTGAGCCGAGCATCTCACGAACGATCTCCAAACGATCGTTTGCGCCTTCGGTGTCGATCTTGTTGCACACGAGCAGCGTCTTGACGTGTTGAATCGATTGATCGTCCTGAACGGCAGGCTTTTCGCCGACGAGGATTGTTTTGACCTCCTTGAGCCTTTCGATCACGGTCTGGGCGGCGAAGGGCCCGTCGTCATCGCTTAAGTCGAGCATCAGAATCGCAGCGTCGGCGGCGCGGACCAGGCTGCTGACGTAGCTCTCCATGTAGTCGGCCGTGATCGGCGGCGTGTCGATGAGCTGCACCTTAACGTCGTTCCACTCCATCATGCCGGCGTACGGCTCACGCGTCGTGAACGGATACGGCGCGACCTCCGGCGTCGCCCGCGTCAATCGCGTCAGGAGCCGACTCTTGCCCACGTTCGGGCCGCCGAGGATGATGTACTGCCCTGCCCCTTGCTTGGGGAACTTGTAACTTGGAGCGCCGACCTTCTTGGGATGTGCCTTGGCGTGCTCAATATCCTTCTTGAGCTCGCTCATCTTCGTCTTGAGATCGGCCTGCAGCTTCTCGCTCGCCTTGTGCTTGGGCACGAGTTGAAACATCTTCTTCAGGGCCGCCAGCTTGTCCTCCGGCGTCTGGGCTTTCTTGTACTCTTCCTCCGCTTCCATGTATTGCGGCGTCAGATTCGCAGCCATTGCAACATGCCTCCAGTTCAGAATTTGCCGCAAAAAACACAAATGTCGCAAAAAAAAGAGACGGGGAATCGTTGCCCAAATCTTCCTGCGCTTTTCGCGTCTCTGCGTTTTTTCGCGGCTACTCCTACCTCACCGTCGTCGCAATATCGAGAACGTTCTTCCCAGCGTGAAACGTCACCGATCTACCTTCTTTGCCGAGCAGCCAGCCGACTTCCTCGTGCCAGGCCATGACTTTCAGTTGCATGCCGGCCGGTACGCGCGGGATGGAGAATTCGCCGTCGGCATTCGTAATCGCGAAATAAGGATGATCGAAGACAAAGACATAAGCTTTCTTCCAAAAAATAAAAGTCGTCAACCAAAAGGATCGGCAGCAGCTGCGGTTGGACGGCGACCTCTTGTTCCGTTTGGGGGGCAGGTTGATATTGAAGCCGTCGTTGAATTTCGGGTTGCCGAACGCGCGGTAGTTCTGGAGGTAAGGCGACGTGTTCCGCATCAGGCAACGCTGGCCGGTCTTGCCGCGGTTTTTGCCGTCAAACCATTCCGCATACAGCGCAGCGACGTGAGGATCGAACGCGGCGAGCGGAGCGTCGATAACTAGCGGGTCCTTGCGAATCTTGTCGGCGTCGTCGATCGGCCAGATGATCCCGTCGGGTCGGCGCAAGAACACCACAGCGTTCTTGAGGCCGAAGTTTCGCGGGTTGACAATCGGCCCTTGATCGAGAAGATCCTTCTCCTTGGCGGCGATCAACATGTCGCCGAGGAGGCGATCGTTGCGAGCAAGTTGCAGCGGCGAGTAGTACTTTGGCAGCGGCGCGTTCGGAAAGGTGACGCGACCCCTGAGCGTGGCTACGCTTTCCGGCGTCTTGACTTCCGCCTTCGCAACCGGCGGCACGGTTGGCGCCGGTGCGCAGGCGACGCGCGGCGGCAGACCGAACAGGCGGCACAGCAATCCGGGGCAAGCATCGGCCGGGGCCGCGATGCCGATTATCACGAACGCGAACATGATCCAGCGCAGCGGCGACATGATCGGGCCTCCCTGTCTACGACGGTGTGTGTATTGTATATTGGGGTACAACTGGAAGGGATGACGCTGGCATCGGGATCGGCTAACGCGAGGAAATCCGTGGAACTCTTCGATCAAATCCAGGAAGCGACACGCGTCATTCAATCGCGCTGGAAAAAATCGCCTCGCGTCGGCATCATCCTCGGCACCGGGCTCGGCGGGCTCGCGGAAGAGATCGCGGACGCCGTCAGGATCCCGTATCAAGAGCTACCGCACTTCCCCGTTTCCACCGTCGAATCGCACGCCGGCCGGCTCGTGTGCGGCTCGCTCGGCGGCAAGAATGTCTTGGCCATGGAGGGGCGCTTCCACTTCTACGAAGGCTACACGCTCAAGCAGATTACCTTCCCCGTTCGCGTCATGAAGGCGCTAGGCTGCGATGTCCTTATCGTCTCCAACGCTTGCGGCGGCATGAACCCGCAATGGGCCAAGGGGGACATCATGCTCATCGAGGACCACATCAATCTCCTCTCCGACAATCCGCTGATTGGCCCGAATGACGAACGCCTTGGGCAGCGCTTTCCGGACATGTGCTGGCCCTATGATCTGAAGCTGATCGCGCTGGCCCAGCGCATCGCGCTCGAGGAAAAGATCGCCCTGCAGAAAGGCGTATTCGTCGCCGTACCTGGGCCGAACTTGGAAACGCGGGCGGAGTATCGATTCTTGCGAGGCATCGGCGCCGATGTCGTGGGCATGTCGACGGTGCCGGAGGTGATCGTTGGCGTGCACGCGGGAATGCGCATTCTGGGTCTGTCGGTGATCACCGATCAATGTCTGCCCGACGCTCTGGCGCCGGCGAGTTTGGCGGACATCATCGCTACGGCGAACACGGCGGAAAAAAAGCTGCGCGTGTTGGTGCGGAGAGTCGTAGCCGAGGTTTAGCCGATCATGGAGTTGCGCACTAGTTTCTGCAGCGTGTGACACGATCCATCGACGATCCCTGCGCGGGCGCCGCCGGCGAGGGCGACTTCCGAGACATACAGGTCGCCGCGTGAGTCGACCCAGATGCCGTGCGGGGCGAAGAAGTCGCCGGGAGCGGTGGGGTTGTCGCCGCCGCCGAATCGGCAATGGAGCTTGCCCTGGCGATCAAAGATGCTGACGCGGCCGCCAGTTTGGCCTGGTTGCGCGGCGCCGGTGCCGGGCCAGCGTCCGGCACGAAAGCCGAGTTCGGCGATGTAGATCCAGCCTGCGCGATCGATGGTGAGCTGGCACGGCCTGGCCAGGTCGGTCCATTCGCCGACGAAATTGCCGTCGCTCGTGAAAAGCTGAATGCGGCAATTCTCACGGTCGGCAATGTACACCGTTCCGGCCGCATCGACGGCGATCCCGTGCACGACGTGAAATTGCCCCGGTCCGCTGCCGGGCTCGCCCCACGACTTGATCAATCGCCCGTCCGGCGTGAAGCGATGCACCCGCGCGTTGCCGTAGCCGTCGGCGACGAACAGATCGCCCGTCGGCCCGATGGCAAGATTGCATGGATAATTGAACGGCGGGCCGGATCGCTTGATTGTGCGGTAATCGATGCTGGTCGCGCCGGTGTCGGACGGCTTGCCCGGAGTGCCCAGCGTCTTTTGCAGTTTCCCATCCGTTGAAAAGATGCGGATGCAGTGTCCGAAGTCGTCGCTGCAGTAGACGGTGTCGTCTTTTCCGATGAAGATGCCGTGCGGGCGAGTAAAGTCGTTTTCTCCCCATGACCCGATCGGCGTTCCGTCGCGTTCGAAAACGAGCACCGGCTTGGGGCCTCGCAAGAAAACGTAGACGCGATCCTTCGAATCACACGCCACGCCGACCGCCTCGCCGGAAGGGCCTGTCGCCGGGAACTTGGCCCAGTTTTCATCGACGAGGTAGCGAAAGGCGCCTTGGCCAACGCGAACGGAATTCATGCGGTTGCTCCATTGTCAACGGATGGCGTTCATGCTACCTTCGTATGGGATTCGCCCATTTTTCCAACGGGTCGCAATCATGTGGCGCGCCTCCCGCACAATGGCTTTGGCGATCGTGGCGGGCTTTCTCTTTCCGCCGACCTTGCCAGCCCAAACTCCGAAACCGCTGGCAGCCGGCCTACGAGCCGATTGGGAGAAGGCGGGATTCGAGGTCGGGTGGATGGCGCCCGACGAGGGGGGCGCCGGCATCCCTTTCCGCACCCGCAACGACGGCCCGAAGCCAGGCGATCTCCTGGCGTTTCGCTCGCGTCTTTGGCATAGCGGAGCGCTTGAAAAGCTGCGCATGCCCGATCAGCCATTTGCGTTGTCCCTTCGCAGCAGCGTTTCCGATGCCGGGCTGAAAGAGCTGGCGGGACTTGAAAATCTGACGGCCCTCGACTTAGTCCTCAGTGAGGCCACCGACTCGGCACTGCGAGATCTGGCATCCATTCCGAACTTGACAAGCCTCGACCTGCGCATGGTCCCTAGCATCATGGACGCCGGGCTCAAGCACTTGGCCCGATGCGGCAACCTGCGGACGCTTTATGTCGACGCCACCAACGCGTCGGCAACTGAGATCGACGACCTCAACGCCGCCGGGGCGTTGCCCGTTCTCGCCCTGCGCTCGCGCGTCACGGTGGAGGGACTGAAAGAACTGGCGTCGCTCAAGGCGCTTGCCTCGCTGCATTTGCTGTTGCTGCAAGTCAAGGACGCAGACTACCAAAGCGTCGCCAGCCTTCCAAGGTTGCATTCCCTCAGCTTGTGCGGTTGCAAAATGGCCGCTGGCGTCGGCTTCAAGCAGCTGGCCGCGTGCAAGGAACTTCGCACGATCAACGTCACGTTCGCAATGCCGAACGCCGTGGGCTTGAGGCAACTCGCGGGGATCGAATCGCTTCGTACGCTCAACTTTTACTACACGCCGGTGACCGACGCCGAGCTGACGGCGATCACGGAGATCGAGCAGCTTCACACGCTCCGCCTGAGCGGAACGGCCGTGACAGGCAAGGGAGCCAAAGAGCTCGGACGCCTCAAAAACCTAAAGGCGCTGTATCTGGATCGCACCAAGTGGACCGACGCCGGCATGAAAGAGATCGCCTGGCTGCGGCAATTGCAAACGCTCGACCTGGGCCGCACCGCTATCAGTACCCGAGGGCTCAACGAACTGGTCCGCCTGAAAAACCTTCGCCATATCAACGTTCGCGGCACGGCCGTCAATGACGCAGGCGTGCTGCAGCAAGCATTACCGAGTCTGCGGATCGATCGATAACATTACGAGCCGGAAGCGAAAGCGACGGTCGGGCAAAGTCCCGTCGCTTTCGCTTCCGGCTCGTAATGGCACTCATGCATTGTCGCATCACGGGAAGCGATAACCGCCGTAAGGAGAATATCCGAAGGTCTTGGTGGTGCTGAACGATTCCGAGTAGTCCATGCCGCGCACGAAGGTTCGCGTGGCGCTGAAGGACCGCACGTTGCTGCCGAACGAATCCGCCGATGCGGACACGGTGTAGGTTCCCGGCGGCAGGTTGACTGATCCGGAGCCGAACGGGGCGACGGAGATGGTCCTGTAGGTGGCGCCGGAATAGCTGACCGAGATTCGGTGCGATGTCGTATTCTGAATCGTCACGGTAACGCTGTTGCCGCTCAGACGGTCGAGCAATTCTTCAAATTCTCGCGCTCTTCGTGCATCCTCGGCGGCTTTGGCGGCGCGAGCGTCCGCGTCGTCGAAGTCCTTGATTTTTGCTTGTGCCTCCGCCGCGAAGCCGCTTTTCGGGTGGTCGTTCAGGGTTGATCGAAAGATATACGCCGAGCCATAACACGGCGTGCGAGTCGTTTCCACATACGGAGCGCCGGCGCGACTGTTCCGTGGAGTTTGTGAAAAAATGCCTCACGCCAAGGCACAAGGATGGACAAAAGGAATCCTGGTTCTTCCTTTGCGCCTTTGCGTGAGATTTTCAGGCTTCAAGCGGGAACTTGATCGATCGGCGTTCGCGGTTGGAGCGGTAGATGGCGGTGAACATCTCGACGACGCGGCGGCCGGTTTCGCCCGTTACTTCGGGAGGCCGATCGTCGCGTACCGCTTGCAGGAAGTCCTTGATCTGCAGGGCGTGATAGTGCGTCGCAGCTTTCACTTGCTTGAACACGGCGCGATCGTCGGCCTGGAACTGAGGCAGCAGCGCCTCTTCGCCGGGGATGGTCCACAGGTCATTGAGCGGCGGGTCGGTCGGCTCGGAGACGCCTGCGACGAAGGTAGCGCCGCGATCGGTCTCGACGCCGACCGATGCCGCGTTGGAACCATGCACGTGGACCTTGGCGTAGATTCCGGGCTTGGTCGTGAGCGTTGCGACGATGGAGCCGAGCGCGCCCGATTTGAAGCGGATCATCGCCAGGGCGGTGTCCTCGACTTCGATGTACGGGTGATTGAGGTTGGCCCAGACGCCGGTGATCTCGTCGATGTCGCCCATGAACCATTGCAGGAGGTCGAGATGGTGCGGCGACTGATTGACGAGGACGCCGCCGCCTTCGCTGTCCCACTTGCCTCGCCAGGCGTCGGATTGATAGTAGGCCTGATCGCGCCAGCTGAACATCTGGAAGACGCCGAGGATGGGTGTGCCGATCTTGCCGGCGTCGATGGCCGCCTTCATCCGGCGAACCGCTTCGTAGTAACGCCGCTGGCTGATGACGCCAAGCTTCGTCCCCGCTTTGCGCGACGCGGCCAGCATCGCATCGCAGTCCGCCAGGCTTGCGGCCAACGGCTTCTCAACGAGCGCCGACACGCCGAACTCCGCCGCCCGGATCACCGCGCCGGCATGCAACGGATGCGGCGTGCAGACGCAGATCGCGTTCGGCTTCGTCTCCGCCAACATTGCGCCGAGATCGGTGTAGCCACGCACCCCGAACCGCTCGGCAAACACCTTGGCGCGTTGCCCGTCGGCGTCACACACCGCGACGAACTCCGATTCCGCCAACTCACGCAGCGCAATCGCGTGGGTCTGCCCGACTTTGCCGCAGCCGACGAGTGCGGTGCGCATATCCACTCCTTCGTAGGGACAAGCTGCCAGCTTGTCCCCCTCGTCGCCTGAAGAAAACGAATATCCCACCGGGTTCCAGGGGACAAGCTGGCAGCTTGTCCCTACGAAGACGGCAGAATTTCTCTACCAGGCGGAACACAGACATGGTAGTATCAAACCGTGCCCATCCCCTGTGAGGATACGATCATGCGTTGCCCCTGTCTCGTGCTGACGATCCTGCTCGCCATCGCGCCCGGCGCCGATGCGGCGTGTTGTTACTTCTCGGCCAAGAATGCCGACATCTTGCAGCCGGCGCAGAAGGTGTTCATTACCTGGGACCCGGCCGAGAAGGTCGAGACGTTCACCGTCCAGCCCAAGTTCGAAGGCAACGCCCTCGACTTCGGCATGGTCATCCCCACGCCGACGCAACCGAAGCTCAACGAGATGCCGCGCGATTTCTTCAAGCACCTCGCGGTGTACACGATCATGAAGCGGCGGGAGATGCCAGTGTCCAGATTGTTGCCCATTCAGCCAGTTTCGAACCTAGGAGTTCTTCGGGATTTGGACGGGGCTATCGGGGGCCGGCCGGTCGACTTCGCAGGGACTGATCCTCGGCGCACCGTCATCGTCCGCGAGGCCGGCATCGTCGGGTCGCTCGATTACAAGATCATCGAAGCGTCGCGGGCGGATGATCTCTTCCAATGGCTCAAGGATCACAAGTACAGCTACTCCGGCGATGAAGCGACCTTGAACCACTACATCCAGAAAAAATGGCTCTTCACCGTCATGAAGATCGACACCATGCAGATGAAACGCAACAAGGACGGCACCTTCGACGGCGAAGTTACGCCCACGCGCTTCAAGTTCACGACCGACAAGCTCGTCTATCCGCTCAAGATCACGCAGATCTCGGTGCGCGAAAAGACCGAGGCCCTCTTCTACGTGCAGGCCCCGTTCAAGGTCGATCTGCCCGGCGACCTGAGCTACCAGTACACCTGGATTCCCATGCTGCAAGGCGCGATCGGCTGCTCCGGCGGCATCCCCGGAAAAGGACAAGACTGGCTCGACGTATTCAAGCCCCAGACGCAGGCGCTCCTCGACCGAGCCGGCCTGCTCAACTTCCGCTTCATCGCCGGCCAGCGTCCGCAGCCCAACAACAAGGGGCACATTCCGACCACGATGGAGTGGGCTCGCAAGCTGACCAAGGACGACATCGCCGTTCTCGCCGGCAAAGCGCCGTGGAGCGAGCGCGTGCCGAACGTCGATGAGGGTTTCACGCAAGCCGACTTGAAGGACGCGAAGCGAGCCGAGGCGATCTACAAGGTTATCCGCGCTCGGCTCGACAAATCGCGCAAGGACCGCCCGTTCGGCTACCTGGTGCGCGAAGCGCCAGCCGACGATGTCAGGAACCTGCAACAACTCGCCGGGCACTTGACGGAGAGCCTGTTCATCACGAAGTTCCGCAAGATCTTCGCCCGCGACGAGATGAACGACGATTTGCTGATTGTGCCCGCAAGATACAACGGCGCCGAGGACAATTCGGAGTACGAAGAGATGCTGCCCAGCTCGCCGCCATGAGAACTTAACCACAGATGGACACGGATAAACACAGATAGGAGTGGTGGTAGTGCTTCTCCAAACCACTCGTTACTGACCAATCCCATCTGTGTTTATCCGTGTTCATCTGTGGTTATTTATGTCGTTCGCGGAGCAGCTTGGCGGCTTGGCCGAGGCTCTTGAGCTTGGCGTACGCTTCCTCCATGGGTATCTCGTGGTCCTTGCCGGGAGCGAAACCGCAGTCGGGGTTGAGGCTGATGCGGTTGGCGCCGACATAGGGGAGCGCCTTCTCGACCCGCAGCGCGATCACCTCGGCCGATTCGATCTCGGGAAAGCGCACATCAACGCAGCCCAGGCCGATCTTGATGTTCCCCGGCAACTCCTTGAGGATCGCGACATCGCCGGCGACGGGGATCGAGAATTCCATCATCAGTTGATCGACCTTGAGCCGTTTGACGTGATGCAGGATCGCCTCGTAGCCGCCCGCCGCCCCCCAGCCGCGGCGGCCCCAATTGCGGCGACAAAGATGCACGGCAAGGGTGACGCCTTTCACATCGGCGACAATCTGATTGATCCAATTGACAGCGTTGCGCATCTCTACTTCCGGGTCGGCGAAGCCGGCGCGTATCTGCGGGTCGACGAGTACGCATAAATGCGGCTCGTCGAGCTGGATCACGTCCACGCCGACGTCGCGGATTGCCAACAGCTCTTGCCGAAGGTACGGCACCACAGCTTCGCAGAACGCTTCGCGTGTCGGGTACGCCGAGGCGGAATGTTCCTTAACCCACATGCGCTGGCCGATCAAGTACGGCGATGGCAGCGCGACTTTGACATGGCGATCCGTGTTCTCTCTGAGGAAGCGAGCCTCCTCGGCAATGACGCCGGGCTTGCGCGGCGTCAACTTTTGCGTGACGACCTGGTGATAGGCGAACACGTCGCGTTTGATCCAAGAAAAGCCGGTAGCGATTTCGCCGATGACGTCGACGTACGTTTCGCGCCGCCACTCTCCGTCGGAGATGATGTCGATGCCAGCCTGCTCCTGCATACCGATGGCGAACCGGACGGCATCGTTCATGCGCTTGAGCCAGCCCGCGTCATGATCGCCGGTGCGCGAGCCGGCGGCAAGCAAGTCCTTGACATACTGCGGCCGCGGCATGCTGCCAACGACGGTGGACGGAAAGAGTGGAAGAGGAGATTTCATGATCTCTCCTGTTTTCAAGTCGGGAGGGCGAGGTTCCTGCCGAGCCGGTGTCGGAAACGGTCGCGGGTTCGCGGCTCGGCAGGAGCCTCGCCCTCCCGCAGTCCGTCAAGAAAGCTCGGCCAACGGGGCGTAGCGGGCGATGATGGCGAGGGCGGAGCGCAGGCCGTCGACGGCGGCGCTGACGATGCCGCCGGCGTATCCCGCTCCTTCGCCGACCGGATAGAGCCCGGTGATGCCGGGCGATTCGCGACTGCGGTCGTCGCGGACGATGCGGACGGGCGAACTGCCACGCGATTCCGGGCCGACTAGATACGCTTCTTGCAAGAATTTGCCGTGCCAGCGCTGATCAAGGATCGGCAACCCGTGCCGCAGCGCATCCTGAACGATCGGCGGCACAAGTTCACCGATCTGGGCCAGCACCAAACCGCGCGGGTAGCTGCACACGGGCGTGGCGAGCGTCGGCCGATTGGCCAGGAAATCGTTCGCACCCTGGATCGGGCACGCATAGTCGCCGCGGCCCAACTCGAACGCTCGCTTCTCGTAGATCTGCTGCAAACGCATGCCGGCGAGCACATCGCTTGCGCCGAATTGCTCGACGGGAATCGTCACCACCAGACCGCTGTTGGCGAACGGCGAGCTGCGCTGCGACAGGCTCATGCCGTTGGTGCAGAAGTAGCCTGGCTCGGACACGCTCGGAATAATGTGCCCGCCGGCGCACATACAGAACGTGAACAAATCGTGCGGGCCGCGTGCCACGAGATTGTAGTCCGCCGACCCAAGGCGAGCCTCCAGATGCGCCGGTCCGTACTTGACGCGATTGACGATCTCCTGCGGCTGTTCGATGCGCACGCCCATTTGAAACGGCTTGGGGGCCATCGGCACGCCGCGCCGCAGCAACGTTTCAAAGGTGTCACGCGCGCTATGGCCGATCGCGAGCAGCACGACGCTCGCCGCGAGGTATCCCGACGACGTGGCGACGCCGCGCACCGTGCCATCGACGAGATGTAAATCCTCGACGCGGCAATTGAAACGCACCTGGCCTCCCAGCGCTTCGATGCGCCGCCGAATCGCCTTGACCACGGCCGGCAGCCGATTGCTCCCCAGATGCGGGCGATAGTCATACAGGATCGACGGCTTTCCTTTGCATTCGGCGAAGAGTTCGAGCACGCGCCGCACATCGGGCCCGCTGCCGCGAAACGTCAGCTTGCCGTCGCTGAACGTGCCGGCGCCGCCTTCGCCGAAGAGATAGTTGCTCTCCGGCTCAAACGCTCCGCCGGCGTCGAATCGCTGCACGTCGTGGATGCGCTCGCGCACCGCCTTGCCGCGCTCCAGGACGATAGGGCGATAACCTTGCTCGGCGAGGAAATACCCTGCAACCAAACCCGCCGGCCCCGATCCAACGATGATCGGCGGATGCTCGAGCGATTCGCTCCCCGGCGCCGGCATGCGAAACGCCGGCTCTTCGTGTTGATCGATCGTCAATTCGCGATGCTTGCGGCGGGCGCGCGTCATCAGCAGCGTCTCGTCTTCGTGCGTGCCGACTTCCGCCGCATAGACGAAATGAAACGCTCCCTTTTGTCGGGCATCCAGGCTCTTTCGCAAAATGCGCCAGCGCGACAGTCCTTCCGGCGCGATGCCAAGCACGCGCGCAATGTGGCCCGGTAGTGCGGCCTCCGGTTCGTCGATGCTCAAACGCAGATTCGCGATGCGCAAGGTCATCCCGGTATTTTATCGTTCCTGGCGCCGCGGAAAAAATCCACGAAGGACACCAAGGACACGAAGTGAGAATGCGGTCCATATCATGAAGTCAGGGCTTGTGTCTCATGCCGGAGGACGACACATGAGCGAATCAGGATCGCTGGCGGATTTCATGGGCCGCGCGAGGCTGTTTCCGCTGCCGAACCTCGTGTTCTTCCCGCAGGTGATGCAGCCGTTACACATCTTTGAGCCACGCTATCGGCAGCTCACGTCGGATGCGCTGGAAGGCGACCGGTACATCGCGATGGTGCTGCCGATGCCCGGCTGGGAATCGGATTACGCGGCGGCGCCGGCCATACACACCGTGGCGTGCCTGGGCCGGATCGTCGCGGAGCAACGGCTCGAGGATGGGAAATTCAACATCCTGCTCCGAGGCCACGCACGCATCCGCATCACGAAGGAGGTTGTGTCCAAAAAGCTCTACCGCATTGCCGACGCGGAAATACTCAATGAGGTGCCGATCGAGGACACCGCCGATGAGGCCGTTTGGCGAGCGACACTCGACAAAAAGGCGCCGACGTGGTTCACGGCTCCCGGCGAACTTGCCGAGCAGTTCTCGAAGCTGTTGCACAACGACCTGCCGCTCGGCGTTCTCTGCGACATCCTCGCATTCGCGCTTCCGCTGGACGCCGAGTTCAAGCAATCGCTTCTGGAGGAAGTGAGCGTGGAAGCACGGCTGCGGACCCTGCACGATTTTCTGGAAGCCGCCAAGGCAGTCGCATCGGGGTCGCAGCGAAAGTTTCCGCCGGAATTCAGTCCCAATTGAGGCCTGTGTTTGGCTGCTTCGCCGACTCAGTTGCATGGTCGGCTCGATGGCGCTGAAAGGGATCGCTTTGCTTCAGCGCGGCGGCCGATTTTGATGCCTTGACCTGCACCGGCCGATGCCGACTGCTCTGCGCCAGAGATTGTCTTTGGTACAATATCCGTGCCACAGGAGAGCTTGGATCATGAGCACACCCACGTTGCCACCGACGACAATGGACGGGGCGCTCACCGGCTTGCCGACGCGTATCCAGTATGGCGCCGGCTGTGCCGATGACGCCGGAGCAGTTCTTCGAGTTTTGCCAGCAGAATCCAGACAAGCGGTTTGAACAGACGGCCCAAGGGGAGTTGATTATCATGCCGCCCCTTGGACTTGACGGAGGTTTCCAGGA
>VGZI01000032.1 GCA_016872605.1 Planctomycetota bacterium
CGGACCGCGTGCCGTCACAAGGGCCGAATAGCTTGCGATGTCCGCGCCGCCGGTGCGCGTCGCGCCGGCGGTCCAACCTCCGGAACGCACGCGGACCCCGGCGATGGGTGCTTCATTGCCTTTCAATTGCTTACGCAGAGCGATGCCGATGTGCTCGTTGCCGAGTTGCCAACGGTCCTGCTTGTCTTCTACCTGAAGGTTTCCGGCGATTGCCTTGGCCGTGCTGTCGAGCCGATACGATTGCGTGGCGCCGGGCAGCAACGTTACCTGGAAGGCCAAACGCGTCTGCCCGTTCTCGGTGAAAAGTTGACTTGGCACGACTTCCTTGTCCGGGCCGACGACCTGAGCACCTTGTTGGACAGCCTTGACCTGCGTTGGCGTCAGCGGAAATGTGACGAACTCATGCGACCAGGTTCGCCCCAGATGCTCACGGAGGACGAAATCCTGGGCCAATGCCGCCGGGCAGGAAGTGAGACCAATTACACAGAGCGCCATTACGCGAACCATTTGCGAAAACCTCATTGGCTATTTGATCGTGTTGGTCACGCTTTACCCTCCGCTCGGCCATAATAGGCGAGGGTCCTCGCGATGCCATTCGCCAAGGGCGTCGGTTCCCATCCCGGCAAGACTTGGCGAATGTCGCTGATCGCCGAGGGAATGTTTGAAGGAATGGCCGGACCAGAGACCGTGATACGCCCCGTCGCTTCAGGGAGACACCGTTCTATCTGCTCGACGATCTCCTGAGTAGTCGCTGGTTCGCTCGGCAGATCCGCGACCGTGGCCCCGGCCGGACATTCTAGCACGCCCCGGACAAACGCTCGCGCAACGTCTTCGACATAGTCGTAGCCCGCGGTGCCGGTGTAGCCGATCTGGTAGCGCTCACCGCGAACAGCGGCTCGACACGCCAGCGACGGCCCCGCGGTCAGCCCGGCCTCACGTTCCGGACCGTACACGACGTGCGGGCGAATCGCCAACGACCGTAGCCCGAAATGAGTCCAGTACTGCCCGGCGATCAAATCCACGGCCTGCTTGAACGCACCGTAAAACATCGGCGGCCGGGAATCCTTGGTCCCCGCGCTGCCGTACACCGCGTAGGAACTGGCGAACGCGATGGCCTCAACCGAACCTGCAAGGCGGGCGGCATCGAACACTGCGGTGCTGCCCAGGACATTCACCTGACAGCCGCGAAACGGATCTTGCTGACAGTCCGGCGTCAACAGCGCCGCCAGGTGAATGACGTGCGAAACGGCATGCTTTCGCATCAGTGCCACTAGACCATCGCGATCGATCAGCGAGACGTCCGAGAAGACAACCTCCGTCGTTCCAGACCCAAGCACGCGGTTCCAACGCTCTGTCGCGGGGCGAACGTCGAGCGCCACAACCCGTTTGCCCTCTGCGAGCAATTCGCGCAGCACCCAGGTTCCGATGAACCCGCTGCCACCGGTGACAAGCATGACTGCTTCCGTCACGGCCGCACCCCGTTAACGATATTGGGCAGCGCTTCACCGCGTAGAGCCATCGCTGCGATCCGGGCGGCGGTTTCACGCAGGGTGCGCACCGCTTTAGGGCTTGCCGAGGCGATGTGCGACGCGGCGATCACATTGGGCAAAGACCGCAGGGGGCTGTCCGCGGGGATCGGTTCGGGGTCGCAGACATCGAGCGCCGCCACCGCGATCTGTCCCGATTGCAGCGCCGCCACGAGAGCGGCCGTGTCGATCAGATCGCCGCGAGCGAGATTAACTACAATCGCTCCACGCTTCATCCGAGCGAGCGAGTCGGTGTTCAGCAGTTTCTTGGTCTGCGGTGTCGAGGGGCAATGAAGCGTCACGATATCGGACTGCTTCAACAGCTCGTCGAGCGTGACCGGTTCACAGCCGGCGGCTCGAATCGTGTCCGCCGGGACGAAAGCGTCGTAGACCAGACGACGCGATTTGAACGGAACGAGCCGCGCGGCCACTTCGCGGCCGATGCGTCCGAATCCGATGATGCCGACGGTTTGATCGCGCAGCGTTTGCATTTGATCGAGCGAAGGAACCAACCCCCACTTGCCATTGCGGATTTGCAACGTGTTGGGCACGACCTGGCGCGTGGCTGCCAAAATGAACGCCAGCGTGTGATCCGCGACTTCATCGATGCAGTAGTCGGGGACATTGCAAACAGGGATGCCGCGAGCCCGGGCGGTTTCGAGATCGACGTTGTCCACGCCGATGCCGTAACGGACAATCACGCGGGCATTCTTCATGGCGGCAATGACCTCGGCCTTCAAGGGGCTGAATTGCGTGATCACGGCATCGACGTCGCCCACCAGCGGAAGGAGTGCCTCGACGCTCTTGCACTGATGTCCCAGTACCTCGACACCGACGGGTTCAAGCACTCGTTGTTCGATGTCGAGCGGATCGAAGGTGTGATCGGTGACGAGAACTGTCGGCATGGATTGCCGTTGCCTTTCACTGCACGAGCGCCCGGCAGGGCAAGAGAGAAGTTTCCATTGGCCCACCATTTTTTATGGAGCGGTTAGAGCTTGACCACATCGGATTGTCTGATAATCTAATACGAGCAATAGAAGATCCCACCCCTGATCCCTCCTAAACGAGTTCTCGACCAACATGATCGAATCCATTGAACGCACTCGACTCAGCGACGTCGTGGCGGATCGCCTCAAGCAATACATCGTCGATGAGGGCCTCAAGCCTGGCGACCGGCTTCCCACCGAAGGACAGCTTGCGGCCAGCTTTGGCGTAAGCCGGCTCAGCCTCCGCGAGGCAACCAAATCTCTGGGCTTTCTTGGTATCATCGAAGCCAAGCCGGGACGCGGCCTCACGGTTGGCCGGGTCAACATGGATCGGGTGACCAACTACCTGGGGCTCCATCCAGATCTTCTCGAAGCGGATCCACTTGCTCTGATTGACACTCGCATCGTGATCGAGACCGGTGTTCTTCCACACGTTGCACGCCGGATGAAGGAGGACGCAACGATTCACGAACGGCTCAGTGCTATCAACCGTGAACTTGCCCAGGCCCGGAGCCTGGCCCGGTTCGTTGAACTCGACATTCAGTTTCATCGCGGCCTGATCGAAAGTAGTGGGCTGACGCCCTTGATTCCGTTTGCCGATGTGCTCACGGTGTTCTTTCGGCGTTTCCGCGAAAGCGTCAAGAAAGCCGAATGGTCGCGTGGTATCGCAGCCCATCAGGAGATTCTCGACGCGCTTCAAGCCGGGTGCGTCGACCGGGCGTCGGACCTGCTACACGCCCACATCGAAAGCCACAAGAAACGGATTCAGCAGCCAGAGACCTGACCTGCACACCAGTTTTTTCGCGGGAGCTAACGCTGCGGAAGTCCTACCTGAAATAGCTATCTTTACCTCCAACCCCTACCTGGGAGAATCTCATGTTACACGTGCCTCTTGGTTCCGAAGGATCTTCGCTGTGCGGTAAGCTCACTCGCCGGCAACTTCTGCAAGCGGGCGGACTCAGCATGCTCGGGCTGGGCGTGCCTGGTGCGTTGCCTGCGCGAGAGACGGGAACGCAAGGGTCCGGGTCCGAGAAGTCCTGTATCTTCATTGTGATGGGGGGCGGTCCCTCGCACGTCGACATCTGGGACATGAAACCGCAAGCGCCTGTCGAAATCCGCGGCCCCTACAACCCGATTGCCACCTCGGTTCCTGGAGTGCACATCAACGAATTGATGCCACGGTTGGCCAACCTGAGCCAGCACTATAGCATCATCCGTTCCATGACGCACACCGCGTCGATCCGCAACCACCCGGACGCGATGCACAACTGTCTGACGGGGCAAGCGAAAGCTCCGGACGACGCACCGTGTTATGGGTCGGTGATGGCGAGGTTGCGTCCATCGCGACGCGTGCTGACACCTTATGTTTGGCTGCATCGCTGCGACGGCAACACGACCGTGTTCTGCTCGCCGTTCATTTCCACGGGTGGTTTCCTGGGTCGGCCCTACGCTCCGTTCTTCGTCGGTAACTCCACGAATCACCCGGCGATGCCGAATTTCCGATTGTCCGAACTGGAAGCGGAGGTTGGGGCGACGCCCGAGAGGACCCTTGGGCGTGAACGGTTGCTTGGTCAGCTCGAGCAGGGCAGCACTTCGCA
This sequence comes from Planctomycetota bacterium, assembly GCA_016872605.1. Taxonomy (GTDB): domain Bacteria; phylum Planctomycetota; class Planctomycetia; order Gemmatales; family Gemmataceae; genus SIAQ01. The sequence goes on from VGZI01000032.1 coordinate 4,111, forward strand.
GGCCGTGGCGGGGTGGGAGAATCTGCGAGAGCGGGCCGTGGAACTGGCGACCGGTCCGGATGCCCGGCGACCATTCGACCTTCAGAACGAACCAGCCAGGGTGCGCGACCGCTATGGCCGCCATCCCTTGGGGCAATATCTGCTCATGGCTCGCCGACTCGTGGAGTCCGGCGTGGGCTTTGTGAGTGTCAATGGCTGGTGCGGTTTTGCTCCGGGCGAGGGATCCCAGGGCGGGGCCGCCAGTTTTACCTGGGACATGCACGGTGGCGGGATGGGCCAGGGGAATATCTTCGGCACCGGCTCCTACGGCCTGGGATGGGCACTGCCCCGGCTCGATGAAGCGCTGTCCGCCCTTCTGGATGACCTCCGCGAGCGCGGGATGCTGAGGAACACCCTGGTGGTCGTCGTTGGCGAATTCGGACGGACCCCCAGGATCGATAATGGTCGAGGCATTCCCGGACGCAGCCACTGGCCGAATTGCTTTTCCGCAGTCCTTGCGGGTGGCGGCATTGGCGGAAGCGTCTATGGCGCGTCCGATAGGATCGGCGCCTACGTGAAGGACCATCCGGTCCCGCCTCAAGTCCTCGGCGCCACGATCTACCAGGCACTCGGAGTGCCGCGCGAGACGCAAGTGGGTTCGCGCCCGATTACGACGGGTGAGCCGATCCACGAGTTGTTCCGATAGACGGTTGCAGTGACCGTCCGACATTAACGCTGTCCTTCAAGGGGTGCAATATGACCTTTCGCAAAAAGACCTGTGGCTCGAGTGAGCATTTCGTCGATCGCCGCGCCTTCTTGGGTGCGGCCGGCGCCTTTCTCGGCGGGGCGTATGGGCTGAACGCCTTCGCCCAGCCGGCGCTTGGCCAGCAGCTCCAGCGCGACCAGAAACGCGTGCTGATGATCTTCCTCAACGGCGGCATGAGCCAGTACGAAAGCTGGGATCCCAAGCCCGGCACGACGACCGGTGGGCCGTTCCAGTCGATCCCAACTTCCATTCCTGGTTACCGCATCTCGGAGTTGATGCCGCGGATGGCGGCTTGCCTCCATCGCCATACGGCCGTCATTCGCTCGCAGCTGGCGGTGAGCGACCACAACGACGCCACGATTTTCGGAGGCAAACCGAAAACCGGCCCAGTCCGCTATCCCAGCCTCGGCTCGATGATCGCGAAGGAACTCGCCAGCCCGAATAGCCAAGTTCCGCATCACGTGATGTTCACGAATTATCCCGGCGCCAACTACTTCGAGAATGCCGGCTTTCTCGGAGCGACTTGGAACCCGATCAATATTACCCCCAATGGATCAAGGCCAGTGATGCCGCCATTCATGTTCTCCGAGCCAATCTTGCGGCTGGCGCCCCCCGCCAACACGCTTCCGCCCGGCCTCAGCGATGCAGATCATCGGGAACGTGAAGCTCTGCGTGCGGAACTTGGCAGCCGCTTCGGTGTCGGCCGCGAACGCGATGGCGTCCTGCTCAGCCACGGCGGCGCTTATGGCCGAGTCCGCGGCCTGATGGAGAGCGCCCGGCTGTTCGACATCGGACAAGAGTCGGCGTCCATGCGTGCCCGGTACGGTTCGACGCCGTTCGGCCAACAGATGCTCGTGGCGCGGCGGCTCATTGAAGCCGGTGTCCCGTATGTCCGCGTTAATCGCGGCTGGTGGGACCACCATGGCCAGAACTTCGAATTCCATCAAGAGATGGTTCCCGAACTCGACCACGTCATGAGCGTCTTGCTCGAGGATCTCCAGGAACGTGGTCTGCTTCGGAATACCCTCGTGGCCACCTTCTCCGAAATGGGACGCACGCCGAGCATCAACGACAACAACGGCCGCGACCATTTCCCGCGCATGAGCGTTACACTCTCGGGGTGCGGCGTTCGCCCCGGCGTTGTCTACGGCAGCACCAATAACGATGGCACGAACATCGCCAACAACCCGGTTTCGCTGCAGCAGTTCTTCGCGACCGTCATGCGTGCCGTCGGCATCGATCATCAGAAGGAAAACCTGAACACCGACGGCCGACCGGTGCCGCTCACCGATTATGGCACGCAGCCGATCGCGGAGGTGCTCGCGTGATAACTCGATCCCTTTGGACACTGATCCTCTGCCTTGCAACCGGGACATTTGCTTTCGCCCAGGGCAAAGAAAAGAAACCCGCACCTCCGCTGCCGCCGGGGCCTCTCACCGTCAAGGCAACGCAAGAGGCCAAGGTCAGCGGAGACATCTTGTGCGTCGTTCCGATTCCGGGGACCGGCAAAGCATACGCGGGAGGCTCGAAGGGCAAAATTTCGCTGCTCGATTTCGACAATCCCAAATCAACTCCCGATACATGGGACGCGCACGTGAGCTACGTGAGCGGCCTTGCCTTGGCCGGCAAGGTGTTGGTATCCGCGGGATCGGACCACAAGCTCATTTGGTGGAACACCGAGACCAAAGAGAAAATCCGCGAAATCGTCGCTCACGATAAAAAATGGATTAGGGGGGTGGCCTCGTCTCCCGATGGCAAGCTTGTCGCCAGCGTCGGCGATGACATGGTGTGCCGCTTGTGGGATGCCGGGTCGGGTAAACGGGTGCATGATCTCGTTGGCCACGACAAGCTGATACCGCAGACGTTTGTGTCGAAACTCTACTGCTGCCGCTTTTCAGCGGACGGGAAGTACCTGGCCTCCGGCGACCAGACGGGCACGGCCATTGTTTGGGAAGTCGCAAGCGGTAAGCAAGTGGGGAAAGTTCGTGCCCCGCACTTAATGCAATTCGACGGCAACGGCCACAGCTATGGTGGTTGTCGAGCTTTGGCGTTTTCCCCGGATGGTTCCCATCTCGCCCTTGTCGGCAATATCGCGGGGGACACTTCCACGATTCTCGGCAGTAAGGCACTCGTGCATATCTTCGATTGGAAAGCCGACAAAGAGACACATTATTTGCCTGTGAAAATCAATGGCTTCTTCGAGTCGGTGCAGTACCATCCCAAAGAGCCCTGGCTTTTCGCCGGCTGTGGCGCAGGGGATGGCAAAAAGGTCGTACTGTTCGATCTCGACAAGAAGGCCATCGTACAGGAGTTTCCCGTTGGTCGACCAATCCTCGACATCGCGCTGAATGCATCGGCCGACGCCCTCGTTGCGGTCGGTCGTACAAAAGCCCTCCGTTGGCAGTTGTCCAAGTAGCTGTCACATGGTGCCGCTTGGGGCTGGGCGCCCGGCGTTAAGCCCCAAGCGGCATTCCACGACATTCCCGCCTCCCTGCAAGGATCACATTCATGAAAATCCCACTTTTCATCGGCATCGTCGTCGGGTTTGTTCTGACGGTGGATTTGCGGGCTGACGAGCTTCTGCCATCCAACCGATCGATTGGCGAGGCCATCGACCACTATGTCGATGCCAAACTCAAGAAAGCAAAGATCGCGCCGGCGCCGGCCGCCGCCGGCGCCACGCTTGTTCGCCGGCTCTATCTCGATCTTGCCGGCCGCATCCCCACCGCAATGGAAGCACAGACTTTCATCAACTCGAAGGATCCGCAAAAACGCCAAAAGCTGATTGAAGACCTTACCGCGTCGCCCGAATATCTCCGTCACAATGCGACCGAATTCGATGTCTTTCTCCGCAATGAAAATCCCGATGGCGGCAGTGTTCGATCGTATCTGCTGGCTGCGTTCCAGGAGAATCGCCCCTGGGACCGGATGTTTCGCGACCTGATCGGCGCCGGCGAGAAGGCCCATTCGGCCAAGCCCGAACAATACGTTCTCAAACGCCTCAGGGACCGCGACGTACTGGCTCGCGACGTTTCGTCGGTTTTCTTCGGCCTCAACATAAGCTGCGCCCAGTGCCATCGTCATCCGTACATCGGAACCATCACACAGCATTACTTCTACGGCATGCGCGAGTTTTTCGCCGCCTCGTATGACTTCAAGGGCAATCTCCTCGATCGCAAATACGTCAAGCCGGGCGAATTCAAGGCGAAGAGCGGCAAGATGCAGCCGGTCAGCCTGATGTTCCTCGACGGCAAGCAGATCGAGCGTCCGAAGGATGCACTCACTGTTGCAGATCTCACGAAAGCGATCCAGGAAGAATCGAAACTCATCGAGAAATTGGCGAAGGAGAAATCGAAGGAGCTACCGGATCAGCCGACCTTCCGCGCTCGCGTAAAACTGGCTGAGATTGGGCTGAGCACCGAGAACCGCGACCGATTCGCGAAAGCGCTGGTCAATCGCCTCTGGTATCGCTTCTACGGTCACGGGCTGGTGATGCGTGTCGATCAGTTGCACGCCAACAATGCTCCGAGCCATCCTGAATTGCTCGATTGGTTGGCCCGCGATTTCATCGAGCACAAGTACGACATCAAGCGATTGATTGTCGGTCTGGTTTCGAGCAACGCCTACGCACGCACTAGCCAATGGAATGGAAAATCGCCGCCGACTCCCGATCATTTTGCGGTAGCAGCGATTCGACCGCTAACGCCGGGGCAATGGGGCGCGTCGTTTCACCTGGTTGCCAATCCGACGCTGTTCGGCTCGGACAAGAGCGTCACGAGTCGTGAGAAAGTGGCCACGGCTCTGGAGACGGCTGGGAAAGGGGCGGAAGCCTTCATCGATTATCCGCGCGACGATTCGCCCATTTCCGCGTCGGAGTCGATGCGCCTCAGCAACGACGCCGGCATTCAGAAGTCGCTTGTCGGGCGAGCGGCAAGCCTCGTGAAGCAGAAAGACCGCAAGTCACAGATCACCGAATCGGTTTGGATCGTCCTGTCGCGCCCGCCGACCGATTCCGAGGTTGAACTTTTCGACAAATATCTGGAACGCCGCAAGGATCGACCCGAAGCGGGATTGCACCAGATGATCTGGGCACTCGTGAATAGCCCGGAATTTCGGTTCAATCATTGATGCCCTTGCAGGAATGTCAAATGTTCGATTCGAGACACTTCGCTTCGCTTGCAGCCTTGTGTTTGTTTTCGCTCACGGCGCGAGCGGACGATTGGCCCCAGTTTCGCGGACCGAACCGCGACGGCATCTCGCGCGAGACGGGTTGGCTGACCCAATGGCCCAAGGACGGACTCAAGGTGCTCTGGAAGCAACCTGTCGGTCGTGGCTACTCGAGCGTGGCCATTGCCAACGGTCGAGTATTTACCATTGGCATGCTTCCCAAGGCCGAGAGTAAGAAAAACGTTCTGGAAGAAACCATCACCTGCCTCGATGAATCAACCGGAAAGGTGCTTTGGCAATTCTTCTATGCGGGATTTCAGGACAAAAGCTACCCCGGTTCGCGGTCAACTCCGACGGTGGATGGCAAGGTGCTCTACGTCTATGGCCAGCATGGTGGCCTTTATTGTCTCGAATGCGAAACAGGCAAGGTGGTTTGGCAGAAACTGATGGGCAAGGACCTCGGCGCCCAAACCGTCACCTATGGCTATGCGGCATCTCCGCTCCTCGTCGGCGAGATGGTCATCGTCCCTGCACGCATCTTGTTGAACAAGACGCCCAAGGAGTCAACAGCCAAGCCAACGAGCAATGCTCTTCTGCTCGCCTTCGACAAGAAGACCGGCGAAGAAATCTGGCGCATGTACCACGAATCGTATCACCTGGGGGGCGGCTATTATGCGTGCCCAACCTCCTGCGTCATCAATGGTAAGCCGTGCCTGGTTTACCACACGGGCAACGCCTGCTTCGGATTGGAGCCTGCCACCGGCAAAACACTGTGGATGTTCCCCTTCAAGGATGCGGACCTTCAAACCAAGCAAGGCCGTCACGGCATCACCGCCCAGGAACCCGCAGTGCTCGGCAATCGCATCCTCTGCTGCGTTCATCCGGACAATTCGAACGGCCTCGGGATTTGTCTCGAAGTCGAGGGTGATCAGGCCAAGGAAGTCTGGCGTGACAAGCTTCTGGACAACTACAGTTGCAACTACATCGTGTGGAAAGGCCACGTTTTCGGCATTCAGCACAACGACACGGCCAGCCGAATCGGACCCCTTTATTGCTTCGATGTCGCGAGCGGCAAAAAGAAGTGGGAGCAGCGAGACGCCGGCGGGGCGTTCACGATGATCGACGGCAAATTCCTCACCTTCACCGGGGAAGTGATTGTCCTGATCGACGCTTCGACCGAGAAGTACCAGGAAATGGCTCGGAGCCAGAAGCTATTTACTCGCGACGAATTGGCCTATCGATTTAGCGATCGCATCGCCCCAGTGCTCGCCAATGGCCGCATTTATTGCCGCTCTCAAAGTGGAATCCTGATCTGCCTGGATGTGCGGCGTGCCGGAGACCGCAGATGATTCGGCTACATGCTGCGATATTGGTATTGCTCCTCGGTTTGGGCGTGAAGAGTTGGGCTGACGATTGGCCGCAGTATCGTGGCCCGAAACGTGATGGGGTGTCGCGCGAGACAGGCCTGTTGAAGGCGTGGCCCAAAGGAGGACCGAAACTCCTCTGGACCTACCGCGACGCCGGTGCGGGTTTTTCCCCGCCGTCGATTGTCGGCAATCATTTCTACTGCATGGGCTCGAAGGACAAGGACGACGTCGTCTTCGCCCTCGACACACAAACGGGCAAACCGCTCTGGACCGCCTCGGCCGGTCCGCGCCGGCTCACCGACTGGGGCGATGGCCCGACCTCGACACCCACCGTGGACGGAGATTATCTCTACGCGGTCAGCATCTTGGGCGAACTCCACTGCCTCAACCGCCACACGGGCAAGCACGTCTGGCACGTTCACCTGAAAAATGATCTTCAGGGCAAGATCCTTCACGATGGCCGTTATTGCGAATCACCCCTCGTTGACGGGGATCTCGTCGTATGTTGTCCGGGCAACAAGGGCGGAACGTTCGCAGCCTTCGACAAGCGCACGGGCAAGCTCTTCTGGCGCAGCAAGGAACTGACGGACGAAGCCGTTTCCTCCTCGGTCATCGTCACGGAAATCGACGGTCTGCGTCAGTACGTGAATCTGACCGGCAAGGGCGTTGCCGGCGTTGCTGCCGATGATGGCCGACTCCTCTGGAAGAGCGGCATCCCCGCCGCCTGGATCATGGTCGCAACGCCGATCCGTCATGAAGACTCCATCTATGTGACGACAGCCTACGGCGTCGGCTGCGGATTGCTGAAGCTCAAACGAGAAGACGAGGGCATCAAGACCGAGGTCGTCTATCGCAACAAGGTCATGAAGAACCACCACAGCGGCGTAACCCTCGTGAACGGTCTTCTCTTTGGCTGCTCCGATCCCATTGGCTGGATCTGCCAGGATTTCAAGACCGGGGAACTGGTGTGGAATGAGCGGTTCGGGTTCGACAAGGGAAGCTTTGCCTACGCAGATGGCCACCTCTATTGCTACGGCGAGTCCAAGGGGGAAGTCGCGCTGGTCGAAGCGTCGCGCAAAGGGTGGATCGAAAAGAGCCGGTTCACGATTCCGGAGTTGACGAAGATCCGCCGCAAGAATGGAAAAATCTGGACGCCGCCTGTCATTGCTAACGGCCGCCTTTATTTGCGGGATAACGACCTGATTTTTTGCTACGATATCACTCCCTGAGAGGAAAATTCTTATGCACCGTCGCTACCGTTATCTGCCGTTTGTCGTCGGTTGTTGCATGACGATCGTTTGGTTGTCGGGTCAGTTCTTTCTTGGCGATGCCAATTCACAGTCCGCGACGACGTCCGCGGTGCCTCTGGAACTGAAGAAAGGCGACCACATCTGCATCATTGGCAACACGCTTGCCGATCGCATGCAGCACGATGGCTGGCTGGAAACGCTGATTCAGCTTCGCTTCCCGAAGCATGAACTGGTGATCCGTAATCTCGGCTACGCCGCCGATGAGGTCGCCAATCGTCCGCGCGAGCAGGCCTTCGGAAGCCCGGACGTTCATTTGACTCACTCGAAGGCGGATGTGATCTTCGCCTTCTTTGGCTACAACGAGTCATTCAATGGCGATCCCAAAGGATTCAGCAAGCAACTGGAAGCGTTCCTCGATCACACCGCGAAACAGAAGTACAACGGCAAATCGGCGCCGCGCGTCGTGCTGTTTTCGCCGATCGCTCATGAAAACCTCCACTCGCTGCACCTGCCCGACGGCAAGGAAAACAACGCTCGGCTCGCGCTGTACACGAAGGCAATCGCGGAAGTGGCTGCGGCGCGTAAGGTGACCTATGTCGATCTCTTTCATCCCACGCAACAACTCTACGCGAAGGCAAAAACACCGCGCACGCTCAACGGCATCCACCTGACCGACGAGGGGAACCGCGACCTGGCCGAGATCATCGACCTGGCGATTTTCGGCAAGGCGCCCCAGCGCGATGCCGACCATCTGGAGCGCCTCCGTGCTGCCATCCTCGACAAGAATTTCCACTGGTTCAATCGCTATCGGGTGACGGATGGTTACAACGTGTTCGGTGGGCGCTCCAAAACCGGCAACTACGATGGCCAGAACAACGCTACCATTTCCAAGCGCGAGTTGGAAATCATGGATGTCAAGACGGCCAATCGTGACCGCCGCGTTTGGGCCATCGCCCAGGGGGGCGATTTGAAAATCGACGACACCAACACGCCGCCGCCGCTCAAGATCAAGACCAATAAACCGGGCAAGATGCTTGATGGCTCGCATCCCTTCCTTGGCGGCGCTGAAGCCATCAAGCAAATGACGGTTCACAAAGGCATGAAGATCAACCTCTTTGCCTCCGAGGAGAAATTCCCGCGGCTCATCAACCCCGTCCAGTCGGCGGTCGGGCCGGATGGGAAACTCTATGTCGCGGTCTGGCCATCCTACCCGCACTGGCACCCGAACGAAGAACTCAAGGATGCCATTGTCGCTCTTCACGATGACGATGGCGACGGCGTCGCGGATCGGCTTACCGTTTTTGCGGACAAGATTCACAATCCGACCGGGCTGGCATTCTGGGGAGGCGGCATGCTGGTTGCCTCGGCGCCGGACCTGCTCTTCCTCAAGGACACGGATGGGGATGGGGTCGCCGACGTGCAGATTCGCATTTGCAGCGGCATCGACTCCGCCGACACGCACCACACCGCGAATTCGTTCGTCATCGGCACCGATGGCGCTCTCTACTTTCAGAGCGGCATCTTTCAGGTCCACGGCATCGAATCGCCGTCATCAAAGCCGTTCCGTAACTCGGGCAGCGGCGTCTATCGCTTCGATCCCCTCACGTATCAAACGAGCTTCCATTACCCCATCGGTCCGAATCCGCATGGCGACGTCATCGATCGCTGGGGCAACCAGTTCGTCAACGATGGCACCGGCGGCGATGCCCGCCACGTGGCCTTTCCGCCGCGCGGTACGCCCCGCTCGCTGCTGGCCAAGACGATTCGCCCCGTCGCCGGCACGGGGCTGATTGCCGGCAGCCATTTTCCCGCCGAACTGCAAGGCAACTTGCTCATCGCTAACTGCATCGGCTTTCAGGGCGTCGCGCAGAACAAGTTCGTCGACCGCGACTCCGGATTCTTCTTCACGCCCGTCGAACCCATCATGTTTTCGAAGGATCCCAACTTCCGACCCACCTCGGTCTGTATCGGTGGCGACGGAGCCCTGTACATCACGGATTGGCAGAATCCACTCATCGGCCATCTTCAGCACAACTTGCGCGACCCCAATCGCGACCATCGGCATGGCCGCGTCTATCGTGTGACGGTGGACGGCCAACCGCTGCGCAAACCGGTGAACCTGCAAGGCAAGCCGGTGGACGAGGTCGTGCAGTACCTCGCCTCGCCGGACGACGACATCCGCTATCGCGCCAGGATCGAGTTGACCCGTTACGCCGGGCATCCGTATCAGGCCGTGAAAGGAGCGGAGCCCTCCGAATATACAGCAACCACAGCCGCGGCGAAATTTGCGAGCAAGCTCGATCACTCCAATCCGGCTCACGCGCAACCGCTGCTCGAAGCGCTGTGGGTACATTCGATGCTGCACGTCGTGAATGAGGACTTGCTGCGGCGTGTTGTGCAATCGCCCGAACCAAACGTACGAGCGGCGGCAACGCGTGTCTTGCGCGACTGGCATGGGAAGGTCAAGGATGTTGGCCCGTTGCTGGTCAAGTTGGCTCGCGATCCGCATCCGCGCGTACGGGCCGAGGCCTTGATCGCGGCCACGTACTATAAGGGCCCCGACGCGGCCGAGGCGGTTTTCGCCGCGGGCGTCCTGCCCACCGACGCCCACCTTGAGTTCGTCCTCAAGGAAGCCGCCAAATCGCTGAACGTTGACAGCTACCTCGCCAATGCAAAGAAGGCCGGCAAGCTATCGCCTGCCGCTCACCAATACGCTTTGCGGAATCTGAGCATCGACAAGCTGCTTCAACCCGGGGCGGATGCCGCGTCTTTCCGGGCGGTGCTCGCCCGCGCCGAGGCGAAGTCCGAACACATCGAAACCGCGCTCAAGGGGCTGGCAGACGCGAAAAAAGTATCGCCGCTGGTCCTCGCAACGGACCTGAGTGATGCGCTGGACGTGGAGGGCGAAACCATCAGCCTCAACGCCATCACACGTTTTGTTGCGATGAAAACAGCCGAGGATTTGCGTCCCCATTCGGCACGCTGGAAAAAGCTGGGCGCACAGGGCAAGACCGCAGAGGCGCGCCGGCTGGGCTATGTCGGTTGGATGACGGCCGACGCGTCCGCCGATGATGTATTTTCCTTCGCCGCAGGCAACGACGCGCGCCTCGCGGATGTGCTTGCCGCGGCCAAGGTGCTTGAATCGCCTGCTGCCCGCGCTACGCTCTATCCGCATGTCAGTACACTGCTCACCTCGAAAAACGAGAGCACGCTCGCCCGGGCTGTCGCCGTCCTTCCGCGCATTCCCGATCACGAGGCCGACATCGTGCGCGACCTCGCTGCACTGGTCAAGGCACGCCGGCAAAGCGAGGCGGCCATTGCCATCCTGAAGAATATTCCCGAGAAGCACTGGCGCAAGGAAGAAGTGCGCTCGCTGGTCGACAATCTCGTGGCGCAATTCACGGACCTTCCCGCCAAGCAACGGACGCAAACTTTTGCTCAGGAAGCGCTCAGCCTCGCGCGAAAGCTCGCCAAGCTCTTGCCTCCCCAGCAGGCTGCCGAGGTCGAATTACGTCTCAAGAACGCCGATGTTCGCGTCATCGCCATCGGCACGGTCTTCGAGCGAATGATTTTTGATCGCGACAAGATCGTGGTCGAGGCCGGTCGGCCGGTCGAGTTCCGCTTTTCGAACACCGACGCCATGCCGCACAATCTCGCGATCGTCAAGCCTGGCACGCTGGAAGAGATCGGCATGTTGGCCGAAACAACGTCTCAGGATGCCGACGCCGCCAAACGCCATTTCATTCCGAAATCGCCGCACGTTCTTCTGGGAAGCAAACTGTTGCAGCCAGGCGAGTCGCAAGCGTTGGCCTTCGACGTGCCCAAGACGCCGGGCGTCTATCCGATCGTCTGCACCTATCCAGGCCACTGGCGGCGGATGTATGCATCGCTTTACGTTGTCGAGGATCTTGCCGCCTATCAGGCCAATCCGGAGTCGTACCTCGCCAAGGCCAATTTGGCAATAAAGGACCCGCTGCTCAAGGTCAGTACGCAAGGCCATCAGTGGACTGTTGAGGAACTGACGCCGGATGTCAAGATGCTTGCCAAGCGATCATTTGACGTTGGCAAGTCGGCGTTCAAGGTCGCCAACTGCGTTGCGTGCCACAAGCTCAATGGCGAAGGCGTCGAATTCGCCCCGGATCTTGCCAAGCTGGATGCCAAGCTAGGCGCTCTCGATATCCTGGTCGATATTCTTGAACCATCCAAACGAATCAACGAGAAGTACCACTCGTACACATTCACGCTTACCTCCGGCCGCATCATTACGGGCCTGATTGTTGCAGAGACGCCGGATTCGTATCAGGTACTCGACAACCCGCTTGCCAAGGGAAAGCCGCTGATCATCAAGAAAGGCGACGTTGACGAGCGCGTGAAGTCACCGATTTCGTTGATGCCCAAAGGGCTGCTCGATCGCCTCTCGCGCGAAGAAGTGCTCGACCTTGTTGCCTACCTGGTGGCCCGGGGCAACCGCGAACACCCCATCTTTATGCGCGCGCACCATGGCCATCATGGCGGAAAAGACAAATAACCGTGCCGAAGGGCGACGGAGTGAGGGACGGTTGGGCATCAGAGCCTGGTCTACGGGGATTCCCTGAGCTGGGGTATTATTCCCAATGCCCGAGAACGGCTTACTGTCCACGCGCGTTGGCCTGGGGTGATGGTGAGCGCCCTGAAGGCGCCTTTTTTTTCGATGTCGCCGGCGTGGCCCAATCGAGTGTCGTCGATGGGGTTCATCTGGACGTGGACCAACATTCTCTCCTCGGTCATGCCCTGGCCGGCGTCGTGAGACCACTGTTGCAAGAAAAGAGTAATTGAGATTCCACCCGTGCTTGGAACATCTACCTACGGTGAAAGCGCCATGACGCCGAAGTACATCCGAATGGTTCATCGGTTATTAAAGACACGATAGGCCCGTGGCCCATGGGGAAGGACGCAATAACCATGATTCGATTCGCTTCTCTCTTGTTGCCATCAATCTCCGTTCTGCTCGCGTTAGCCGCCGAGAGCCCTGGGCAAGCCAAGCTCGGCAGCTGGGCGCCATGGAAAAAATCGGTGACGATACATGTGCAAGAACCGGGCAACTTGCCTCGGCAAGCCGAGCCGGTCGAACTTGAACTGCGGTTCGAGGGCACGACCGGCGAGCGGTTGAGTAAAGAACTCCGCGTGGTCGACCTTGTGACGGAACGCGAGGTGCCCGCACAGCTTCACGCGGCGACACCGGAAAAGTCAGGCGTCATCGCCCGGCTCACGTTTCTGGCGGATCTCAAGCCCAAAGAAACCCGGGCCTTTCGCATCTACTACGACAACCCCCAGGCCGAGAAGCCCTCGTACAAGACCGATCTGACCACCGCACCGGTGACGGGATTCGAGAAGATTGAGCCGCCGCGCCCGTTCGGGTTAACGGTGCAGAACGAGCAGGTGCGAGCCGACTTTCATCCCCGCTCCGGCCAGCTCGGCAAGCTGGCGTTTCTCAAGGGAACCGGCAAACTGCTGACCTTCGTGGGAGGCGACCTCGACTCCAAGGTACACTGGGGGCCGGACCTGCGCAATCGCAATCGGCTCTTCGACCCGCCCAGGAAAGGACTCGACCGCGGCTGGGAATACACCCATTACTGGGATCCGCCGCCGCAGTCGAGTGTCGAACTAGGTCCGGTGCGATTCCGGTTGAAACGCTGGGGGCCTTTCACGCACAACAAGGAAGTCTTTTGCTCCGTCACCTACACGATGTATGCCCGGCAACCTTACCTTGTGGTCGATACGGAGATGAAGACGCTGGCGGACTACGAGGTCGAATTTCTCCGCGATGACGAGTTCGGCTTCAAGTTCGGTTTCAATCAGTCGCTCTGGAAAGAGAAAAGCGGCAAGATCAAAGGCTGGGACCTGCGCAAGCTGATCCCGATCGGCAGCGTCGTGCATGGCGCCAAGGTGGAGGCCAACGGCATCATCGAACTGGAACCTGATTGCCCCTGGATCACCTTCTACCACGACGAGACGGCCGAGGCCGTGGCGACGATTCATACCCAGTATCACAACACGGCGGTCGGCAAGGTCAAAATGGACCCGCCCATGTCGTTCATCCACGTCAACGGCCCCGCGCACAACTACTGGGGACGAGTGCTGGCAGGAAAACTGCACCGCCTGCCGCAGGCGCAGTTGCCCAAGGGCTGCGAATGGCGCACGCAATCCGTGATCCTGTTCCACCAATACGACGGCAAAGGTGAGCCGACGACACTGAATCGCTACGAAGACCTGTTCCGTCATCCCTTGAAAATTGCCCTGGACAAGAAATGAGGGAGAACCATGCGGGAATACGCGCTTGCATTCGCCCTCCTGGTCATCCTATCTCCTGGTCTGATCGGACAACCGCCAGCGACGAAATCGTCTGCCGCGCGATTTACCGATGTCACGGCAACATCGGGGCTGAAGCTCAATGTCGAACACCGTCCCGGCCGGCCAGAATATGGCACGCAGATGCCACACGGTGTGGCCATCGAAGATTTCGACGGCGATGGTTTGCCTGACATCCTCTTCGTGTGTTTCGGCCCGCCTTATGTGGCACTATATCGCAATCTGGGCGACCTTCGCTTTGCCGACATTACCAAGGACTCCGGACTGGAGACCTTCCAGGGCTGGGGCACAGGCGTTTGTGTGGGCGACTTTGATCGTGACGGGATTCTGGACATCTACATCACCTCGGTTGAGTTTGAGAAAGGCAACCGCAAGGCAACCCCGAAAGGGAAGGAGAGCCGCCTGTACAAGGGGTTGGGAAAGGGAAAATTCAAAGACGTTAGTAAGGAAGCGGGCGTTCTGCTCGACCGTCCGGCTCGCTGCTGCGCCTGGTCCGATATCGATGGCGACGGCTGGCTGGATCTGTTCGTCGCCTGCCCGTATGGTGCGAATGTGCTGTACCGCAACAACCGTGACGGCACCTTCACCGACATCACGGAATCGGCCGGCGTCGCCCTCCCGGACCGCGCCAGCCTGGGCTGCACTTTTGGCGACATCGACGGCGATGGTCTGGACGACCTGTTCGTCACTAGCCTGTATTCCCAGTCGAGCGCTTTATTCAAGAACCTGGGAGGCGGAAAGTTCCGGGATATTACCAAGGAAGCGGGCCTGGACCGCAAGGCCTCCGCCGTCGCCTGCGTGTTCGCGGATGTGTTCAATCGAGGCCGGCTTGACCTCTTCGTGACCACGGATTCCTGGCTCGGCGGCGTCAATAGCACCGAGGAACAACTGCGCAAAAAAGGGAGCACCGTCGAGCCCAACCTGCTCTACCGGAACGAGGGGAACGGCAAGTTCTCCATCGCGGCTGTCGAAACCCTGAAGCACAAGGCCCTGTCCCACGATGCCGTTCTGGAGGATTTCGACCATGATGGCCTGGTGGATATCTACGTCGGCGTGGACGCCATTCCCACGGGCAACAAGTTCGCTACTCACAAAGGGGGAAACCCTCTCTGGACCCGTTCCCTCACCCAACCCTCTCCCTCAGGGAGAGGGCAGGGTGCGGCGTGGCAAGAAGTCGGCAAAGCCTGGGGCGTGAGTCACGAGGCCAATTGCGTGTGCGTCGCCGCCGCCGATTTCGATAACGACGGCGATCTAGATTTGCTGCTCGTTAATTTTTACACCAATGCCGTGCTCTATCGCAACAACACCAACGACAGGAACTGGCTCCGCGTCAAGGCCGTTGGATCGAAGAGCAACCTGGATGGCATCGGGACGCAAGTATCGGTGTTCAAGGTATCTGGCGACAAGAAAGAACTCGTCGGCTTCCGCCAGATTCAGTCCGGCTCCGGCTACTGCCGCTGCTCGCCGCTGGAGGCTCATTTCGGCCTGGGAAAGGCACCCGAAGCTGAATACCTGGTCGAGGCAGTCTTCCCTGCGACCAGAACACGTGTGATCAGGAAGGGAATCAGACCCGGCCAGCGTATCGTGATCCGCGAGGCGGAAGGGCTTCCCTAAAAGAAATTGCCGGCGCCGACACCGGTCACTATGAGGTGACTCGAAAAGACACCAAACCGCGCGGCGAGATTTAAGATCGGCCAACATCAAGCAGGAAACCGTCCTGCAAGTGTATCCCATCCTGATTGCGACACTGGGCCTGATCCTGGCGACAAAGTCTGTCGCACAGGAAAAGCCGCGGCTTTCAATCCTCGACACTCACGTTCATTTCTTCGATCCCCTCACGCCGACGGCGCCGCCGCGGCCGAAGGACGGTAAGCAGCTCCAGCGTCCCATCCTTCCCGCGGATTTGAAAAAGCTCGCGGCGCCGCATGGCGTTGTCGGCTTCCTCATCGTCGAGGCGAGTCCCATTCTTGAAGATAATCAATGGTGGCTCGATTTGGCCGCTGCCGATCCCTTCATCGTCGGAGTCATCGGACGTCTCGACCCCGCGTCGGTAGATTTCGAGAAAAACCTGCGCCGTTTCGCCAAGAATCCGCTGTACCGCGGAATCCGCATCTCGCACAACGAGCTGAAGGCGGTTGAAAGGGAATCTTGTCGACCGACTCAAGGAAATGATCGATCTTACCCTGGCCCTGGATGTGAACGTCGGGCCGGACCTGGCGGCGGATGTCGCAACCCTTGCGTTGAAACTACCGAAGCTGCGCATTGTCATCAACCATGCCGCCAACTTGCGCGTCGACGGCAAGACGCCGCCGCAGTGGCCCGAACGGCCAGCCTCGTGCTCATGAGTCTGATGTCCTCCAAGGCCGGCTGCACTCTGCGTCACCTCTCGCATGTCGCCTTGTCGTTTGTCGCGGACTGTGTCCGTAGCGGCACCCCGAGGCGATGAGCCACGGAATTTTTTTTGTAATACCTCGTATTATACTTGCCGCCGCTCGCAGTAGGTATTACAAAACAATACCATTGCCCAATTAGGTATTACTTTGTCTTACCAAGACGGGACATCTTGGCAGTCCGCCATCTTGTAGGAGTCTCGACATGACACCGCGACCGCAGGCCCGGCACCGCCGGGCGTTCACGCTAATCGAATTATTGGTCGTCATCGCCATCATCGCCATCCTGATCGGCTTGCTCATTCCCGCCATCCAGAAAGTTCGGAGCGCCGCCGCTCGGATGAGCAGCCAGAACAACCTCAAGCAGTTGGGCCTTGCTCTGCATTCCTACGAGAGCGCCACCCGCAGGCTGCCCGGGATGCTCCCGGCCGGGGTGAGCAATGCCACCTCGTTCGGCTACTCCGTCCACGCGCAGTTGCTGCCGTACATTGAGCAGGAGAACCTCGGCAAGAGGTTCGACACGAAGCAGCCGCTCTTCGTCGGCACCTTCCCCGGCCCGACGTTCGCGCTCAACCCAGCGATGGCCTCGGCGGCAGGGACGGTGGTCCAGACTTTCCTCTGCCCCGGCGACGGCCAGGAGCCGCTGTTCACTGTAAACTCTGGCGGCGGCACCCACGCCGGGACGAACTACGTCGTGAACCTCGGGACGGGGCTGGCCGGCCCCGGTTCGTCGTCCCCGAACGGTTACGACCCTCGGTTCCCCACGGACGGCATGTTCTTCTACGGCCCCGGCCTGCGGTTCGCCGACATCTCCGACGGCACGTCGAACACCATGTTCATGTCCCAGTGCCTCCTCGGGTTGAACCAAAACCTGACGAAGCCGTTCTCCTCCCTTACCCCTGAAGAGAGGCGGCGACAGACCGCCAGCATCTCGGGCCGGGGGCTGTACACCGGGCCGACTGGGGCCAACCC
This sequence comes from Planctomycetota bacterium, assembly GCA_016872605.1. Taxonomy (GTDB): domain Bacteria; phylum Planctomycetota; class Planctomycetia; order Gemmatales; family Gemmataceae; genus SIAQ01. The sequence goes on from VGZI01000032.1 coordinate 21,350, forward strand.
CGGATACGGGGCCAGCCCACCCCTCGGCCCCAACGACTATCTGTCGGCGACTTCCTGGCGCGGCAACCGGGGCGGCTCCTGGATCTGGGGCAACGCCAGCGTCAACGGCTTCACCGCCGCCCTGCCGCCCAACGCCACGGTGCCGGACTCGTCGGCCCACGGCCTGGGTTTTCTCAGCGCCCGGAGCAACTTCTCCGGCGGAGTGTGCGTCTGCTTCGGCGATGGCAGCGTCCGCTTCGTCCTCGACTCCATCAGCATCACCACCTGGCGTGCGCTCGCCACTTGTGCGGGCGGCGAGGTCATCAACGGTAACGACTTCTAACCCCAAACGGAGAACCATCACCATGAGCGTCTTGCTCTTGTCCGTCCTGTTTGCAGCCGATCCCGCCGCGACTGAAACTTGGCCCGGCTTCCGGGGCGACGGAACCAGTAGCACTGTCGTCAAGAACCTTCCGCTCAAGTGGTCGCCGACCGAGAACGTGGCGTGGCGTACCCCGCTGCCGGGGTACGGTCAGTCGTCGCCGGTCGTGTGGAAGGACCGCGTGTTCGTCACCGCCATCGACGGGGCGGAAAAGGAGAAACTGTTCGTCGTCGCCGTGGACCTGAAGTCGGGCAAGGCGGCATGGAGGAAGGAGTTCGCTGCCAGCCGGAAGGGGAAGAACAACCCGATGATGAGCCGGGCGGCGCCGACACCGGTCGTGGACAAGGATGCGGTCTACGCCTTTTTCGAGTCAGGCGACGTTATTGCCCTGGATCACGCCGGCGAAGTGAAATGGAATCGCTCGCTGTCGAAGGACTACGGAGCGTTCAAGAACAATCACGGCGTCGGCAGTTCTCCGGCCCAGACCGAAAAGGCCGTGGTAATCCTGATTGACGACCTCGGCCCATCGTACCTCGTGGCGCTCGACAAGGCGACCGGCAAGAACATATGGAAGGCCGACCGGGCGAGCCGCGCGTCGTGGACTTCGCCCGTCGTCTGCACCCTCAACGACAAGCCAACCGTCCTTGTCAGCAGCAGCGGCTCGCTGACCGCCTACGACGCGGCCACTGGAAAAGAACTCGCCACGCTCGAAGGGCTGGTAGGTAACAACATTCCATCCCCGGTCGTGCTGGGTGACGTGATCGTTCTCGGGGCCGGCGAGAACCGGATGAAGCCGGACCTCGCCGCGTCCGCGAAGTCGAACGGCTGTCTGCGGCTGGTCGTGAAGGGCGAGGAGACCTCGTTCGAGCGAGTGTGGGACGGGAAGAAGGCGATCGCGCACCACGCCAGCCCGCTCGTCCTCAAGGGCCACGCCTACTTCGTCACCAAGACCGGCATCGTCCACTGCGTCGATCTCAAGACCGGCGAGGAGAAGTACGCCGAACGGCTCGACAACCAGTGCTGGGCCACTCCGGTCGGGGCCGGCGATCATGTCTACTTCTTCGGCAAGGACGGCGTGACCACCGTTTTGAAAGCCGGTCCGGACTTCGACAAGGTGGCGTCCAACCGCTTCTGGTCCGCCGCCGACTTCGCCAAGCGCCGCGACGAAGCGAAGGAGAAGGCCGCCGCGACCCTGCCGAAGCCGCCCGAGGGCAAGGGGCCGGGCGGTGGTCCGCCGCTCCCGAAGGAAGAACTCGAAGCGATCCGCTATTCGGCGGTCGGCGATGTCGTCTACGGCGTGGCGGTGGTGGACGGCACGTTCGTCGTCCGCACCGGCACCGAACTCATCTGCGTCCAAAAACCCAAGGCCAAGAAGTGACACCGGGGAGATACTCAATGAGACTGGCATGTCGACTTTCGCTGCTGGCGCTGGTCGGGGTCGCCCTGACCGGCGCGACCGCCTGCAACCGCTCGGGCGCGGTGGCCACTCGCGAAGACAAGACCTCCGGCGAGAAGCCGAGGAAGGCGATGTCGGTTCGCCCGTTCGCGCGGCTGTTCGTCCAGGATCTGGACACGTGTTCGCTCCGGTGGGCCGACCTGAAAGTCAGCGAGAAGGACGAGTTCACGCTGGGCGAACTGGCCGCCGTCGAAGGGCTCAAGAAACTCAACCCGGCGAAGCAGAAGCTCGTCCAGATGGCCGATAGCGGCGGGCTGGTGTGCGTCGGCGTGCGTGACGACGAGGACGGCAAGGCTGAGAGCGGCTGGGTGCTGGTCCGCTCCGGCGTCGGCTACATCGACCACGGCGACCACGGCCACTGGACGTTCAAGAAGAAGCCCGAGGTGATCGACAGCCGCCTGGACAAGAGTCAGGGCAACCCGGCGCACCTCTATCGCTACGACGGGCGCTTCTTCCTGGCCAACGACAAGCTCAACGGCTACACGCGCATCGACCCCAAGGAGTACGAGGACGGGAGCAAGGGCAAACCGCGCTTCCTCGTCGGCGGCGGTAACCACATTACGCTGGCCGTCGTGGACGACAAAGTCGGCTACTCGGCCTGGATCGACGGGGGAGGGCCGAACAAGGGCCGCGTCGATGTCACGCCGGTAACGACTTCGGAGAAGAGCGAACCGAAGTACTCCTTCAACCTGCCAACTGGCAGCATCCACGGAGCCATCGCCAATTCGGGCAGAGTGTTCTTCGCGCCGTCGGACGGGATCTGCTATGTCGAGGTCGACACCGCCCTGAGGCTCAAGGCAGACGACGTGAAGGTCAACTACATCTCCCTCGGCAAGGACGGTGAAAAGGCGCGCCGCACCGGGGCGTTCGTCAACCACAGCCACCACGTTCTGTTCGTCACCGGCAAGGAGGCGACCAGCGCCCTCGTCCTGCTCGACGCGAAGAAGGCCGAGCCGAAGCCGATCTCCTTGGCGCTGGGCGTGAAGAAAGGAACCCGGGCGGTCACGCCGCGCGTCGCCGTCACGTCCGAGGGCAAGGCGTATGCGTTCATCTTTCACGACCACGCCAAGGGCGTCGATGTCGAGGACGCCCTGGAGATCATCGCACTAGACCCCAACTGCGACGGCGACTGCTCCGACGCCAAGGTGGTCAAGACTCTGAAGGTCGGCAAGAGCGCCGTGGAGGGTCACTTCGGCCATCACGACATGGCATTCGACGCCGAGAGGCAGTTCGGGATCTTCACCAACCCCGGCGACGGCACCATCTCGGTGCTGTCTCTCAAGACGCTCGAAGTCGTCACCACGTTCAACGTCGGCGGCACCCCAGCCGCCCTCGTCGCGCTCGGCGGCGCGGAGACCAACGACTGACGTGCCGCGGACGGCGACCGCTCAAACCGTTTGGACCTTGCCGTGATCGTCGCAGTGGTCGCCGTGTGGGTGATGCAAGTGGCCGGCGACCAGGTAATCGACGTGGTCGCCGAGCGGTACTGCTTCGTGGCCGCAGCCGGGGCCGTGGCGGTGGGCCTTGTCGTGAGCGCCGCAGTCGTGGCTCGGCGTACCTTCCACACTCCCGCTTCCAGGGTGAGCGCTTGTTCTTGCACTGGCAGGTGAAACCGTTCGGCGATCTTTCCGTCGGAGAGAAGGAATGTCGGAATGTCGGCGTCCGCGGGCGGGATGAGTCGCCCACGCTCGACAAGGCGGAGGTTCTCTTCAAGGCGGGCCAAGCAACCTTCTGCCTCTTTGCGGTCGGTGGTCTTGAGGGAAGCGTGGAGCTTCTTGCCGCCGATGCGAAAGACAATGCGAAACCGGTCAGACCGGAGCTTAAGCGATGCCATCGTTGCCTTTCGGATGCATGGTAAATCCGGCGGATCGCCGGGTTAAGCGATGCAAAGGCAACGCATCATCCTGGTTGTCCCCAATTTGTCCCCAAATGGGTCTAAAAGAGGGGTTTGAAATGCAAAAGGACTTACGCCTGTTCGACGTAAGTCCTTGAGCCACTTGAATGCCGGAGACAGGACTTGAACCTGCACTCCCATTACAGGAACCAGGCCCTCAACCTGGCGCGTCTGCCAATTCCGCCACTCCGGCAATTGCGGATTCCTTGCTCTCGAGCGTCCGACGACGACGGTCGTCCCGATGCCGTCAGCCCTGAGATTGAGGTGATCTCGGCGTGACGACATCATGTGCGCTCAAGCTACTGCTCTGCCACAGCTAGAACGCCGGGTTGTAGGACGGCTCTGGCGAGCCGTCCAGCACAACAGGGCCGGCTCAGGAGAGCCGTCCTACGGAATTGCCAACTCGTCTTTTTAGCTTTGACAAAGCACTGCCACCATATTTTACTATCGAGTCTAGCCCTTGGCCAAGGTCTCGCACATGGTTTTTTGTATCGGGAGTGCTTTGGGTAGGGGCGTACCTACGAGCCCGCAACGATCTCGAAGACGAGTTCTGGTGTTTTGCGGCGATGGATGGCCCTGGCGATTTCAGCACGGAGTCGTGGATAGAACCCGGTGAGCGCAGCGAGCGCCGTGGCGATGGGTTCGGTGCCGTGGTAAAGGAATCGGACCAGGAGCCGGCGCGTATCCGGCGCCGGGGCAACGGAATGAACAGTCAGATCGCGCAGGACCCTGCCTTCGAGACAAACGCTCAGCGTTCGCTCTACCTGACGGCAGAGTTGCAGCGCTTTGCGGTTGGCGACCCTGATCGGCGCGTCGCGCGATGCGTAGCGAGGATCGACCCCGTCCTCGGCAGACAGCTGTGTGCAGAGATCGCTTGGCGGCTTGCAAGAAAATCGGCGTGCGGCCATGAGTATTGTCCACAGGGACGCCGCTTCGCCTTTGCATCATGCTGGCAACGTGCCGTGTGCACCTGGCGCAAGCGTCCCTGGGCGATGGGACACCTGCGGGCACACGGAGGTTCGCACACGCGGGCCGGTTAGCATTTCTTTTGTGCCGCCATTTGAGAGCTCTCTTTTTTCGGTGTTTGCGGTGGAACGTCAGCGTTTGGGTGAGGCTTCACCTGCGCCGCGACCGTTTGGCGCCGGATAATCTCAGCCGTCACTCGCTTTCCTGAAGTGGGATCCGAATGGCTCGCGGCTCTGGCAATCGGACGTCTATGGCTCGTGCCGGCGTCGTTCAGCCCGGATACCAGACTCTGCGTGGGTCGTCGGCGCCGCGCTGATAATCGAACGCTTCATCGGTCATGCGCTTCAGATCGTATTTCGGACGCCAGCCGAGCAGGAACTTCGCTTTCGTGTTGTCAAGCCAGGTCGAGCGGAACGGGGTGCGGATCTCGACAGACGGCAGGCCGCGCGTCGCCTTGAGATGCTCGGCGAGGGTGCGATAGTTGACGGGCTCGTCCATGCAAATGTTGAAGGTCTGCTGGCTCGCCCTTGGATGATCGAGAGCCAAGAGGATGGCTTCGATGAGGTCGTCGACGTGGACGAAGTTGCGCAATACCGGTTCGCCGTCGGGATCGAGCATGACGGGGACGGTGTTGGTCTTGACGAATTCGTCAGCCCGGGCAGGCCCGACAAGGTCGCGCCAGCGCGGTCCGCCGAAGACGTCCTCGCCAAACGAAAGTTGGTACTTGAAGTCATCCTTTTCCATGATCCAGGGGGCACGCAGGCAGCAGACGTTCAGGGTGTATTGGATTGCGTACTGCTCCACCATGACTTCTTCGAGCACTTTGGAGAGAGCGTAGCAGCCAGGGTACGCGGAATGCGATTGCGTTTCGGTGACGGGAATGGGATGCGGGTAAAAAAAATGTCCCATGCCGGCGTCGCCGCCGATGAGGATGAATTGGCGAAACGTACTACTCGAACGGCATTCTTCGAGCAGCCAAAACAGCCCTTTGACGGCAACATCCATGATGTCCTCGGGATTCTCCTTGCAGGTGGCGAGGTGAATGACATGAGTGACGCCGACCATCGATTGGCGCACCGTTTCACGATCTGCGATGGTGCCGCGGGCAATTTCGAGGCGTGGGTTTGGCACTAGCGTGCGGGTGTGGCAGAGCGCGCGGACGGCGTCGGCGCAGATGCGAGAATCGGCCCAAAGGCGATCAAGGAAGCGGCGGCCCACCTTGCCTGTGGCGCCGGTAAGAAGGATGCGTCGCGCGCTCATCGTTCAAAATCCTTGATTGAGAAGGACATCGAAGATTAATAACACTTCGCGAAAACGTGACGAAAACGTAATCATGTCACGCACGGTTCATTAGGAATTTGGCTCATTTCCTCATTACACAAATCTCATCACCCCCTCATGGGGTACTCACGCGTCGCACGCTAAACTTTGTTCCATCATGCTGGTGCTGCGCACACCCATGATGCATCAAGCAAAGGATCAAACGATGCGACGATTTCGAAATCTCCTTGAGTTCCCTTATCTGTGCTTGTTCTTCGTTGGAGTGGCCGGTGTCGTTGCTCATACTTTTGTATGGATGCAGCCAGTAAAGGCGCCGACTGTCGCATTCGTTGACGATCCCAACATGCCGCTGGAAACGAAGGCGCGCGCGGCGTTGGGGATGTACTGCGGGAGTTGCCATCAAAGCGGGCGATCGGGAATGGACTTGGATGAGAACGCGCTTGATCTGGATACCATGCGGCGTCACCGCAGCGAGTGGCTCGAGGTCGTAGATCGCATTCGCAATCACAAAATGCCACCTCGACGTTTTCCACAGCCGACGGCGATCGAACGCGAGCACATCATTGCGTGGATTGAGCAAGAGGTTCTTCAGAAAAAGCCGGCGACCGGCCCCATGTTGGCGCGTCGGCTGCAGCGGATCGAATACGCGAACGTCATCCGCGATCTGTTAGGAGTCAAGGCTCGGTTCAAGGCGAAGTTTCCCGAAGACGAGGCTCGGTGGTCCCCGTGCGAAACGGTGCCGGAGTTGCCGGCGAGTCTCGCTGCAGCCTATCGAGGGACCGCGGAACAAGCGATTGACGACGCCATTGCCGCGGAGCTTGAAGGGGAAACGCAAGACGCAGTCAACGATGAAGAAGGCGACGGTAGGGAGGCCATCTCCTCCGAGCGCGTATCGCTCTTCTCGCGTGATTGTAGTCGCGGATCATCCGAGCAAGCGCGCCTCGTCCTGACGAATTTCGTCCGGCGCGCCTATCGCAAGATAGCTGATGTGGAGGAAGTCGATCGCCTGACCGGAGTATTTGAGCAAGCCGAGAGTGGCGGAGCCAGCTATCATGACGGGCTCAAAGCCGCCATGACTGAAGTGTTGACGTCGCCGAGTTTCTTGTTCCGGGTCGAGTCCAAGGCGCCAAAAACGTCCAATCCATTCGAACTTGCCGCCCGGCTCTCGTTCTTTTTATGGCGAACGGGACCTGACGATGAGTTCATGACGTTAGCCGCGACCGGAGATCTCATGGAGAATCTCGAAGAGCAGACGCTTCGGCTCCTGCGTGATCCTCGTTCGCGAGCATTTGCCGTCGGTTTTGCAGAGCACTGGCTCTCGTTGAGCAAACTTGAAGAAGTCGCGGCGGAGATGAATGCGCAGCTCAAGCGTGCCATGCGGCGGGAAACCGAAGAATTCTTCGCGGCGATGGTTCGGGAGGATCGGTCGGTACTCGAGTTCATCGACGGCGATTTTACGTATGTGGATGAAGTCCTCGCCGGCCATTATGGGATTGCCGGTGTCAAAGGGAACAAGATGCAACGGATCTCCGTGGATCGCGAAACGCGCGGAGGATTGCTGGGGCAGGCGAGTGTATTGACGATCGTCTCGGCTAACCTGGATGATAGTGTCGTGCGGCGCGGCAAGTGGATTGCCGAGAGCCTTTTGGGAGAGGCGCCGATTCGACCGCCGGCCGGCTTGCTGGAGGCATTCGATCAGCTTTCCGGTTCGGGCGGGATGTTGGATCGCCGCCGGCGAATTGCGGCGCACCGCACCAACCCCGCTTGTGCCGAGTGTCACCGTAAGTTAGACGGCATGGGAATCGCCATGGACCATCTTGATCGGCACGGCGCCTGGCGCGATTCGATCGGCTATGAAAAAGCCGTCCCGCTTGGCGATATCGCGGATGGCGTTGTCCTGAACGGCCTCGGGGACTTGAAGGCCTATTTGTTGAAGAATCACTCGAGCAAGTTCGCGCGAGCGCTGGCTGAAAGGATACAGCGATTTGCCCTCGGCCGGCTCCTAGATGATCGTGCCCGTGCTGAACTGAAGGATGTGCCCGAAAACGCGGCAAAACACCAGTTCCGGCTGTCGCGCATGATCGTTGACGTTGTACAGACGCCGACGTTCCGCGAACGCTTCGGCGCGTGGGAATGAACTCGTCCGCAGCTATCGCGCTCGGAGAAGTTTGCTCAGTCCAGGACGATCACGCATGGATCGAAATCCTCTCGCTTGGAATTTAAGCCCGGCGTTGGCAGCAGCTTTTGCGCGATGCGATCGTACAAAAAGATGTCGCGCTCTCCTTCGCCCTCGATTCTCTCGGACACGAATGCCAGATAACGACCATCCGGACTCAACGACGGCGTTTGTTCGTTGGCCACGGAATTGACGCCGGGCAACGGCAGAAACATCTTCTTGCTGCGATCGAAAAGGTAAATGTCGCGACCACCCATTCCGCTTGGTCGATCGGACGCGAAGGCGACCAGGTTGCCGTCCGCGGACAGCGAAGGCGAGAGGTCGGCAAACGGCGAATTGATCTCCGGTATCGCCAGCGCCTTTGGTCCCTTGCGATCGTAGAGCCATATGTCCGCGCCGCCGACGCCTCCCTTGCGGTTCGAGACGAACGCCAGCCAGTGCCCATCCGCGCTCATGGCCGGCATGCGTTCGTCGGCTTTCGGCATGTTGAGGTTCAGCGTGTCCACGATCTTCTGACCAGCCAGGTCGTAATGCTGAACCGCCCAGCGCTGGCCGGCCCCCTTGCGATCCCATGCTGCAAACGCAATCAAACTGGCATCGGCGTTGATCGTCGGATGCAATAGCGCACCGGTCGAGTCGTTGAGTTTTGCCGGCGTGATGAGTTTTTTCTGGGTCAGGTCGTAAACAAAGATCTTGCTCGTTTGATTCTCTAGTTCCGAGGCGAAGACGCAAATCTTGCCGTTCCGCGAGAGGATCGGATGGTAGTCCTGGCGATTCGGGACGGTGTCGATTGAGCCGACGATCTTGCCCTTGGAGACGCCGTCGTGCTCATAGAAGTAGACTTGCGCATGCTTGGGCCGATCGCGGTAGGAGGAGAACGCAACAAGCAATCGCTTGGGCGCATCGGCGGTCGGCTGCTGGGCGAGCGCGATGACTGGAAGGATGGCCATCGACATCGCGAAGAGGAATCGCGTCATGAAATGATCCTGCTGTCAGGGAACACGGTGGATGGAAACAGCGCCGCCGTCTTGCACGCGGATTGCCAGGTCATGCCCGGCAAGCATGGCCATGCCGATGAGATTCTGTTTGCCAAGCGCGTGGACATCGATTCTGCGCGGCTTGCCGTCCCAGATGACGACTCCTGAGAACACAGGCACGCGGACAAAACTACCGTCAGCGATCTCCACAATTTCATGCGTCGTCAACACCAGTCCCAGTGCGGCAACGGTCGCCAGCGGCAAACAGATGAAATCGGAGAACCCCGTGTCGATTTTGACGTCGATTGCCTGAGTCTGGCCATTGGCATCTTCAATGTGTAGCCGTACGACTGCAGCGAGACTGGGCGTAACGATCCCGGTGATCATTGCTTTTCCCGCGTATCGCAAAACCCGAATCGTGCTGCCGCGACGTGCCCGATACGAATTGTCCAGATTTGGGCATCCGATTTTTTGTCAAGCAACACCTTGCACGCATCGTATCGTTGGTCGGCAACCGCGTATTCACCTGACTCAACGTCGATTGCCAGGAAGCGGCCCGTATTGCCTGCTTCGACCAAAGGCCGAATCGTCATTTCATACAGCGCTGTGCCGCGTTCGGCGATTTCATCGATCGAGTATCGAGGCTGGACTGTCATGACAATTCCTTTCGTTCATGAATGAACCACCTACCCCACGATCTCCTGCACCGGCAGGGCCTCGCGAAGGAACGGGCGCATGCGGGCGTCCGTCGTGTCGATGCCGACGAGTCGGTAGAGCGTGGCGGCGAATTGGGCTGGGCTGACGGGTACGTTGGCGGGACGCGAGCCGGTGCGGTCGCTGGAACCGACGATGCGGCCGCCTTCGAGTCCGCCACCGGCAAGTAAGTAGCTGAAGCAATACGGGAAGTGGTCGCGGGCACCGGAGCGATTGAGCCTCGGCGTGCGTCCAAACTCGCCGCCCACCACGATGAGCGTTGAACGCAGCATGCGGCGATCGTGTAGATCGGAGAGCAGGGCGGACAAACCCTGATCGAGCCGCGGGCAGAGGTGTTGCTCCATACGCACCATGCCGCCCAGGTCGGCGCCGTGAACGTCCCAGGCGTCCCAGGCTGGGCCGTCGTACCATTTCACTTGAATGAATCGGCTCCCCGCTTGCACGAGTCGGCGTGCCAGCAAGCAGGACTGGCCGAATAGATTGGCGCCGTAACGTTCGCGCAGCGCGGCCGGTTCGCGCGACAAGTCGAAGGCGTCGCGCACCTGCGTCGACGTCAGGATGTCGACGGCGCGTTGATACGATTGATCCATCCGCTCGATCGCCTGGTTGCCATGGGCCGATTGGCGAAAGCGATCGATGGCAGCCAAGAGTTCGCGGCGTTGCGTGAAGCGATCGGCACGAATGTCGGCGGAGAGTGCGAACTGTGGCAGCTGCACGCGGTTGCCGGTCGGATCCGCGATCTCGACGGGGAAGTACGGCGCGCCCAGCCGGCCGCCTCCCACGCCCAGACGCGAGCCGACGTGCACATACGGCGGCATGTTGCCTCGATAACCCTGAATACGCGAGATGACCGCGCCGTAGGATGTCGTTTCGCCTGCGAAGCCCGTGAGCATCGGCACGGGTGAATGCGAGTCAATGCCATGGTTCATCGAGCGCACGAGCACGCACTTATCCATGTGCTGCGAAAGTCGAGGCAACAACTCGCCGATCTGAATGCCCGGCACGTTGGTCGGAATGGCGCCGTACGGTCCGCGAATCGTGTCAGGCGTTTCCGGCTTCGGGTCGAATGTCTCGAGATGGCTCGGCCCGCCGTCGAGCCAAAGAAAGATGCACGCCGCCTCGCGCCGTTCGCGGTCCGGCGATGCGTGAGCCGATCGAAAGAGGTCGGCCAGCGTCAAGCCGGCGAGACTCAACCCGCCGATGCGCAGCATCTCTCGCCGCGTGATCCCGCCGCAATTGCGAACCGTACTGTCGCCAATCGTGAACATGTCTGCCCCCCTTCACGCGGACTCTCCACGTAATCCTACACAAGATGGTATCATTCCGCGGCACATGACACAATGAAGAAAATCGGCAAAATCGAGTCGATCCGCTGGCAACCCGACGGTCGACGTTGTGACCTGCTGGGAGCAAAGGGGATCATCTGTATCGCGAAACCGGCGACCTTGCCGATCATGCCGCGCGGCCGGAATAATCGGCTCGCGACATTTTCAGTTGCGCATGGAAAAAGTGTTTTCCATCGGCTCACCTTGTGTCATACTGGATACATGATCCACTGCGCGCGCATTGTGTTGATTTTAGGCGGCATGACCTGGGCGATCCCGGCGTTGGGGCAGTTGCCGCCCAATCCGGCGCCGCCTGCGAAATACAAGGCCACGGTGCGCTATCACATCCCGGCGCCGCGCGATCTGCATGTCGCCGCGTATGACGCGTTGGAGCGGCATCTGCAGTCGCTCGATTTCGAGTTCGACCCGCCGCTGCAGAAGCGGCCCAATACCGATCGGGAGGATCGAAGCAAGAACTACAGGCGAGGCACGATTCCGTCAAAGCACGCGCTGAAGGCGCTGGAATCTCCGGTCGTGCAATCGCTGATGCTCGTTCCGGACGGTTTCGATTTGCCGGGTGAAGTGGATGCGCAGGTGCTCGTCCGGCTCGAATTGGTAGGCAATCTCCCCCCGGCCGGGCAGCGCGAATTGGCGGATCAGACTCGAGTTCTGTTGCGCGAGCTCGGCTTCCGCGAAGCGATCGGGTACGACCATCGCGGCTACTCGAAACGTCCGCACACGCGCATCGTCGGTTCGATCGCTCGCGGGAAGCTGGATGTCCTTGGACGCGACCTTCGCAACCACCCCGCGGGCTGGCTTGGCCCGATCATGTCGCGCAATGAGCTGCCCAAGCCATTCAGTGAGGTCAACGTCGTCCAGGTCATCGAGGTGTTGCCCGATTCCGACGGCATCTCCGAATTCGGCGACCCGGCGCCGCGAGGCGAGCTTTACCTCGACAAGATCAGTCCGGAATTGTGGGGATTTGTCAAAGAGAAAGACCTCGGCTCGCAGCAAGTTCGCGTGCAGATCGGCTTTGTCGGGCGAATGCAAGGCGACGAGAGTGGGTGGAAAGAACTGTTGCGCGAGACCGCGCCCGGGTTTTTCGTGGAAAGCCAACTCGGTCAATTCGTCACCGGCATCGTGCGCGTCGATCAGGTCAAGCGGTTGGCGGCATCGCCCGTCATCGACGTGATTCGCTTTCCGCACATGACGCATGTCAACGTCGATCCGTCCATCGTGATCAAGGGGGACAACGCCAAGGCCGTGGAACAGACGAAGCTCAAGGAGTTGCACGCCCGCGGCTATCGCGGCCAGGGAGTCAAGGTCGGCATCATTGATCGCGACTTTCGCGGCTGGGACAAGCTGATCGAGAAAAAACTCCTGCCAGCAAAGACTCGGCTCGTCGATCTGACCACGGAGGCCAATCCCAAGATCGAGCCCAATGGTTATCCACAAGACGGCGTGGAGTATGGCCACGGTACGCTTTGCGCTCGGGCGACGGCGATTGCGGCCCCCGATGCGGAGATCGTGCTCATTCGCATCGACACCGTGGATCCGGCGCATCTGGCCGAGATTGTCCGCTATGTTTCGCAGGCAGGCCGCTTTTCGGCGACGCTCGACAAACGTGATGGCGAAGTTCTGGCTCGCACCGGCGAGTTACGCAATCGCCGGGCTGAATTGCTCGAAGAACGCCGCATCATTCTCAACGACTTCAAAGACGAAACGGAGCAAAAGGATTATCGGGGCTTCTTGGGCCCGTTCTACACCTGGCTCTACAGCGATCGTGAATGGCATCGGCAGCGCATGGACATTCACGACAAGCTCGAATCGGATCACCTGAAGAAACAGAAACGCCTGAGCGATCAACTCAAAGCCGTCAATAGTCTCGAAGGCATCGGCATCCTGGTCAACGCGCTATCGTGGCACAGCGGCTACGCGCTCGGCGGCAACAGTCCGTTCTCCAAACTGCTCAATGACCCAAACGGACCGCTCTGGTTTCAAGCCGCCGGCAATACACGCGGACAAACCTGGATCGGCCGCTTGCGGCAGACGGCCGGCGATCCTGCCATCCGTTTCTCTGCCGATGATGTACCGATACCCCAGGGCCGATGGTCCAACGAAATCAACTTTCTCAACTGGCAGCCCTACAACGGCAAGCCGAGCCTTGATCTGCCCGACAAGGTGCGATTGCGATTGACGCTGCAATGGCGCGAGCCGCATGATCCGGACTACTTTCAGTTGGGCGATGACGATCCCTATCGCGTGCCCTTGGCGGAAATGAGGCTAATGCTCTTGCGCCAGCGCGATCCAGAAGCCAAGACGGTACCGGCCGATGTCTTCGATCTCGTGGGCCGAACCGGTGGATTGCCGAACAAGCTAGAGCCGGGCTCGCCGTTCGATCAGCCGCCGAAATCGCGCATCTACCGCGCGTTCGGCGGCCCACAGCGGATCGAACATCTGCCGACCAGTTCGGTGTATGAAGCCGTACTGGAAATGCCGCTCCCGAAAGGGGGCCGATACGCGGTTCGAGTGGAGAAACAAGTAGATTCCCGGTGGATGTTCATTACACATCCGGAACGCAAGACGCCGCTCTTCCATCGTGTCAAGGACCTTGTGCCGACGGGTATTCGGCCGCTGGGACAACCGACGCTGCCGGACCTGGAAAAGGACTGGGACCTTCGGCCACGCTTATTCGTCGAAGTGATCGACGATGCGAATCGCGTCAAGGGGCGTATCGTGTTTGCCGATTTCTGGACCGATTCGGCCAGCATCGGTTTGCCCGCGGACGCGCGAAACGTGATCTCGATCGGAGCCGCGAGCTTGAAGAACCAACCGCAACCATACAGCGCGTTCGGTTCGCCGCCGGGAATCGAGTTGATGCGCCGTCCGTCGCTGTATGCGTATGACGAATTGGATTTGCCCGCCGGCGGCGCGTACGGCACGAGCGTCGCCAACGCCTTCGCCGCCGGGACAGTCGCCGCCATGCTCAGCGCGGGCAAGGTCTCGCGCGAGCAGGCCATGCAGATGCTGCGCGAGCAGGACGGCCAGGTCTTGCGCGTGCCAGTCAAGGAGCCGCGCACGAAGTAAGCGGCACTCGTTGGGCCGCTTACTCCGTGCGCGGCTGTTCGGTCATTCCCCCTCGAAGTCGAATGCGATCACCCCGGCCAGGTCGGGGATGTGCTCCGCCTTGATCTTCTCATGGTCGGGATGCGTCAAGTAACGGTCGCGCGTGGCTGCGTCGACGAAGGTCATGACGAAGCCGTGCGTGTAGCCGTCGTTGAGGCCTTCCGGGCTGGCGTACGGTCCTCCGGTGCATGAGAGAAAGCCGGGCAGGACTTTACGCAGCTTCGCCAGGTCCGCAGCCAGCTCCGCCATTCGATGTGTCTTGCCTGGTTTGAACTTGATCAGAACGATGTGATAGATTCTCATGCTGAACTCCTCCCTTCAAGAAATCTAACCACAGAGGCACAGAGAACACAGAGAGAAATCGTATGGATCGAAGTAGCGATGGGAGCTTCGGCTAACTTGATTATTTGCCTTTAGGCGGAGAATGAATTGAAACTGTGCATTGAAAGGAATGCCGGGCGGTGGTAAATTCCGCTGCTGGGCAGCCAAAGCTTCACGGACAGGGACGTCATGGTCAAGAACAAAAGCCAACTTCTGTGTGCCTGGTTTTTCTGTGCCGACCTGGTGCTGACCGTGACTGCCTGGATACTTGCGCATTATCTGCGTTTCGACTCGGGCTTGTTCACGGTCGACAAGACGCCGCCGACGTTTGACCTCTGCCTGCAAAACATCCCGCTCGTATTGATCCTGAGCGCCGTCGCGTACTACTTTACCGGGCAATTTGAAATTAATCGCTTTCGCCGGCTGCGAGAGGATGTTGTCAGCGTCTTCCTGGGCACGGCGCTCATGGGCCTGCTCGTCGTGGCCGCCACGTTCGGCTTTCACAGCCAGTATGAATCACGCGGTGCGATCTTGCTGTTTATCGGCCTGACCATGGTGCTTGTACTCGTTGCACGGCGGCTGACCTGGGCGGGCGTGCATTGGCTTCGGCAACAAGGATACAACCAGACGCAGACGATCATCATCGGCACCGGACGCACCGCACGCAAGACGGCGCGTTCACTTCGGCAAACCAGCTGGCTGGGATTCAAAAACGTCGGCTTTGTGGAAGACAAACCGTCGCATTGGGCGAGTGATCTCGACATCCTCGGCGGCATCGATGATCTGCCGATGCTCGTTGAAAAATACCAGGTCTCGCACGTCTTCATCTGCTTGCCGATGAGCCGTTATCATGAATCGCGGCGCGTGTTCGACGTACTCTCGCAGACGCTGGTCGACGTGCAGTTGATCGTGGACGTGCCGGCGCTGGCCGGCGTCGCATTCACGACCACGCATTTCGACGGAATGCCGATGATCGGCCTGCGCGAAAGTCCGCATTACGGCCTCAACATCGTTATTAAGCGGATCATGGACATCGTGCTCTCGCTGATCGCATTGATCATTCTGTCGCCGGTGATGATTCTGATCGCGATCCTGATCAAACTGACCAGCCCTGGTCCGATCTTTTTCGTTCAGGAGCGTTGCGGGCTGAACGGCGAAACGTTTAACATGCTCAAGTTCCGGACCATGCGCGTCGATGCCGAGAAGGAGACAGGCGCGGTGTGGGCGATCAAGGATGATCCGCGCAAGACTTGGCTGGGCGATTTCTTACGCAAGACGAGCCTGGACGAACTGCCTCAGTTTATCAACGTGCTGCTAGGCGACATGAGCCTGGTCGGTCCGCGTCCGGAACGTCCGGTGTTCATCAGCAAGTTTGTCAAGACAATTCCCAACTATCACGCTCGCCATGCTGTCAAGGCAGGCATTACCGGCTGGGCTCAGGTCAACGGTTGGCGCGGCAACACGTCGCTGCGCAAACGCATCGAGTGCGATCTCTACTACATCACGCACTGGACGCCCTGGCTCGATATTCGCATCCTCTTCCTCACCGTCTGGAATGGGTTCGTGCACCGCAATGCGTATTGACATGCTGAAGACCAGACACGCGTCGTCGCGCTCGCTCGGCGGTTTCGCGCATCGCGCCCGTCTGATCCCCAGGGTTCGCTGCGCTCACCCTGGGGCTTCCAAGTCATTGCAGGATCACGCCCGATACGTCTGATACAATAATCAAATGTTCGTCGATCGAGTCACTATCTTTGTCAAAGGCGGCGACGGGGGACGCGGCTGCTGCAGCTTCCGGCGAGAAAAATACGTCCCCAAAGGCGGACCCGACGGCGGCGACGGCGGCGATGGCGGCAGCGTCATTATTCGCGCCGTGGCCGGGGCCGACAGCCTTGCCGATGTCGTCAATCGCAAGCATGTTCGCGCGCCAGGCGGCAGCGCTGGGAGCGGCGCCCAGAAAACGGGACGTTCCGCATCCGACGTCATTCTTGTCGTGCCCCCCGGGACCATCATCTACGACCGCGACCGGGGCAACATCCTACGCGATCTCACCAAGCCCGGCGATGAAGTCGTCGTCGCCAAGGGAGGCCGCGGCGGGCGTGGCAACAAGTACTTCGCTACCGCCACCAATCGCACGCCGACCCAGTATGAACCGGGCGAACCGGGCGAGGAACGCTGGCTTATCCTCGAACTCAAGGTGATCGCCGATGCGGGATTGATCGGTCTGCCCAACGCTGGCAAATCGACATTGCTGAGCCGACTGTCCCAGGCTCATCCAGAGATCGCCGACTATCCGTTCACGACCAAGCATCCGAACCTCGGCGTCGTGCATATCGGTGGCGAGCGAGTCTTCGTCCTGGCCGACTTGCCTGGCCTGATCGAAGGCGCGCACGCCGGCGTTGGCCTCGGGCACGAGTTTTTACGCCATGTCGAGCGGACGCGTGTGCTTGTCCATCTGCTCGAGCCGATGCCGTTGGACGGCAGCGATCCGGTCGAGAACTATCGCATGGTGCGCCGCGAGTTGGAACTGTATCGCCAAGAATTGGCAACCAAACCGGAAGTCGTGGCCATGAGCAAATGCGAGTTGGTGTCAGATGACACTATCCGCGCTCGGCTCGAACGGGAGCTTGGCTGCGAGGTGCTCGCCGTGTCTGCGGTCACTGGCCAAGGGCTCGCTCAACTCGTCGGCCGCGTCGCGGAGTCCGTTGCTGGCGCGTCCGGTTGACATGTTTTGGCTCGCGGCACTTCCGTATCGAGGTAGGTTTGCAGCAGGATCTGGGCGGCCACGCGATCGCGGCGTGCCTTGCGTTGCTTCTTGGTCAAGCCGATGTCGGCCAGAGCATTGTCGGCTTCGAAGGAAGTAAACCGCTCATCGTAAAAAACCACGGAAACCCCCGTGACATCGCCGAGCCAAGCTCCGAACGCACGGGCAGCTTTGGCCTGCCCGCCTTCGCTGCCGTCCTCGTGAATCGGCAGGCCGACGACGAGCAAGCCGACCTCTTCTTCGCTGACGATTCGCTTGAAGTATGCAGCGTCCTGCGCGGCATCTCGCCTCGTGTAGGTCGTTAACGGCGACGCCAATCGGCGATCGACATCGCTGATCGCCAAGCCGAGGCGAACGCTGCCGGGATCGACTGCCAGAATTCGGCCATGACCACTCACCATCACACGTATTTCTCCAATCGCCGTCGTTTCAGTTCCTCGACGATTTTCTTGATGTTGCCTTCTTCTTCGCGATGAGCAACAAGGATGGCATCGCCGTCTTGAATGATGATCAGGTCGCTGACGCCGAGCGTTGCGATCAGCTTGTCGGCGTCGCCGGCGATGACGCAATGGTGCGTGTCGATGCCGAGATGGTTGGCGAACACCGTGTTGTCGTGTGCGTCTTGGGGATGCCGGCGTTCCAGGGCGAGCCAACTGCCGACGTCGTCCCAGACGAATGGCGCTTGCACCATGAGCACTTCGGGCGCTTTCTCCATGACGGCGTAATCGATGCTGATCTTGTCAAGGCTAGCGTACTCGCGCGACAACACGTCGTCCTGCTCTGGTGTTTCCCAGGCGGCGGCGATGTGTTCGACGGCGGCGGCCAGCTTTGATTGATTCTTGCGCAGCTCCCGCAGAATCGTGGCCGCCTTCCAAACGAAGATACCGCTGTTCCACAAGTGTCGGCCGGTGGCGATGTATTCCTCGGCCAACTCGACGTGCGGCTTTTCTCGAAACGACCCGACCCGATAGACCGGCACCCCTTGTCGCTGTGCGAGTTCCGTCCCGCGTTCGATGTACCCGTAGCCAGTTGCCGCGAATGTCGGCCTGATGCCAAAGGTCACCAGGGCATCCGGATGTTCGTTGACCATCTGCTCGGCGACGAGCACGGCCCGGCGAAATTCCTGCGCGGGTTCGATGACATGGTCCGCCGGCGTCACGAGCATGACGCCATCGGGATCGTGGCGCGCGACCAGTGCCGCCCCAAGCCCGATGCACGCCGCCGTATCGCGTCCGCACGGCTCACCGACGATGCGCTCGGCGAGCAGATTCGGCAGTTGTCTGGCGGTCTCGGCAGTGTAGCTGGCGCCGGTGATGATCCAGGTGCGCGACGGCGGCACGAGCACCTCGATCCGATCGAGCGCTTGCTGTAATAGCGATCGATCTCCGACGAGTGTCAGAAATTGTTTCGGCTTCTGCTGTCGGCTGCGCGGCCAAAAGCGAGTCCCGCCGCCACCGGCCATTATGAGTGCATGTAGCATGCGTCCTCCTGGTCCTCGTTTTATCACAATCAGAATGAGAACGCCCTTCGTGCCCCCTTTCCCCTAATGGGGGAGTGTCGGGGTGTGGGGGTATGACGCACAGGCGAGTCCGCCCCCCTCCACCCCAGCCCTCCCCCACGAGCGGGGAGGGGGCCAATCTTCCGAAGGCAATTCTCTACCTGGTATTCAATAAGCGATGACAGTCATCCCAAATACGTATCCCGATCGATGCGTGCAATTCCCTTGACGCGGTTGCGCAATTCGTCCGCGTCCATCGCCAGAAGCGGGCTGATCTCGATTTGATAGATCGAGTTGCCATCGCCATCCATCGGAACGCGAGTCCCGGCATCACGCAGCCATTTCGCTGCCAGGTTTGTCATCAATTGTCGCGCGGTGGACGGACAATCGACGCCGTCGGAGTCCTTGTTCTTGACCGGGGCGAACTCCTCATCGCGCGTCGTCGTCATCACGGTCCAGCGATCGGCGTGCGGCAGGATGTCGAAGATGAATCGCTCAAACTTCAGCGCGTTCGGCGTCTTGGGATCAGCCTCGCCCAGGTGGGGAACCTTCTTGCGTGCCAGATGCCAGGGCAACGTGTCGGCGTTGTCGGCGATTTCACGCAGGAAGGCGACGTCGAGCAAGTGAATCGCCGGACTGCCCGCCCAGAACAGGAGATTCCCGGCCGCGTCTTTCTCCTGAGCCCAGGCATCCGGCAAGTCGGAATACTCGATCATGGCGCAGCGGCCGTCGACGAGCGCGAAGTTGCCGACGCGTTCCATCGGACTCGCTTTCGGCAGGGCCTTGGACGAGACCTGGGCATCTTCCAGGGCGTGTCGACCGACGAAGGCGAAATCGCCGATCATGGTCAGCGGGTTATCGACCTGAAAGTAGGAGATCGTGCGGACGCCTTGCTGTTCGAGCCGATCCAGCAGCCCACTCTCGGCGAGTGCGGCGATCGTTCCGCCGTGGCCATTGGGGCTTAGACAGAGACGGCTCGCTGTCTCCAGAAGCAATTTGCCCGTTGCCAGATCGAGCGCCGGCATCGTTCCCTGGCAGAAGGTCCATACGTCTTTTTCCGGTAAGCCGAAATTCTGATTGGCAGCAAAGTAGCGGCGCGTCTCTGCATCGGTGGCCGGACTGGTCATGATCAGCAAGGGCAGGGGGGCGCCGAAGCGTCGCCGCACGGCCAGGATTTTTTCGACGTGAATCTGAAAAAGCGATTTCTTCGATACCGGTCCAATCGGGAACATACCCTTGGGTAAATCGAACCCAAGCCGCGTTCCCTGGCCACCGGCAACGACAAGAAATGCAACCTCGCCGCGGCGAAACGCCTCTTCTCCGCGAGTCCGAAACGCCGAGATGTCGGCGGGGCTCAGAGCCGGATTCGGCAGCGCCGTGATGTGCGGTCGCTCCGGCAGAGCGTCCTTCCGATCGCGTTTTTCGAAAAGCGTTAGCAATTCCGAAAGGTCGATGCGTTCCAGCTCGCGCAGCAATTCGGCGCGATCCGCATCGTTCAAGCGATGCAGCAAGTCGATGAGATGGTCCTGGCCATGCCGCGCCAGTCGTTGTCGTAGGTCATCCGATACCATGGGGTCCTCAACTCGCCGCTTGCGGCGTAGCAAGCAGCATCAAAACGGAAAGCACAGCCCGTCGTATGCCAACCCAACATTGGGCGGCAGCGTTCGGCTCAAGGTCTCGTGATCGATGTCGTGCGACATGTGCGTCAAATAC
>VGZI01000033.1 GCA_016872605.1 Planctomycetota bacterium
ACATACTTGGTGCCATCTCAACTTGACCGGCTTCGCCAGGTCCGCCGGCTTGGCCCCTCCACCGGCCGCTTGCACCGCCAGGGTCATCACCAAGGCAGCGGCCGCTGCCTTGCTAGTGATGAGCTTCTTCATATTTTCTACCAGAAACAGGAATAACAAACGGTGGCAATCAACAATAGACCCGCCAGATTGCAAGTCGCCAATCGCATTGCAATCTCCCGTCTCATTCTCAATGGTTGAACCGGAACTCCGGACTGTTGAAGAGAGCCCAGAACACCTGTCTGAGCCCCTCGTCAGGCCTGTCTTTTCGCTCTTCGAGATACGAGTCGAAGAGCGTCTGCTCCGCGGCTGTTGCTGGCCGTGAGAGCACCGCCCAGGTCGCCTCGTGGATTCGTTGGCGCATGTCCGGTAGTTTCTTCAACACGGGGATCAGCTTGCTCCCCATTGCCTTGAGCACGCCCTCGTCATTGCTCAGTTTGAGCGGTTCGTCGATGCCGACCTGGAAATCGTCAAATGGTTGCTCGATGAAGGCGAAGGTTCCAGCCCCTTTCTCGACGTCGGCGAGCTTCTTTTGCCGCACTTCAATCGGATCGTCCGCCTTGAAGATGTCGGGTTGATTCGCGATGTGATAGGACATGCCCCACTGCGCGGGAGTGAGCGGGCGAGTCGGCGCCACCGCGAAGAGTTCCTTCGCTGGCGGAGTCCCTTGCCACTCACTGGATCGCGCGTAAGCCCGGCTGCTGACCAGGCCCGCGATCAGGCGCTTCAGATCATACTTGTGCGCAATCAGATCGCGCGCCAGCCATTGCAGCAACTCCGCGTGGCTGGCCTTGTTCTCGGCGTGCATCTGGTCCACGCGCATGACCAGGCCATGGCCGTAGAACCGAAACCAGAGGCGGTTGACGATGGAACGTGCAAACATCTCCCGATTGGCTTCATCGAGAGCGATGTCCGCGAGCCGTTTGCGGGCCTTGAATTTCGGCAGCGGCGGCAGCTCTTTCGATTTGGCGTACGCTTTGGTCTTCTCCTGAATGAGCTTCGCCTCCGCCTGGATCGCGGCGAAAAGCTCCTTTTCCGGCAGAGTGTCCATTTCGACCTTGGTCCCCGAAAGGAACATCATGGACACTTTGTGGGTATCGCCCTTCTTGTCCTTGAAGTCACCGAGCTTGACGTATTGTCGTTCGAGAAGGTTGCCCTGAAAATCGTAGCTGGAGGTGAAGAACGCCTTCATGCCGAAGAAGTAGTCCTGGGTCAGATCCTTGATTTCCGGGTGGCGGTGGCACTGGGCACAGGTGATGTTGAGACCGAAGAAAATGCTGCTGACGTCGCGCGTCAAGGCATCGGCATCCTTGAGCCGCTTCAGCACAAAGGCTTCCGGCTTGGTTTTGCTCGGCGTTTCGCTCGCTCCGATCAGATCGCGGAACATGACGTCCCACGGGCGGTTCTCCTGGAATGCCTCGACGAGATAGGGACGCAGGCTCGGAGCGTCCGCGTTGCTGTTGCGCAGCATGACGTCGAACTCATTGGCGTTGTGCCGGGCGAATCCCGGTGAAGCCACCAGCATTGCGATCAATTTCTTATTGTCGAGAGGTTGCTTCGCCGCGAGTTTCGCTTCGACGCCGGCTGGAATGCGTCCATTAAGGTCGAGAAACAGACGACGGACCACCGTGGTGTCGGGAGCGGGCGGCGCGGGTTTGACCTTAGCCTGCGCCAGCTTGGCGTCGATGTAATGGTCGATCACCTCGCCAATCGGACGATCAGGAGGCAGGAGGCCCTGGGCCTGTGCGGAAAGGGTAGAGCCCAGGATCAGAGCGGCGACGAGCAATGCGCGATGTGTTGTCATGGTGGCAGGCTCCGTGTCACGCGGGGATTTCCCATTTCAGGGCTTTGCCGCTGCCGACGGTGTAGAACGCATTTGCCGCCTCGTTGACGGCCACGTCGTAGGTGGGCATCGTGGCCGGGGATTCTTTCATGACGCGTGGCGTGGCGGGATCCAGGAAACACAGGGGACCGTTCGCGAAAGGCGCGACCAGAATCCAGGATGACTGCGGATGCCAGTAGATCGACTCGAACTGCCCACTTGCTTTCTGCTCGTAGGTTTTCCGCCCCGACCGCCAATCGAAGATTTGCACGAGCCCCGGCCCGGAGATGACAAACAGCTCTCCGGCCCGTTCTTTCCCGGCAAGGGCCAGTGATCGACCGTCGGGGGAAAAAGCCATGCAGCAAATGCGCGCCGCGGAGAGATAGCCTCCCTGCGATATCCCGAGGTAGCTGGGGGCTTCGAAGCGCGCGGCCTCCCGTCCGCTTTCGGTCTCCCAGACGATCACCTGGGCCGCGTCGTCCGCGGCGGCAACGTGCCGGCCGTCGGGCGAAATCGCACAGGAAAAGATCTTGTTGGGGTTGTCGTAGCGCGGCACTCGCGCATCGAATCCGGTCAGCGTTCGCATCAAACTTCCTGACTGCGCGTTCCACAGCTTGCAGGTCATGTCATCCGAGATCGTCGCGATCATCGTTTGGGCGTTATTGACCACCATCTGGCGGATCCACCGGTCGTGGGCCGCGACAGTGCGCACCATGCGGCGATTTTGCAGGTCCCACCAGATCAGCTTGCGGTCCCAACTCGCCGACACGAGCGTGTTGCCGACCAGGCCAAAACTGCTGACGTAGCTTTCATGCCCTTCGAAAACGGCCGTCGCGGCGGGGCGTTCGGCAGCGAAATCAATCGTGTAGATTTTTGAATCGGCGTGGCCGAGCCACACACGCTCGCTATTCGGCTCGCGAACGACCGACAGAAAATCGCCCGCATGGATCACAGTCTTGCTGATGCGAACTCGATCAAGGTTGGCTGGAGGCATGTCGATTCTCCGGTAGGTGTGGCTGCGTCACAATTACGCCAGCACGGCACTCACGGGTTCGGTGTTATAAGGAGTCAGGCGAATGGGTCGGCCATCGGGGGCGGCGTATTCCTTTTGATGATCGATCCCCACGGCCCGGAAGATCGTCGCGAAGAACCCAGCCGCAGTCACGCGATCCGTGGCGACGCCCGTGCCGTCCGCGTTCGTGCTGCCGTGAATGACGCCCGGTCTGATGCCGCAACCCGTCAGCGTCACGCTCCAGCATGCTCCCCAGTGATCGCGGCCACGTTGAGCGTTGATCTGCGGCGTCCGCCCCATTTCTGCAAAGGTGATGACGAGCGTATCGTCGATGAGCCCGCGCTGCTCCAGATCTTCAAGGAGGGCCGACATGACCTGATCGAGCGTCGGAACCTTGGACGCGTGGATCTCGAAATTCTCCCCGTGCGAATCCCACCAGCCGTCCGTCAAGCGCACGAACGGCACCCCGGCCTCGACCAACCGGCGAGCCACCAGGGCTTGCTGTCCGAAGAGCGAATGACCATAGCGATCGCGGACTTGCTGCGGCTCGCGGGATATGTCGAAGAGGCCGGCATTGTCCATCATGCCGCGAACACGTTGATAGGAACCGCCGTGGCTGGCAACAGTCGCATCGCTATTTCGATTCGCCTGGAAGCGGGCCGCCAATTGCTGCCGGAGCGCCTCGCGGGCGCGGTGATCAGCGTCGGTAAGCGAACCAGGGAGTCGGATGCCGTCCGGGGCGAGCCTGCTCGCGATGTTGATTGGTTCATAACGCGATCCTAAGAACAAAGCGAAATCGAGTTGCTTATCTCCCCCGCTGTAAGGCCAGGTGGCGTTCCAGAATGACACATGGTCGGGCACGAGACTATTGGGCTGCGACAGTTCACGGCCCAGGAGGCAACCAAGCGACGGCGTGCGAACGTTGCCCGTATCCCGGCGGTCCCCACTCATTAGGGCAAAGACGCTGGCGCCGGTATGGCCGGTATTCGGACTGGTGAAGGAACGAATGACAGCGGTCTTGTGGATACGCGCCGCCATTCTCGGCATCAGCTCGCTCATGCGGTAGCCAGGAACCGACGTTTGAATGGCCTGGAACGGTCCGCCCGTGCGCCGACCGGGTTTGGGATCCCAGCTCTCGAACTGGCTCAATCCACCTGCCATCCACAAGAGTATGACGCGCTTGTGCCGGCGCTGCACCTCGCCGGCCAGGAGGGGGCTACCGAGGGCGTCAAGTCCGGCCAGCCCGCCGACGAGCCCCAACGTGCCGCCGAGAAACGCTCGCCGATGGAGATCATGTTCCGACGAACCACAGGTTGGGGCTTGCTGCTTGTTCATGTGTGAACTCCAATCCAATAACCACGAACGGCTTGAGCAGGCGGGAAGAATCCGAGGCTATGCCGAGGCTTCATGTAGGTCAGGCTTTCTAGCCTGACTGCTGTTCCCGGATCGACTGACCGTGAACGCTTCACGTCAGGCTGGAAATCCTGACCTACGTCAACTCACGAATCGCTTCTCCGAACGGCAGAATGTGCATCGGCCGACCGGTCTGGTCGGGCAGCGTGTCGTGGTGGTCAATGCCGAGATGGCGATAGACCGTGGCCCACAGGTCGTTCGGCGTCAGCAGGCGGTCATGCGGATGCGTGCCGAGCGCGTTGGTGGAGCCGACTATCTGGCCATGGCGCATGCCACCGCCGGCGACCAGCACCGACATCGATTGCGGCCAATGCTCGCGGCCCAAGCGCAGACCTTGCGGGCCCTCCGAACGGCTGATGCGGGGCGATCGGCCGAACTCGCCGGTCACGACCAACATCACCTTCTCCGTCAGGCCACGGGCGTGCAGGTCCTCGACCAACGCGGTGACGGCCTGGTCATAGCGCGGCAAACGGAGACGCATGTCATTGAAGTTGTCATGATTGACGGCGTGCGTGTCCCAGTTATAGAAGGTGCCCGGAATGTGCGGATTCTCCATGACCATCGTCACGAAGCTGCATCCGGATTCGACAAGGCGACGGGCCATCAACGCACGCTGCCCCCAGGCGTGCCTGCCGTAGCGCTCGCGGACTGGAGCGGGCTCACGCGACAGGTCGAAGGCTAGCCGAGCTTCGGCGCTGGTCATCAGGCTGTAGGCGCGCTGGTAGAGAGCATCCATCGTCGCCATTGGCCGGTTATTGTCCATCCGTCGGCGCAACTCATCGACGCCATCGAGCAGCCGATAGCGGTCGTCGAGACGGGTGGCCATCTCCTGGTCGAGTCCGATGTTCTGCACACGGAAATCGGGGCGACTCGGATCGCCGCCGACCATGAATGGAGTGTAGCGTCGCCCCAGATACGCGGCGCCCTGGGCATAGGTATCGACATTGGTTCGCCCGCCGTCGGCGCCGGAGATGACGTTCGGCAAGCCGATATCGATGTGCTCGCGCATCCTGGAAACGACTGTGCAGACCGCCGGTGCGTCGTTGACGGTCTCTGTCGGCGTCGCCGGGATACGGCCCGTCATTACGCGCTTGCTGCCGCCACCGTGATCGGAGAACGTGTGGGAGATACTGCGGATGAGCGCGTACTTGTCGGCACAGCGGGCGTGCAGCGGCATCAGCTCACAAACATCGATCCCCGGCACATTGGTGCGAATGGGCCGAAACTGGCCGCGGTATTCCTCCGGCGCGTTCGGCTTCATGTCGTACATGTCGAGGTGCGGCGGACCACCTGCGAGCCAGATGAAGATGACGGAGGTTTCCGGCGCCGGCGTGCGTCCCTGTGACGCCCGCACATGCATCACGTCGCCCAGGCTCAGGCCTGCCACACCAAGAGTTCCTAGCGTCAAGAAAGAACGCCGTGAAATCGGTCCAGCGCATGGATTCATGTTCACAAAATGTCCCCCAACATGGCGTTTTCAGGATTCGCTAACCCGACTACTCCTTGCTCCACAGCATGCCGGGGGGATTGAGCATCTCGCCGCCGAAGCAAGATCAGCATTGCCCCCCCGAACTTGTCCCCCGAGAGTTTTCGTCGGAAGGACTCTTCCCGACCACCTCACTTGGTGCGCAACGCTTCCACGCGCGACCGTGTGTCCGCTTCGAGTTGGCGGTAGGCGGCGAGGTGTTTCTGGGCGATTTCAAAATTTTTGGCGGCGTTGGCAGCTTGCGAGTGTTGCTGCTGAGCGGCCTTGAGAGCGGCTTGCGCCCCGCTGACATCCCCGCCTTTACTCTTGGTTTCGTTCAGTTTCTTCGCAGCTTCGTCCATTTTTTTCTTGAGTTCAGCAACCCGCGGCGGCAGATTTTCAGCGTCTTTCTTCGCGACCTGAAAACGGACATCCATCTCGGCGAGTGCTTTCTTAGCCGTCTCCCACGCCGCCTCCGCTTGCTCACGTTCCAGGGCACGGTCAGGAACGACGACGAGATTCGGCTTTGTTTTGCGCAAAGCCGTAATGCCCGCTTCCGTCACTTTGGTTTCCGTAACGAACAGTGACTTGAGTTTTGGCAACGGTTGCAGGGAATTCAGGCCAGCGTCGCCGATGCCACAGCCGAACAGGTTAAGCACTTCAAGCTCTTTTAGACTTGCGAGATGCTTGAGGCCAGCATCGGTGATTTGCGTCTTTTCCAGGTGCAGTTTCTTCAGGACCGCGATCTTACCGAGATGGACGAGACCCGCATCCCCAATTCGGCATTCGCGCAACCGAACAACCGCGACGTTCTTCAGAGCAAGCAAATACTGCAAATGCTCGTCGGTCGCGGCGGTGCTGCGTAGATCAACTTCGAGGGCGTCGCCTTCAAGAGCCGCCTTGCGGACACTGCCGCCGATTTCCTCGATGCGTTTGATGGCCTCGGCCGCGTTTGCCGCCGGCTTGTAAGGAGGCGGCTGTCCGCGACCAACCACGGGGATGGTTAGCAGGAGAAGCCAACAGACGAGCGAGCACCGAACGGGAATCATGACAGTAACTCCCGGATTGGCTGAGCGGCGTGATCGACCATCGGCACGGGACGCTGACCGGGCGCCTGGAAATCCTGGCGGATGTTCATGCCGAGGGCGAGGCACAGCGTCGCCATGTAGTCGACGGCGGAAATCGGGCGGTCCTCGATGGTGCCGCCGGGATTGCGGCCGGTTTCGCTGGTGCGGCCAATCACCTGGCCGGTGCGGATGCCGCCGCCGGCCCACATGGTGCTCCAGGCGTTGCAGAAGTGGCCATCGCCGTTGCCCGGGGTACGGCCGAACTCGCCCATCCAAACGATGAGCGTGTCGTCCAGCATGCCACGGTCCTTCAAGTCGCGGATAAGAGTCGCCATGGCGCGATCGAGCCAGGGGGCGCGCTGGGCCATATTGCGGGCGGCGCCGTCATGATCGTCCCAGCCGCGGTGGAACACCTCGACGAACGAAACGCCTGCTTCAACCAATCGCCGCGCCAGCAAGCACGATTGGCCGAAGCGATGATTGCCGTACGCTTCGCGCATGCGTGCCGGCTCGGCTTCGACATCGAAGGCTCGCGCCCGTGGCGAGCGCATCAAGCGAACGGCGCGGTCGAAGGCCGCCTGCCTCGCACTTACATTGGGGAGTGCGTATTCCTCGCTGAATCCCCGTTCGCCTGCAGCAAGCAGTTCGAGCCTCGCGGCGAGGTCGTTGCCGGCGGCGCGAAGATTCTCCAGCCCGCGCGCCGGGTCGTTGACTGCCAGGGGTGCATGCTGCGGACCGAGATAACCCGGCACATTGCGATAAGAGCGCCCGCCATCGAGGCGCAGATCGTATCCCGCGTCGATGGTGACGAAGGCCGGCATGTCGCTGTTCGCCGCAGCAAGCTGATGCGAGGCAATGCTGCCAACGGCGGGATGTTCGAAGCCAGGGGCACGGCGATAACCGGTATGGAGCAGGTACTTCGCATCGTAGTGATCGTTGATCTCCGTCCGCATCGAACGCAGAAGGACCATATCACGCATGCACTGCCCGAGCTGCGGCAACTGCTCGACGATGCGAATGCCCGGCACGGAGGTCGGCGCCGCGCGAAATTGACCGCCCGGCTTGGGATCAAAGGTGTGCTGCTGGCTCGGCCCGCCGTCCATCCACAGAAGGATGCACGACTTGCCGCGCGGCCGGCCTACCGAGGCGCGAGCGAGCGCTTCGAACCACGGCACGGAGACGCCGGAGAGCAAACCGGCGGCCGACAACCGAAGCAGATCGCGACGATGAAGCAAGGGCATGGCCATGTCAGGGTCCTCGGAGATCAACGAACGAACAAAAACTCACTGCGATTGACGAGCATCCACAGCACGCCGACATAGGAGTTTTGGGAATTTGCGAGATATTTGGCCGCCGCCTCGCGCTCGGAAGCGCTGGGCCGGCGTGCGAGCGTCGAAAGATAGAGCCACTCGACGGTCTGTTCCGGCGTGGGATTCGTCTTGCGGAATGCATCGAGGGCCTTGCTGCCGGAAAGTAGGCGGGGGTGGTTGATCATGGTCAGCATCTGCGGGATGCCGTGCGTGAAATCGGTCGTGTCGTCCTCGTTGGTGCCAAAGCGGCGCAGGAATTCGATGTACGGGTCAGCGATCTGCGCTGCCTGCCCCATCGCCGCCGCGCCTTTGGCGTCATCGGCACGCAGGTCGAGTTTCGGGTCGCCGTAGACTTGCCGAAGCGAATCGTAGAGCACGTCCGCGGTCATGACGCGCACGGGCATGCGGCCAAACGCGGCAGTCTGCGCCGCGATCGACTGGCGGTCCTGTTTCATGCTGGCCCGACTCGTGCGCTGGTAGGCTTCCGAATTGCAGATCGAGCGCACAAGGTGCTTGATGTCGAAGCCCGAATCCGCAAACTCATTGCCCAGCATCTTCAACAGACCAGGGTGCGACGGTGGGTTTAACTCGCGCAGGTCATCGACGGGATTCACCAGACCGCGGGCGAAGAAGTAGAACCACGTGCGATTGGCGAACGCCTTCGCGAAATACGGGTTGTCCTTCGCGGTCACCCAGTCCGCGAGCAGCGGACGCAGCGGCTTCTCGGCGGCCGGGTCGAGCGACTTGCCGCCGAGGAATGCGGCTTGAACGGCCTTGCCGGAGTTCTTGAAGGCGGACGGCGGGATGACGATCTCCGCACCCTTGGCGATCGGTAACTTCGGCCCTCGTTTGCTCATGTTTGGCGGCGCCTTGCCGTCGGTCACCGTGTTGAAATCGCCCTGTGTGCGGCCAAAGAACGCGGCGAGCGCCCAGAATTCGTTCTGCGCCCAGTTGCGGTACGGATCATCATGGCACTGGGCACATTGCATTTGCACGCCGAGGAAGAACGACGCCGTGGCGCGGGCGGAGCCGTCGGGTGTCGCTTTGCCGCCTTCGCCGACAAGGCTGTAGAAGATGACGTGCGGATTGTCCTTGATTTGTCCGTCAACCGTGAGAACGTCGCGGACGATCTTGTCCCACGTCGCGCCCTTGGTGATCTGCTTGCCAATCCAGTCGCCGAAGCCGAACGCCTGCTTGTGGGGCTGAGCGCCGCCATTCATGTCACTTGGCAATTCGGGAGGACAAATCCATTCGCGCCAGGTGCGTCCGAGTTGCTCGCCGAAGCGCGGACTGGCGAGCAGTTTCTCGATCAGTTGAGCACGTTTATCGGGCGCTTTGCTATCCAGAAAGGCCGCCGCTTCCTGACCCGTGGGCACGCAACCGTTCAGATCGAGCGTCACCCGGCGAAGAAACTCGATATCATCGCTGCGCGGCGCGGCTTCGCGCTTCAGGGCGGCGAGACGTTGCTGGATGTGCTTGTCGATCGCCGCGGCCACTACCCTGGGGTCATGCTTGACGCCGGGCGCCAGAAGGAGATCATCGTCCTTCGCCGTTTGGGATTCCGTGGCAAGGCCTCTGGCGATCCATTGTTTGATGAGCGCTTTCTCGGCCGCGCTGAGCTTGGTTTCCCCGGGCGGCATCTCGTCGGAGGCAATGCGCTGCCACAGAAGGCTGCCATCGGCGTCGCCCGCCTTGGCCGCCGGCCCGTGCTTGCCGCCTTTGAGCAGCAAGGCCATCGTGCGCATGTCGAGGCCGCCCTTCTGGCGCAGTCCGCCATGACAGCCGAGACATTGCTTGGTCAGGACCGGCAACACGTCTCGTTCAAACAACGGTTCCTGCGCGGAAGCACCTGGCGGGGTCACCGCAATCGTGAGAGCACCAAGGACAAGAAATAGCGATCGATTCAAAGTCATGGAGATCTACCCGGCCTATGGACCGACTGACGAATAGCAGTCGGGTACTACCTATCGCCCTCGTTCTTGCGGGCCGGTGTTGGACGCAGGACCAAAATGCTGGCGGCCTTACCCGCCTCGGCGTAGCTGACGGTCACGCGTTGATCGACCTTCAAATCGGCTGCCTTGGCGTCCCTGGTCTTGGGGGTCTTGCGCTCGCGGCCGCCTTCTCCTTTGACCACTTCGTCTTCGCTGGTTTGAACGAGAATCTTGGTTTGCGCGCCAATAGCAAACGTCGTTGATCGCTCGCCGCTGTCGCCGCGCTGCACGAGGGTCAGCGAGTCGGCTACCACCTTCGAGACAACGCCGGTGACGGTCATGGTTCGCGGCTTACCTTTCTCCTGGGCGACCGTGTCTGCCGGTACGGCAGCGCTCAAGATCAGAAGTCCTAAACCGAGCATGCACGATTTCATGTTTTTGCTCCCCAGAGTTTTTATGCCAAGAGTTCGCGGATCGGTCCGGTGCTTTCCTTGAACGAGGTCACCGGGCAGCCGAGTTGCTGCAGGATGGTCAGGTACAGGTCCGACATCGGCTTGCGTTCCCCCTGGAAGCGAAGGTGTTGGCCGTGGCGGAAGCCGAGATGGCGGCCGCCGGCGAGCAAGGTCGGGAAGCTGCGCCCCGAGTGGCTGCTGATCTGGGCGCCGCCGAGCAGCAGTACGGCGTGGTCGAAAAGGGTTCCCTCGGTGGCACGAATGTCCTTGAGCTTTTGAATCATGCGAGCGAACAGTTCGCAGAACATCACATCGCGCGAGTGAATGACGCGTGCGTCCGGCGAATCGGCCGCCGCCTGGCCCCCCTTGTGATGCACGTCGTGAGCGCCGCGCACCGGAGCGCCGGCGCGCATCGCCCAGTCGCGATACTCGTCGTAGTTCGGGCCTCCTTCGCCGCCAAGGCTATGCGTGACGACGCGTGTCATGTCGGTCTGGAAGGCGAGGACGATAAGATCGAACATCAGCTCGATATGCTCGCGCATGCTGTTGCGCGCCTCCGGCTGCACTCGCACCGCCGCCTCGTTGAAGCGCGGCCGGCCTCGCTCCAGGATCCGCTCGCTGTCGGTGAGTCGGCGTTCGACCTCGCGAATCGATTCGAGGTATTGATCGAGCCGGCGGCGGTCCGCGGCGCCGAGCGGACGCTGAAAGTCGCGCACGCTTTCGCCGGCGGCGTCAAGAATGCTGCGGTTGAGCTCGATGCGCCCCTGGGCCGCACGCAATTGGTCGCGATCGGCCGGCGGGAACAATCGCTCGAAGACGTTGCGATGGTTAGAGGTCGCGGGGATATCGACACCCAGCGCATTGCGAGAGAGTGTCGCCGTGCCGACGCCATCGCCGAACGAAAGCTGTAGCGACGGCAGCCAGGTGGGCCCAAGATGCCGGGCGGCGACCTGGTCCATCGAGACGGTGTTGGTGATGGTGCCGGGCGTCAGATTGATGTTGTGGCCGGTCAGCCAGTTGTACGGATGCACGTGCCCGCTGATGCGTCCCTGGATGTGCAGAAGATTCGTGAGGACCGTGAAATCATCGCGATGCCGCGCCAGCGGCTGATGCGTCGGCGCGAGCGTGTAATTGCGGCCGGTGTCCCGGGGAAACCAGCCGTGCCGATCAATCGCGCCGGGGATGTAGAAGCACGCCAGCCGGCGCGGCTCGCGCTGGCCGGTTTGCGCGAAGACCGTCGAGCGGCCCATGATTTCCAGATACGGCACGGCGATCGAGGCGCCGAGGCCGCGCAAGAACGTGCGGCGATTCACGGGGTTTTTCGGATTCATGGAGAACTCCGGCCAAGGGAAGGTGGGGTCTTGGAGGGTTGTTCGAGGAACGCTTGCGACCGCACGATAGCTTTTAGCATATCGCGCAAAGGATATTCCTGGGAGCGATATTTCTTCATGATCGCTGCGATTTCCATGCGGTCGTCGATACCCGGCAATCGGCCCGTGCTGTAGATCGTCAGGTTTTTCAGAATGCCGCGCATCAGGTCGTCCTGATAGTGTTTTACGATCAGCCCTTTGAACTCGTCAAACGTCTTGAACTGCTCGCCGCGCGGCAGCGCGCCGACGCTGTCCACCGGCCGCGTCTTGCCGACCCCGCGCCAGGAGACTCGGCCGTCGAGTTCGCCGCGGGCATAGCTCTCGAATTCGACCTTGCGCCAGCGGCCGCTGAGGTCGAAGTTCTGGAACGCGAAACCCACCGGGTCAATGCTCTTGTGGCAAACCGAACATCGGTTGTCTTGCTGGTGCTGCTTGAGCAACTCGCGGAAAGGTTTTCCCTTGTTCTTCGCCTCGGACGGATTGAGTTCGGGCACCTCGAGCGGCGGAGGCGGCGGCGGTTGATCGAGGATGTGCCGCATGGTCCACGCGCCGCGGTAAATGACCCAATTTTCGCCCATCCAGCAGAGCATCGATTGAATGCCTGCCTGTCCGAGGATGCCGCCGCCGCGCGGGTCGTCGGGACGCAATTTCACTTTGCGCAGTTCGCCACTATCGATGGCCGGATAGCCGTAATGAATCGCGAGCGCATCGTTCATCATCGTCCAGTCGCTGACGATCAACTCGCGGGCGGGACGGTTTTCATGAAAGAGGTGCGCAATGTAGCGAATCGTCTCCTCGCGCATGGACGCCTTGTAATAGCGTGCCCAGCGGAAATGTTGTTCCTGGATGTAATCTTGTGCGATCGTGATCGGCTGCTCCATCTCGAGCCATTGCATCACGAAGGGGCGGAAGAAGCCATCGCTGGCGCGTCCCGCCAGCAGACGATCAACCTGTGCATCGAGGACTCCAGGGTCGCGCAGCTTGCCCGCGACGGCGAGGCGGCGCAGCTCGGCATCGGGCGGAGCGCCGGTCAGCATGAAGCTCAATCGGGCGCCGATAGCGTGCTGGGCGACCACGCCATCGGGATGCGCGGGGGAGGCCTGATAGCGAAACGCCGCGCTCATGAGGACCGATTGAAACGCCGCCCGCAGCGCGTCGTCGAACGACATCCCCTTGGCGCGTAGCTTTTCGTATAGCTTGAGGAACGGTGCCTGCTCCGCTTCGGTCACGGGCCGCCGCCAGGCTCGGTCGATCCAAATCCCGAGCAATCGCTTGGCACAGTCTAGATTGTCTTTCACTTGCCACTCGTCACTCGTCACTCGCCACTCTCTTGGCGGCCAGGCGACCGTCACGTCGGGCTCGATTTGCAGTTGATGCAGCACCAGGTATGGCGCGGGCTGTTTCTCCGGCGGCGTGGTCTTGCGATCGAAGAGCGGGCGGAACGGACCCGTTCCCTTGGGAGGCGGGTTCTTGTCCTTGGGATTGGTGCGATCCTCGTTCTCGTAGCCCTTGACCGCGTATGGGATTTCCACCTTGTTACTGAGATGAATACTGACCCCTTTGCTTTGCACGATGACATCGCCAAGCTGCACCTCGTAAACGAGGCGCATTGGCTTCTCCATTGTGCCGACGATTTCGCGATAGTCGATCTCTCTGCCGCCGACCTTGACCCAGAGATGCGAGTTGGGAAGCCCTTCCATCGGCTTCATGGCGGAGATGATGATGGTGAGTCGCAGCACGCCTTCGCGATCGGGCCGAGTTGGAATGGTGAAACTGAACGTGTCCTGCTCGCCAACGGTGCGCGGAGCTAGCAGCAGGCCGACGCCAGGGCGGCCGATGGCGAGTTGTCCGGGGAGCTTGACGTTGGCGCCTTGCTCCTTCCAGCCATCGATTATTTTCTTGTAGGGATCGGGGCCTTTCTTCACCGGCTGCACATCGCGGAAGTTGGCTGTGAACGACTTCCCCTTGGCCGATTCGAGGAAATGAATCCCCGCGACGGCGCGGCGCGTGACCTGGAGCCACTGCGCGACGGCGTCGGATGCCTCTTGCAATGCCTCCGCACCCGTATCAAAGCCGCCGACCGTGCCATCGCCCGGCAACGCCTGCGCGAAATCGACTTGCAACCCGGTCACGTCGCGCAAAGCGGCCGACAGTTCGCGCCGGTTGAGACGTCGCGTACCGCCGGGGCCGAGGGCACGCTGTCGTTCGGCGATCCAGGCCAGGATCTTCTTCTTGTCCGCGTCGTTTGGTTGAGGCCGCGCCTCCTTCGGGGGCATTTCGCTGGCAGCGATCCGCTCGTGCACCATGGTCCAGAGATTGCGATTGCCCGCCTGAACACCAGTCACCTCATCAAGACGAAGCCGAGACTCCTGCTTCTTGGGCCCGTGACACGCGATGCAGTGCGTTTGCAGAAACGGGGCAACCACCTTTTGAAAGCTCTCATCCTGCGCGGGCAACTTCGTGGCGGCCAGGCAAAGCACCAGCAGGGACGCGATGTTGGCGCGATTGCACAGGATCAGGAAGCTTGGCTTACAGAATTTGGTCATGGTTCCGCTCAGCCGGTGGGCTTGTGGGTAATGGCGCAAGGTCACGAATTGTCAACATGGCAACCATAGAATAAGGAGCGGCCGTGTTGATATCCGCCGGTCTTTCGCCATTAGCTTAGCAAGGAGTTGCAAAACGAATGCTTGGATTGCTGTTTGCACTGCTGTTGATCGGCCTGCCCGGGGAAGCGCAGGATCGCTCGCTTTTGACGGTGCGCGCCCATGATCTCTGGGTGTCGGCCGTCACGTTCAGCCCGGACGGCACGCTCATCGCGTCCGGCAGCGGCGACGACACCGTGAAGCTCTGGGACGCCATGACCGGAAAAGAAGTCAAAACTCTACGCGCCGAAGGTAAGGGAATTACCGCCCTTGCTTTCAGTCCTGACGGCAAGCGCGTCGTCTCCGGTCACTGGAACAAGACGCTCAAGATGTGGGACTGGAAAACGGGCAAAGATGTTTTCGTCCTGCGTGGCCACAAGGAGAGCATCACCTCGGTTGCCTTCAGCCGCGATGGCAATCGCCTCGTTTCCGGAAGCGCCGACGACACGATGAAAATCTGGAACGCCGAGACCGGCAAAGAGCTGCTGACCATCGATCCAGACAACGAATACGACATCAACGCCGTCGCGTTTAGCCCTGATGGAACCCGCGTCGTCTCAGGCGATGGTGAAAACAACGTCAAACTCTGGGATGCTAAAACCGGCAAGGAATTGGAAATCTTCGAAGGGCATGAGGCCACCATCACGTCCGTTGCGTTTCACTCCGATGGCAAGTGCATAATCTCCGGCAGCATGGACAACACCGTACGCATCTGGAATGTCGCCAACGGGAAAACACTGCACACGCTTGCCGGCCACAAGGATAGCGTCACTTCGGTTGCGATCAGCAAGGACGGCAAACGCGTCGCCTCGGCCAGCGAAGATGCAACCGTGAAAATCTGGGACATTGACACCGGCAAGGAGCTGGCGACGCTGCGCGGACACGACAGCGGCGTAATGGCCGTCGCGTTCAGTCCCGACGGCGCCCGGATCGCATCCGGCAGCAAGGGTGTCTTGAAGGTCTGGGCCGCCGGCAAGTAGTCACCTTCCCCCCAAGGGGATGTTGGCATTTGGCGACAGGGTTGCGCCATCACCTTATGAGGCCAGAGTCACGGACCTAATCGCATGGCAGTGCCACGGGATCCAGATACCTTTTGTTCAGGAGATCATCCTGCTGACACGCCGCCTGGTCGAGCGTGGCAGGATGACCGACTGCTACGCCCGCCGGCACGATTGACGAGCTGTTCCAAGCTGAGAGACCGTCATGATTCGATACTCACTCTTCCTCCTTGGTACATGGTGGTTTTTTGCTCCGGCGACTTGTTGCGCTCAGCAGAAGGCGTCTCCAGAGCAATTCACCTTCTTCGAGAAGAACATTCGCCCCGTCCTGGTCGAGCATTGCTATCGCTGTCATTCTTCGGGGGCGGCGAAGGGTGGCAAGGTCAAGGGGGGACTCCAACTCGACACGCGGGAAGGCATCCGCACGGGAGGGGATAGCGGGCCGGCCGTCGTTCCTGGCAATCCCGCCAAGAGTCGCCTCCTCGCGGCATTGCGCCATGAGACCGTCATGATGCCCCCGTCGGGGAAATTGCCCGATTCTGTCGTTGCTGATTTTGCCGCCTGGATCGAACGGGGCGCTCCGGATCCGCGTGACGGCAAACCGCTTACCCAAACGGAGAAGATCGACTGGCAAAAGGCTCGCGACTTCTGGGCGTTTCAGCCACCGAAGGTCCACGCTCCTCCACAAGTCAGGAACGCCATGTGGCCGCGGAAGGACATCGATCGCTTCATTCTGGCGGAACTGGAGAAACGCGGCCTCGAGCCGGTTCGGGCCGCCACGAATCGCGAGTGGATTCGCCGGGCAACCTTTGATCTGATCGGCCTGCCGCCCACGCCCGAAGAAATCGAAGCCTTCGAAAAAGACAAAACGCCCGAGGCCCACGCCAAGGTGATCGATCGCTTGCTCGCCTCGCCGCATTATGGAGAACGCTGGGGACGCTACTGGCTGGATCTGGCTCGCTACACGGACGATCTCGGCGGAACCGTGGGACCGGTGCTCGCCCCGACGGCATTTCGGTATCGTGATTGGGTCATCCAGGCCTTCAATCGCGACATGCCATACGATCAATTCGTTCGGCTTCAATTGGCGGGCGATCTTATTCCGGAGCCTGCCAAGGAATATGCGGAAAGGCTCGGCGGGCTCGGCTTTCAAGGTCTCGGCCAGCGCTTCAGCGGCAATGCCGTCGGCATGGTCAAAAAGAAGGTGGCCGATGAGCTCGACGATCGCGTCGATACGGTCACGCGGGCATTGCTCGGGTTGACGGTGTCGTGTGCCCGCTGTCACGATCACAAGTTCGATCCGATTCCGACCGTCGATTATTACTCGCTGGCGACGGCATACAACGGTGCGAAGCTGAGCGAGGAGATCGCCCTTGGCTCACCGACAGCAAACAAGGCCAGGGACGACTGGCAGAAACAGGTTGCAGCACTTTCGCAGAAAATCAAGAGCGCAGCCAAGACTGCGACTACACCTGACGCGAAGGCTGCGTTGGAATCGCTTCAGACGGAACTGGCTCGCCTCAATCAATCAGTTCCTCCAGCCGTGGTGAAGGGGCCGGCCGTCTCGGGCGGCGGTCAGGCGATGCGGGTCAACGTGCGCGGCAATCCTGACCAGCTTGGCGACGTCGCCCCTGCCGGTTTTCTGCAGATCTTGAAATCCAAAGGTGCATTGGCGGAGCTGAAATTCACGCGACTCGAACTGGCCGATGCCATCGTGGACCGGCACAACCCGCTCACGGCCCGGGTCTACGTCAACCGTGTCTGGCATTACCATTTTGGCCGGGGCATCGTGGGCACGACCAGCAACTTCGGTCAACTTGGCGATCGGCCCACGCATCCGGAATTGCTCGATACCCTCGCGGTTCGCTTCATGGACAACGGCTGGTCCACCAAGTGGCTGCATCGCGAGATCATGCTGTCAGCCGTGTATGGACTCAGCAGCGTTCCCGATGCGAAGAATCTCGCCAAGGACGCCGACAACCACTACCTCTGGCGCATGACGCCGCGCCGGCTTGATTTCGAAGCATGGCGGGACTCGATGCTGGTAGTTGCCGGAAAGCTCGATCCGCGGATCGGCGGACCGCCCTACCTTGATCCCAAAGGCAAAGTGCAGTTGCATCCCGAGAATCCAGAGAATCGTCGGCGGACGATCTATGGCTTCATCAGCCGATTCAAGCCGAACCCGACATTGACGCTGTTCGATTTCCCCGAGCCGAACGTGACGAGCGATCAGCGCACCGCGACGACCATCCCGCAGCAGCAGTTGTTCGCGCTCAACAGCCCGTTCGTTCTGGCGATGTCCCGCTCGTTCGCGGCCCGTCTCGAAGCGTCGGAAAAATCGGAGGAGCGTCGCTTGCTATTGGGGTGGCAGCTGGCGTTCGGCCGGGTGCCGACCGAGCGAGAGGTCGCCATTGCCCGAGAATTCCTGCGCGAAGCCGCATCGGTGGACGAAAAGCTGAGACCTTGGGAACGGCTTTGTCATTCGCTGCTGACAACCAACGAGTTCGCGTTCGTACCATGACGCAGATGGCCCACAAAGGAGCCGCAAATGTCCTTTTTCGAAAATAGTTACTTCCTTTCTCGCCGCGAACTGCTGGCCCAGACGAGCTACGGCGTTGGCATGATTGGTCTAGCGTCGGTGCTGGCTGGCCGTTCGGAGGCCAGCACGCCGTTAGCCGCTCGGCCACCGCACTTCCCAGCGCGGGCCAAACGGATCATCCATCTCTGGATGAACGGCGGCCCATCGCAGGTGGACACGTTCGACCCGAAGCCGGCCCTGCATCGATTCGCTGGTCAACGCCCGGCGAGCACGACCGGGCTCACCACGGAACGCCGGACCGGCGGACTGATGCCGTCGCCGTTTCGCTTCACCCGGCACGGACAATCGGGACTGGAAATCAGCGAGCTCTTTCCATTCGTCGCCCAGCATGCCGATGACCTGTGCGTGATTCGTTCGATGCACACGAACACGCCGGTTCACGAGGCATCCAACTGGCTGATGTTCACCGGCAACGTGCAACCCATTCGGCCGTCGTATGGCTCCTGGCTGCTCTACGGACTGGGCACGGAGAACGAGAATCTCCCCGGTTTCATCGTCATGGGTGAAGGGCAACCGGTCAACGGGCCCTCCAACTGGAGCAGCCGATTTCTCCCGGGAATCTATCAAGGTTGCCAGGTCACGCTTCCCGTCGATTACCGACCGCAAGATGTGCTTGCGAACCTTCACAACGCGAGCCTCTCCCCCGCGGCACAGCGCCGACAACTCGACTTCACGCAGCGACTCAACGATCTCCATCGCGACCGTGTTGGAGCCGAAAATGCCTTCGGTGCTCGCATGGATTCGCTGGAGCTGGCGTATCGTATGCAGACCTCGGCGGCGGAGGCATTCGACATCCGCGGCGAACCGGCCTCGATTCTCGACCTCTACGGCCTGACCGGGCCGAATGCCGGCGCGTCCGCCAATACCAACGGCGGCTTTCGCCGCGCCACCTTCGCACGCAACTGCTTGCTGGCTCGTCGGCTGGCCGAGCGGGGCGTCCGCGTCATCCAGATTTATTGCGGCAATCTGCAGCCCTGGGATACGCACAGCAACAACGCCCAGGGCCAGCAAACCCTCGCACAGGTCGTCGATCAACCCATCGCGGGGCTCCTCACGGATCTCAAGCGGCGCGGTTTGCTCGAAGACACTTTGGTCGTCTGGGGCGGCGAATTCGGCCGCACCCCGGCGACCGAAGGAAGCAACGGCCGCGACCATAACCACTGGGGCTTTTCCATGTGGCTCGCCGGCGGCGGAGTGAAGAGCGGCCTGGCCTATGGCGCGACCGACGAGTTCGGCTTCCGCGCCGTCGAGAAACGCGTCCACGTTCACGACCTCCACGCCACGATGCTCCATCTGATGGGCATCGATCACGAACGCCTGACCTTCCGCTACAGCGGCCGTGATCATCGACTGACCGACGTGCACGGCACGGTCATTCGCGATTTGATTGCGTGAGCCACATCAGTTTTGGGAGACAGAAATGATCCGGTTTTTACTTGCAGCCGCTGTCGCGTTCGTGATCTGCCCTGTTCCAGTCCAGGCTCAGGCCCCAAAGCCGGACAAGGATGGGTGGTACGGTCTGTTCGATGGGAAGACGCTTGACGGCTGGAAAGCCGCGGACTTCCCGAAGGCGTTCAAGGTCGAGGAGGGGCTCATCGTCGCCGG
Source organism: Planctomycetota bacterium (assembly GCA_016872605.1). Classification (GTDB taxonomy): domain Bacteria; phylum Planctomycetota; class Planctomycetia; order Gemmatales; family Gemmataceae; genus SIAQ01. Next base: position 19,726 of record VGZI01000033.1, read on the forward strand.
GGGGACGCCGTTAACCCACCTCTATTACGTCGGACCAGTCCAGAACGCCAAATTTAAGGACTTCGAATTGAAGGCCGAGGTCAAGACTCGACCCAAGGGAAACTCCGGGATCATTTTTCATACCGAGTTCCAGGACAAGGGGTTTCCCAACAAGGGTTTCGAATTCCAGATCAACAACACCGGCAGCGACAAGGCGTTTCGCACGGGCAGCATCTATCCAGCGAAGCCCATGAACCGTGTTGTCGCCAAGGATGACGAGTGGTTCGAGTGTTATCTCGTCGTCCGTGGAAACAAGGTAACGCTCAAGGTGAACGGCGAAATCACGGTAGAGACAACGTTGCCCCATGAGGCGAAGACAGGCCGAACTCTAGCCAGCGGAACCTTCGCGATTCAGGGGCACGACCCAGGCAGCATCGTGTATTTTCGCAGTATTCGTGTGAAGCCCCTGGAATGAGGTTTTAAGGCCTGGGCCGCGACAAGTAAGCCCTTCGCCCCACCCGGATGTTGATATTTGGCGAGTTTGCGCCATCACCTTCCCAAGACCAGAGTCACGGACTCATTCGCATGGCAGTGCCACGGGATCCGGATACCTTTGTTCAGGAACTGACGAAGCATCAGTCACGGCTGCGCGGCTTCATCCGCTGTCTGCTCTTTCAATCGACGAGCGTGGAAGACGTGCTTCAGGAGACGAATCTGCTTTTGTGGAACAAGGCGGATCAATTCGAGCCAGGGACGAACTTCTGGTCGTGGGCGAGCGAGGTCGCGCGATATTCCGTGTTGACGCATTTGAAAAAACAAGGGCGCGACCGGCACCTTTTTGACGAAAGCGTTGTGAACGAACTGGCGATGGAGGCCCAGGGGCCAGCGGCCGAAATCGACGAACGCCGCGCCGCTTTGGAGCACTGCCTGGAAAAACTGCCGGCGCCGCAGCGGTTGTTGCTGGATCGCCGGTATGGGTTGCATGAGCCGATCGAGACCATGGCCAAGGCGCTGCGCCGACCACCGGGGTCATTGCGGCAAACGCTGTATCGGATTCGTGAGACGCTCTTGCGTTGCATTGAGAAAGAGCTTGCCGTGGAGGGAGCGGGATGAAACTAACCGATATGACACCCGATCCCATGACGGAGCTTCTCTCCATCGCATTGGACGGCGAGCTAACCGATGAGCAACGGGAACGGCTCGCGCACCTGCTCAAAACCGATCCCGAGGCCCGGCGGCGCTATCTCGATTTCATGCTGCTCGACTCATTGCTTCAGGAGGAGTTGGGCGATGAATCGCTGGTTGGCCTCGTGGACATGATGGGAGGCGGGACCAGCGAAAGCTCAGATCAACCGGCCAATCCCATTTCGCAGCCCGCTCCTCGCAATTGGCCAGCACGCATCGCCTGGGCGCTGGTCGGTTGCGCGGTCGTCGTGCTGCTCGGCCTTCTCGCAAGCCACTTTTTCATCGCCCCTCGCCCCTCGCCGCTCCCCCCTCTTCAACGGGAATCGGTCCTGGCAAGGGCGCGCGTGGTCGAGCTTGATGGTCAAGTCGAGCTTGTCTCTTCCAAGGGGGATACGCGCGACCTCCGGGTCGGCGACGAGGTGCACGCTGGCGAGAGCTTGCGCACCATCGGCGACAGTAGTTTCGCCGTGATCGATTTCGACAAAGTCGGAAAGTTTGAACTCAATCCGGGCACCCAGGTGCGGCTTGTCAAAAACGACACGGTCGATGGGCCTGCGAAGCTCTTTCTGTCGCATGGGGTCCTCCGCACGGAAACCCGAGCAAATGCCAAGCAGCCCCTTGTCGTCGCAACGCCGCACGCGGAAATCCTGGGAACGAATGCCCATTTCACCTGCTCCAGTCTCTCCGACACGACCTGGATCGAGGTCGAGCAGGGACAGGCCAAGGTGATTCGCCAGGCCGACGGTCGGCCCATGTCGGTCGAATCGGGATTCAAAACGGTCGTCAACCTTGATCCGGCTCCGCCTAAATCGATCGCTGCCCCTCAATTCGGTCAACGTCCGGTATTCGAGATTCTGCACTGTCCATCGCGCACCATTGCCTTCACGGCCGACGGCAAAAGCCTACTCATGGCGGGAACCGCTGGGCGCTTTTGGCGTTTCGACTTCGATAAGAACAAGGAATCGCTCATCTTCGAGGAAAAGAAGCTCGGCACCGACCGCACGCTGTTGTCCACCGACGCTCGACTGCTGGCTTTCGCCTTTGAATCGGTGATTCACCTTCGCTCAGCCGGCAACATGGAACCGCTACCCAGCATCGAAACCCGGCTCAAGAACGTCCGCGCCTTCGCGCTGTCGCCCGATGGTAGACGCGCCGCGATGATCCATCAAACGCCACGCGATCCTCGGCGAGTGCGCGTGTGGAATACGTCCACGGGAGCCGAGGAAGTCAACCTCCCGAGCCCTGTCGCGAATCTTGGTGCGCTGGCGTTCTCGCGCGATGGCAACCTGCTGGCGGGTGGCAGTTCGCGTGGCGGCGTGATACTCTGGGATTTGCCCAGGCAAGAGGAAATCGGCCGCTGGGAAGGCATGTCCAGCGCCGTGGACATGCTCGCTTTTTCGCCGGAGGAGAAGCGCCTGGCCGCCATCGTCGGTAGTCAGATTGTCTTTTGGGATATCGCCTCGAAGCAGCAGATCAAACGAATCACCGAACCGGGTTTGGAATTTCGCTCGCTCGCTTTCGACCCTGAGGGCAAGATAGTGGCGGCTGGCACCGCAAGCGGCGAACTGTCGCTGTGGAATGTCAGTACCTGGCAAAAAATCGCGACGTTCAAAACCGACAGTCGGCCCATCACGGTGCTGGCTTTCTCTCCCGATGGAAAATCCGTGGCCGCCGCGACCTCAAGGCCGATTCGCATCTGGCGCATCCCCGACGAGGTTCGGTGAGCATCCCACCGCAAGGCAATTTCGATAGGCTGGAGTATTTCGGATGATGGCACGACATCTCGGTGCTCTGTCGCTACTCCTAGCGTGGGCGCTCACTGCGTCCGCGGGAGGCAAGGCCGGCCCCACGTTTGAAACCGACGTGCTGCCGATCCTGAACGCGCATTGCTTGCAATGTCACGGCGGCGTGCACCAGAAGAACGATCTCGATCTCCGCACAATGTCGTCCGCTCTCAAAGGAGGGAAGTCGGGCTCCGTCATCGTTCCCGGCAAGCCGGACGAGAGTCTGCTCTGGAAGAAGATCGCCCGCGACGAAATGCCGAAGACCGACAACAAGATTTCGGAGACCAACAAGAAAATCATCCGCGCCTGGATCGCCGCCGGCGCCCCCGGCCGCAAAAATGATCGCACGATCGACCTCGCTCGCCCGGCCAGGATGCCCACCGAGGTCGCCCGGATCATCGATCAGGAGATCAACAGCAAACTCGTGGCCGCCAAGATTCCCGCGTCGTCGCGGGCAACCGATGCCGAGTTCCTGCGGCGCACATATCTCGACATCACTGGCAAACCGCCAACTGTCGCCACGACCAAGGCATTCCTCGCCGATTCCGACTCGGAAAGACGCGGCAAGCTGGTCGACAAGCTGCTCGCCTCGCCGGAATATGGACAACACTTTGCGGAGCGCTGGCTGAATGTCTTTCGACAAATGGCCGTAATCGAACGTGAATGGGAGCCGGAGCCGTTTCTCGGTTGGCTCGGCGCGCGCTTCAACGCCGGGAAGGGCTGGGACAGTACGGTCCGCGACATGATCGCCGTCTCGGGTTCCTTCGCAGAGAACCCGCAGGCGGCGTACTACTACTACAACGCCGACATGCAGGGGAAGTTCGAGCCGAAGATCATGGTCGGCAACCTGTCGCAGGTCTTCCTCGGCGTGCAATTGCAGTGCGCTGAATGTCACAACCACCCGTTCAGCGATTACAAGCAAAAGGATTTCTGGGGCTTGGCAGCGTTCTTCTCGATAACCTCGACGCCGAACAATCCGCCCGACACGCGCGGCGTTCGAGATCGCCTTCCCAAGCAGGCGCCCAAGCCGGGTACGCAGGTCATCGTCACGATACCGCAAGGGGAAGCTCGCAACGCCGGCACCAAGGTGCGTGCCAAGTTCCTCAAGGGCGAAGAACCTGAACTCGATGCGGGCGCGTCGTTTCGGCCGGCCCTGGCGAATTGGCTCACCTCGAAGGAGAATCGCCTGTTCGCGCGGGCCAGCGTCAATCGGCTCTGGGCGCAACTCTTTGGGCGGGGATTCGTCAATCCACTAAACGACTTCGGCGATCACAACGCGCCGTCGCATCCTGAACTATTGGAGTCGCTGACGGACGAGTTCATCGTGTCGGGATTCGACTACAAGCATCTGATCCGCTGCATCTGTCTGAGCGACGCCTATCAGCGAACGACCCATGTCGGGAAGGGGAATGAAGTGCCCGAAGCAGAGCCGCTTTTTGCTCGCATGACGTCGAAGGTGCTGCCGCCCGAAGAGTTGTATGACGCGTTGTGCGTCGCCCTGGAGGTGCCGGAGATCGCGCCGCCGGTGGACCCCAAGAAGAAGGGGAACAAGAAGGTGAATCCCAAGGCCCCGCCGCCGCCGACGTCGCGCTTTCTGTTTGTTAAGTTCTTCCGAAACCCCGGCGATGTCGATGAGCCGACAGAACTGAAGCTCGGTGTGCCGCACGTGCTAAAGATGATGAACGAGGCCAATTTCAACACCGGCGGCAATTTGGTCACACGCGTGATGAAATCGACAAAGGCGCCCGAAGAGGCGATCGACGAGCTATTCCTCGCGGTACTGGCGCGACGGCCCAGCTCCGTGGAACGGGAACGCTTCCTCGCATTCGCGTCGAGGCAAAAGTCGGCGGAGGAAGCGTATCGCCGGATCGTGTGGGTGTTGATCAATAGCTCGGAATTTGTGCTCAACAACTAGGGGGGGGATACGATGAATTCCTTCGAATTGCTAAATCGTCGCGATTTGCTGAAACTTTCTGCCGTAGGGGTGATGGCGGGCTCGTCGTCGGGCTGGTTGCTGCCGCGCGTCGCGTATGCTCAGGAACGCCGCAGCGAGCGTTCGAAAGCGTGCATCATGCTACACATGCAAGGCGGCGTCAGTCAGCACCACACGTTTACCGTGCCGGAGTACCGGGCGCAGAATTCGCAGATCCAAACGGCGCTCCCCGGTGTGCTTTTTTGCGAGTACTTCCCGCGCTTGGCCGCTCGCATGGGGGACATTTGCCTCATCCGCGGCATGAGCACCGGCAACTCGGTCCACGAACGTGCCCGCGTTCTCATGCACACTGGTTACAACCCGAACGGCACCGTCGCCTATCCTTCGATCGGCAATGTTGCGTCGAGCGAACTGGGCGCCGCCGGTACGGAACTGCCGAACTTCGTCAACATCTATGGCGGGTCTGATGGTCTGGGAAGTGGTCCATTGCATCGCTCCGCTCCCGCCTATCTCGGCCCGCGCCACGCACCGGTTCCGGTCAACGATCCGGCCCGGGGCATGGAGAACCTGCGTGCCGCCGTGCCGCTCGATCAATTCGACAGCGGCGCCGCCCTACTCAACGATTTCGAAGCAATGTCGCAGGCCCAGCGTCCCTCGACGGCCGCTGCCGCCCATCAGGCGAATCTGCGCCGGGCCGTGCAGCTCATGCACTCCGACAGGATGCGCGCCTTCGAGATCGAACGTGAGCCGGCGGTCATCCGCAACGGCTACGGCCCGACGCAATTCGGCAGGTCGCTCCTCCTGGCGCGACGTCTGGTCGAGGCGGGGGTGCCATTCGTCGAAATCACCCTCGACGGCTGGGACGATCACGGCGGCGCAGTCAACAACATCCGTCGCCGCGCTCAGTATCTCGATCCGTCGATCTCGTTTCTTCTGGACGATCTCAAGCAACGCGGCCTCTTCGACAGCACGCTGGTGGTGTTCATGAGCGAGTTTGGCCGCACGCCGCAGCTTGCCGAGAGCGGTTACAACCAGACGCTCGGGGCCGGTCACTATGCCAACGCCTGGACGACCTGGCTGGCCGGCGCCGGTGTGCGCGGCGGCCGCGTCATCGGACGCGTGGACCACCGCGGCGGTGCTGTCACCGATCGACCTGTCAGCGCCCAGGATTTTCTCGCCACCATGTGCCACGCACTGCAGATCGACTATCGCAAGGAATACATGACGCGCGAAGGCCGACCAATGACGTTCTTGGGCGCCAGCGCCCGGCCGGTCCAGGAAGCGTTTTAGCGGCAGCACGGCGTTGCAACGTACTCCGGAATCCACATGAAGCCCTTACGGTTACTTCTGGTTTTATCCTTCAGCCTTCAGGCTTCATCCATGGCGTTGGCGGATGTCGATCCCGCCGCGTACCTCAAGGCACACTGCTTCAAGTGTCACGGTGAGACCAAGAAGTCCGGCGGCGTGCGACTCGATGATCTGCCCTCGGATCCGTCCAAAGATGCGGAACGCTGGCTAACGGTGCGCGATCAGATTCGCGATCACCTCATGCCCCCAGCGAAGGAGCCGCGCCCGGTGGACAAAAATACGCGCGAGCTGGTGAGCTGGATCACCCTCAAGGCCGGCGCTCGGCCCGCGCGGCTTCCCAATCAGGGGAACCTCATTCCGCACGAGCTGCTCTTCGGCGCCCCCGCCAAAGCGAATGACGATGCCTCGCCGAGTCGGCTTTGGCGGTTGAGTCCGAATGGATACGTTGGCTTGCTGAATGATCTGCTCAGGGGCAAGGTCAACAAAGGGCAAATGCCGGGCGGCATGATTCAGCCGTTCAACCTAGTGGACGAGCGCGGCATCCGTGACCACGCCGGTCTTTACAGCATCGACGAGCCGACCACCGAGGTGCTTCTGCGAAATGCGGCCGCCATCGTTGATCTCCAGGTCGGCACAGGCACGCAGAAGAACAACAATAATCCCGAACTCACAGCAGCCTATCGTGCCGAGTCGCCGACGCGCAAGCAACTCGACGCTGCGGTCCAGGCCCAGTACCGCATGGCGATTGGCCGCAAGGCGAGCCCGGAAGAGCTTGGTCGCTACTGGGGCCTGTACGAAAAATGCGCCGAAGGAGGCGACAAGGCCGGCGCCGTGAAAACCGTGCTTCAAGCGGTCCTGCTGAAATCCGACGCGATCTTCCGCTCCGAGATGGGGGGCAACTCCGCAGACGAAGCAAAGAACTCGCGCCGCATGCTGGCGCCGCTCGAACTGGCGCGTGCCCTCAGTCTCACCCTAGGGGAGCGGCGCGAACCGACGCTCTGGCAAGCGGCGGAAGCCGGCAAGCTCTCCTCGCGCGATGAAGTCTCCGCCCACGTCAAGCGTCTGCTCTATGACCCAGCGTTCAGCAAAGCGCGCGTCATGAATTTCTTTCATGAGTACTTCGAGTACCATCGCGCCGACGAGGTGTTTAAGGATAGGCCGAAGGACTTTACGCACGAGCCGCGGACGCTAATCAGCGATACCGACCAACTGGTCGCCCACATTCTCGCGACTGACAAGGATGTTTTTCGACAGCTTCTGACGACAGAGCTTTCGTTCGTCAGCCACCTGGTCAAGCTGAACAAGCAGAAACAGCTTGAAACGGGGCCGGCACACGTCCCGAATAACAACAATAAGGGGCGCAAGCTGGTCGAGCACGTCTATGGCTTCGAGAAATGGCCGACGCCACAGCCCGTGACGTTGCCGAAGGAGACGCGCATCGGCATTTTGATGCAGCCGAGCTGGCTGATCGCATGGGGCACAAATTTCGATAACGACCCTGTCCGCCGCGGCCGCTGGGTTCGTGAACGGTTGCTCGGCGGCACGGTCCCCGATCTGCCCATCGGCGTCGCGGCGCAGATTCCCGATGACCCGCAGCGCACCTTGCGCGATCGGCTCAAGGTGACCCGCGAGCCGCAATGCTGGAAATGTCATCAACGGATGGACGACCTTGGCCTTCCGTTCGAACAATTCGACCACTTTGGCCGCTTTCGCACGACGGAGGAAGTGCAAGACGTCCCCAAGCCCGCGAAGAACCCAAAGAGCAAGCCCGTCATCACGCTGAAGGCCTCGCCACTGGAAACGACGGGACTCGTGACCGACAGTGGCGATCCGAAGCTGGATGGAGCGGTCAAGGAACCGCGCGAGATGATTCGCAAGATCGCGAATTCAGATCGCGCCCGCCAAGTGTTCGTGCGCCACGTGTTCCGCTACTTCATGGGCCGCAACGAAACGCTGTCCGACGCTCGGACGCTCCAGGAAGCGGACCGCGTTTATGTGCAGAGCGGCGGTAGCTTCAGGGCGCTTGTGCATTCATTGTTAACGTCCGATGTGTTTCTCTATCGTCGTCTCAATGTCGTCGCCGCTAATTGAGCGACGTAGATCAGGAGAGTTTCGATGCCAGTGCAAACGACTCGCCGCGACCTGCTCAAGGGAATCACTCTCGGCGCCGGCGCAACTTTGTTGTCGCCGATACTCGACCAGGTTGCGGCCCGCGCCTCCGGCGAAGCGCGCACGTCGCGACGCGTTGTGATCGTGACACAGACCAACGGCTTCAGCCCGCGGCACCTGGTCCCGTCGGGCGTGGAGTGGCGCAACCCGAATGGCCGCTCGGCGTCGGCACGCTTGACGGAGGTTTCGCTTGCCGACAAGAACCTGCACGCGGCTCTGGAACCGTTGACGCTGTTCAAGAACCGGCTCGCACTCGTGCAAGGGCTGTCAAGCCGGATCGCGCTCGGCGGGCACTCGACGAACCAGGGATGTCTCGGCGCCTACCCCGCCAACCGGGGCCCGCTGGGGCCGACCATCGACCACCTGCTGGCGCAGGCAGTGCCGAGCGTGTTCAACCACGTCGCCCTCGGCATGTCGGGGGCGGGTTTGCTGAACTATCGCCTGTCGGCATCCGGCCGCGGGCAGGCGACGCCGGTCATCTGCACGCCGGAACTCGGCTTCCGCACTCTCTTCGGCAGCGTGGCTGCGGGGCAGGGCCAGCGCGACTTCGACCATCGCTCCAATCTGCTCGATTTCATGGCCGACGATGTACGGCGCTCGCGCAACGCCCTCGCCGGGGAAGAACGGCAGCACCTGGATAATTACCTCGCCGCGTTCGAGGCGCTGCATCGCCGGCAGAATGAGATCGCCGGCATGCGCGATCAGCTTCGTCGTCATGCCCCGAACCTCGGCAATCGGCTCACCACGACCGTCACCAGCACGATTCTGGAAGCCCAGTTCGAAACCGGCGCCGCGGCTCTCATCGCGGGGTTGACCAATGTCCTCCTGCTCAGCTCTGGCGGCGGCGAACAAAACTTCGGCCGCTTCCCGGAGTTCGGCATCAACGACTTGCACGCGATTGGCCATGGTCAAAGTGTCGGCAACCGGACCTACGAGGATTGCTTCGTCGAGTTGCGCCAGTTCCACTGCCGACTGATCGCCGGCCTCGCCACGCGGCTGCAAAACATGCGCGAAGGCAATGGCACCATGCTCGACAACACCGTGATCGTCTACCTCAGCGACTCGGCCGACGGGCACCATCCGTCGTGCTACCAGTGGCCTGTCGTGCTGATGGGCAACCTCGGCGGCCGATTGCGAACGGGGGGACGTTTCATCGACTACCCGGCTTATGGCAACGCCGGGCATCGCACGCTCGCAAACCTTTACTGCACGCTATTGCACGCCGCCGGCCGTCCGCGCGATCGCTTCGGCGTTACGGACCCCGGCTTGCGCGACCTCGATCAGTCGGGCCCGCTGCAGGAGTTGCTTCCGGCCTAGGCAAAGGTCACAAGCATTATCAACGTCAGGGAATCTGTCATGACACCGCAACGATTCATCGCGCTTGCCGCGTTTTCGTCTGTCATCCTTTTGCCTTCATCCTTGGCCTACGCGGGTCACACGCGGCCCGCTTACCTGGACGGTTGCCAATCGATGGACGGCCGATTCGTGGTTACCGCTGAGCCGATCACGGAGAAAGTCGGCAAGAAGGAAACGGTCAAGTGGAAGTACCACTGGAAGGACACCAAAACCAGCGAAAAGCACTCCGGTTGGCTGTCCGGCCCGCGCGGCCTGGGCCACTTCGATGTCACCTACGGCCATCTCTTCATGCCTCCCGGCGGAGATACTTTCGCGCTTTGGCTCACCGCGAGCTGGGCCGCGACCGACAAGAAGCATCCCACGGGGAACCAGGCGAAATTCGATCCGGATAATGTCAAGCATCCCGCCTTCGGCTCACGGCTCACGATATACAAGAAAACCGGCGAGATCCTCAAGAAGTACGACATGTGCGATTTGCTCCAACCCAAGGAGTGGGTCTACGTCAACTGGGTGCAAGGAAATCTTTACTGGCTCATGGAATACCCCGACGTTATGAAAGGCGGCGAACCGGCACGTTGCGGCTGGCGTTATTACCGTGTCAGTCCGGATTACTCGACGCTCGAATTCGTCATCGGGCCGAACCAGGACGCCATCCACAAGATCAAGTCGGAGCCCAAGGAAGTGCGCGAGCATCGCCGCACGGTGCGCGTGCGCCTGAGCGATGGTGTGCTGCTTGATGCGGATACGAAGATCACCGACGTCAACAAGATTCCGGTTCGCCCCTTCTGCGATGCGCTGATCAAGCGTGGCGATGCCAAGGGCTTCCAGGCCAGCCTGGATCCGATTCGCGTGAGCGGGAAGTTCGTGGCACTGGAGCCGCAAAAATAACTGAACGATCGAATTGCAACAAAATCGAGATAAGTTGTTCATGAGCAAAAGTGCCAACGCCCGGCAAGCCGGAGCTGCGTCGGACATTGGCGGGGGTGTGATCTGCGAAAGACCAAGGAAATGTAGCGCCGGTTCGGGCGCACTGTTCGGCAGTAATCCTTCGGATTTGGGGATCCATCATGCGTTTGCCACTCTTCTGCGGATTGGTATTTGGCGCCGTTGCCTTCCCCGCGGTCACGGCGGGGCAGGAGGTGAAAAAAGATAGCGCCGCCGCGGCACCGTTGAAAGTTCTGGTCGCGTGTTCGCGCAATCAGCTGAGCCACTATCAGAAGTACCTGGAATCGAACTACTCGGCAAAGACGTTCTGGGCGGGCAATGAGGGCAAGCAAGGAGAAGAGAAAGTCCTACAGGGGCTGGACGCGCTCGACACGTGCGACGTCATGCTGCTGAATCTCTATCGGACGCATCCAACGGATGAACAGCTCGCCAAGATTCAAAAGTATTTCAAATCCGGCAAACCAGTCGTCGGCCTCCGCAAGGCGAGTCACGCGTTTCAAAATTGGCTCGAAGTCGACCGCGTCGTTTTCGGCGCCAAATACGGCGGCCATTTCTTCGACAACAAAAAGGAACAGACCGTCTTCATCGAAGAGAAGGCGAAGCATCATCCACTGGTCGCCGGCTTCAAACCGTTCATGTGCGGCGGCGGACTCTACAACTACACCCAGCTCGCCCCCGATGTTGACGTGCTGATGAGCGGCGGTCCGCCCGGCAAATCGATGCCCGTCACCTGGCTGCGCATCAACAAGGAAACCGGCGGCCGCGTCTTTTACACGCGCTACGACCCGAAAGACCTGCAAAACGACGAGGGCTGCCGGGCCATGGTCGCGCGGGCTCTCTTCTGGGCGGCCAAGCGTGAGATCAGCAAGAAATGACGCCAGCCGATATGCGAATCCCTGCCTGCCTGACACTATGGCTTTCCTTCGCCATCGGCGCCGCTGCCGACACGCCGAGGGGCATCTATCGCGCCAGGCCCGTGCCCGATAGTCCACTTCTCATGGCATCCGGAATGGCGTGGAGCAAGACAGGTCTCATCATCGCGGATCGTAAAGAAAAACGGCTCGTCGCTCTTCGGCCGGATGGGAAATTCGAAACCGTGATCAAGCTACCTAATCCGTTCGGCGTCGCCTTCGACGAGCGCGGCAGGATGCTTGCATCCGAAAAGATCGATTCCAATCATATTTTGCGCGTTCGCGATGACGGCAAGACGGAAATTCTCGTCGATGCTCCTGATGCCGGCACGCCGCACGCGTTGGCGGTTCACAAGAACGGCACCATTTACTGGTCCGGCTTCCCCGATGGCGGCACCCGCTCGCGCTCTGTCGACGGCAGGGTGACGATCCACAAGCCGCGGATCGGGCACACGTTCGGCATTGCCCTGTCGCCCAAACAGGATTGGCTCTACGTGACCTCAAAACTACCGGACAAAGATCGGCGCGCCGTTTGGCGATTCCCGGTCGGCCCAGACGGAACGCTCGGCGAGGGGCAGCCTTTTTTCTTTCTCAAAGACCTGAAACCAAAAATCGACGGCTTACCTCCGGCGAAAGACGGCGGCGACACGCTGGTCGGCTGGATTGGCCGAATCCACGGCCTGGCCATCGACCGAGACGGAAACTTTTTCATCGGAGGTGCCGAGTCGCACACTTCCGGATCGGCGATAGCAGTGATTTCGCCCAATGGCAAAGAAGTCCTCGCGATGATCCTCGATGTGCCCGGCAACATCGCAAGCCTGGCACTCACCGGCGATTGCCGCACGCTCTACATTGCCGGTGCCAGCGCCTACCGCCTTTTCCAGGTGAGTCTTAGGCAATAACGGGGCCGGTGCAGTAGGTCGGTCTACTTTTGATGGGCAGCAAACTACTGGGGACAAATTGGGGGCAGCCGTGCCCGTACATGGTCATCGTGAGTGCAATGCACGGGAAGCGTGGATGTCGCGGAAAGTGCGGTTTTTCCAGCTTTTTCGACGAAAATGCGGATAGGAGCAGCGTTGCTCCAACGCAAGAAGAAAGCGGAGAGGGAGGGAACCAGAGGGGGACTCTTTTTAGATCGACGCAAAGGCCTGTAAATGCATGTTGTTACGGCGGAAATATCCAAGAGGGAAAATCGGCGGAAAAATCAAAAATCCGACAAAACGGCATCAAAAATCCGACAATCCGATACGCCAGCAAAGGGTATCTCCACCTTTCCCCGATACGCCGCCAACGCCTTCGCCGCACCATCGGAAAGAAACCGAAGGCTCTGAAAAGTGAGCAGTGTGCCTTGGTGCCGGGCTATTGCCTCTGCCACGTCTTCGGGCAAGTACAGAAGACCATCGAGCATCAACTCACCACGATGTTGGGCCAAAGCCTTGGCAGATTCGACCGAAAGGGTCTTGATGCCGCACAAGGAAAGCTTCGGAAAGCGGGCCAATATCGCAGCGACTTCGGGGGAAAGGTCGGTCAGGCCGTCCAGCTTGAGGAACGATCCCCGAAAGCCGGAAAGGATCGTGGCGAATTCAGGTGAGATTTCTTCTAATCCGCTGAGGCTGAGGTAGCTGACCGGCGATTCAGCGAGAATGCGGACGACTTCGGGGGAAACGACCCGCACCGAGTCCAAAAAGAGAATGTCCATCCCGCTGTCGGCAATGAACTTTGCCGCATCGGGAGTCATCTCGTCAAAGGTCCACAAGCTGAACCCGGCGATCTTCAGGACGGGGTACTTGTCGAAGAAGCGGAGAAGCTCTTCGGCGGCTTCGGCATCGAGAATGTTCGGGGCATTTGGGAATTGCATGGGAGAGTCCTCTCCCAGCTATACGGGCGACGGGATTTTACTCCCAGATGTTTTTGCCTCAGACACCGAGGCCGTCGCCACACAAGCGTAAGCGGGTGCCGAATCCACGCCAACACGGCTAGAATACCGGGAAGATCGAATCGAAGCCCCGGCGAGGAAACAAAATGCAACGCACAGCCCTATCTGGAATGATTCTTGGCTTCCTGCTGCTCTGCGGCGGGGTTCTGTTTGCTTCGGAAGCCGATGAGCTTCGAGAACGGGCCAAGGCGATGCGAAAGGAAGCCTCGGTCTTGGCCGAGCGAGGGAACAAGGAACAGGCCGAGCGGCTGGAACGGGAAGCTGGTGAACTGCTGGAAGCCGCCGAGCGAATGGAGTTGAAGGCCAAGGGGAGCGACCGTCCCGGCATCGACAAAGAAGTGCATCGCCTGAAGGAACGGCTCCAAGACCTACTCGCTAAAGAGAAGAAAATGCGGGAGGCAAACGCACCGGAAAAAGAGTTGGCCGCAGTGCGGGAGCAAATCGCTGGGACGGAGCGGGAACTCCACACGATCCATGCGCATCACGCTGGGCCGGGCAAACTTCCCCCGGAGTTCCACGCCCAAGCGGAAAAGCTCGAAGCCGCCAGCCGACGCATCCACCATCTCCGAGTCGCAGCCGAGAATCTGAAGATGGCCGAAGCCCATGACCTTGCCCGCCAAATCATGGACAAGGCCCAGGCAATGGAGCGTGAAGTACAGGAAGGGAAGAAACGACTGGCTGAGGAAATTCAAAAAATCCACGGTCGGGAACACGGGCCGGACGTTGTGCGAGAACTGAAGCAAGAGATTGACCGGTTGCGAGCGGAGGTCAAGGAGCTTCGGCAGAAGGTTGAGAAACGCTGATGGACTGGATGACGTGGTACAACTCGCTCGCCAAGCCGTCGTGGACGCCTTCCCCGGCTACCATCGGGATGATTTGGACGATCCTCTATCCGGTGATCGTCATCAGCTTCGGGTTCGTGTTCGTGATGGCATTCCGAGGTAAGGTCGGCTGGCTGGTCGCCGTACCCTTTGCCATCAACCTTGTGGCGAACATCTTGTTCATGCCGTTCTTTTCGGGACTGAGAAATGTGCCATTGTCGGCGGTAGACATAGTGATCGTGTGGGCGACGATCATCTGGTGCGTGGTCGCCATTTGGCCGCATTACCGCTGGGTGGCTGTTGCTCAAGGCCCGTATTTTGTTTGGGTTTCAATTGCCACGGTGCTGCAACTCTCGATCACGGCGATGAATTGGGGGAGGTCATGATTCGTCTTGGCCTCTGCTGCATCTTTCGGGACCAGCCCATCAAGTTCGTCACGACGACGGCCACTGCCATCGGGAAGATGAAGAGGCCCGACGCCTTCAAGAAGTTGAGCCGTCTCTGCATGGAGAATGCCGACGCTCTGCTCACTGCACTGCAATTCTGCTCCATCAACGGCATCGGCTGCTTCCGGGTGAACAGCCAAATTCTTCCCATCAAGACGCATCCGACCTGCGGGTACTCCATGTGCGATTTGCCCGATGGCGACAAGATCATTCGCCGCTTCAAGGCGTGCGGTCGGTTCGTGAAGAAGAACAAACTGCGGACATGCTTTCATCCCGATCAATTCGTGGTAATGAACTCTCCTCGACTTGACGTGGTTGAGAAGTCGGTGCAGGAACTTGAATACCAAGCGGAAGTGGCAGAGTGGATCGGAGCCGATGTTATCAACATTCATGGCGGGGGTGCCTATGGCGATAAACAGAAGGCGTTAGCCGACTTTGCTCGCAATCTCGACCGTCTGTCATTCAGAGCAAGAAAGCGGTTGACCGTCGAGAATGACGATAAGATTTTCACGCCCGCCGACCTGCTCCCGATCTGCCGATCAACCGGTATCCCGCTGGTCTACGATGTGCATCACCATCGCTGCAATCCCGATGGCCTGAGCATTGAACAAGCCACGAAGAAGGCTTTGGCGACTTGGGACCGGGAGCCGATGTTTCACCTTTCCAGCCCGATTGAAGGCTGGGAAGGGCCGAAGCCTGAACGACACCATGACTTCATCGACGTAGCCGACTTCCCTGCCTGCTGGCGGCGAAAGAAAATCACCGTCGAAGTCGAAGCCAAAGCGAAAGAAGTGGCCGTACTGAAACTGAAGGAAGAGTTACTTGAAGATCGTTAAGAAGAGCCGTTATGCCTCGGCTGCCCCTGAAGTGACGCCCTTTCCATTTACGGCCTCGTAGATTCCGTCCCACAATTTCTGTCGGGCCATCAGGCAACTCACGGCTGTCTCTTCAGCAACTTTCCACAAGGACTCGTCCGATCCGCAAAGCGAATGTACGAGCCTAGTCGCCATCGGGCCATGCTCGTCGCCATCTAAGCCAATGTGGCGTTCAAGATAATACTTAAAGTCATCCAGTTGGCCACAAGCCTGCGTATTCAACTCATCCACGATCCGTTGAAAAACATCTGGCAGCAAATCTTCCCGACCAAACGTGAATGCTGAAGCAACTGCACACAGGTTGCCAGTCTCGATAATCTTGAAGGTTTGCTTAACAAACCGACGAGCAGCTTTGGGGACTGCGGGTGATGCAAGGGCTGTCAGTACTGGAACGCCCCGGCGAAGCTCACTCAGGAATCCATCAATGCCAGCGGTGTTGGCCCCGCATTGTTTCATGGAGCGATGATAAAGCTCGAAATGGCTGGCGAAACCGCCTCGGCCATCATCGTCGGATTCCTCGGCAAGCACGATTTCGTTGATGAAACGGCACGCCTGCGGGTCAGCGGGGACCACCCACGGCACTTCGACGCAGCAGAGTCGTCGTTGCAGCACCTTGAGCAACGACATGAAATCCCACACAGCGAAGACGTGGTGTTCCATGAAAAGTCGCAACACACCAAGGCGATCCATTTCGCCGTAGATGCGGTGGTTGAGCAGAGCCTCTCTCAACGGGTTCAGGCGTTCTTCAATTCTGGGTCTGTGGAGCAAGTCCAGTCTCTTTCCTGAATCTGAACAAATCGCCAACATGCAAAAACCGTGAGTGGACGAAGACCGTTAATTAAGTCATAACCGCAGGAAGCCTGAATCCTTAACATCAAAAATGGCCGACTTCGTGAATCAGGTCTTCGGCAGAGGGGTTTCCCTAGCCAGCCGAATGGCCCCCGTCACGCCCATCGGCCTGATCGGAAATACTTCCAGCGCCTTTGCGTCTTGCACCACGGTCGGATTCTTCAGTCCTTCGATCAGGTGCCGACCCACTTCGTAGGTGGCAGGCGTGACAAGGGCCAGCCACAGCCCTGACAGATACGGCGTCAGGACGGGTACGAAGATCAACCACCGCCGCAGCCCTTGTTGTCGAGCGTACTCTCGGATCAAGTCGCCGTAGGTGACAACATCGGGACTGCCAATCTCGAAGATGCGGCTCTCACCTTTGGGCAGGTCTTTCGCAGCGAGCAGATAAGCCAGAACGTCGTCAATGGCGATGGGCTGGGTGGGCGTGGTGAGCCAGCGAGGACAGATCATGACCGGCAGGCGATCCGTCAACGATTTCATCAACTGGTAAGAGAGACTACCGGCTCCGATGACCATCCCGGCCCGAAACTCAATCGTTTCAACGTCCGACTCCCGTAGAATCTCACCGACCTCGTGGCGACTTCGCAAGTGCGGGGACAGCTTGGGATCGGCGTCGTCGCCAAGTCCTCCGAGGTAGATGATCCGCTGCACACCGGATCGCTTGGCAGCGTCAGCGAAGTTTTTGGCCGCTTGCCGGTCTTCTTGCTCGAAGTCAGCCGATCCCGACATGAGATGCACGAGGTAGTACGCCGTCTGAACGCCCAGCAAGGCCGCATCCAGAGAAGACGGGTCCAAAACGTCGCCCCGGACAACCTCTGTTGAACTTTTGACGAGTGGTCGCAACTTGTCGGGGTTGCGGGCCAAGCACCGCACGACGACGGGCTGCTGTTCAAGGAGCGGTAGCAGCCGACCGCCGACGTAGCCAGACGCTCCCGTCAGCAGAACTGTCGGTGCAGAAGGGACTTCGGACTTGTCCGGCTCCGTGGTCGGCATGAGCGGCGGTTAAACTCCCGGTTGGGCAACGGTTTAGATCAAGCATATGATTCTCAAGGTGGCATTTTACCGTTTCGTGGGCCGAGGGACATGCTCGGCAACAGGATAAAGCCGAGATGCGAACCTTGTACCTCCGAAAACCGAGTTCAGACGTTCTGAGCCGGTTTTTGGCAGAACAGGCGGCTTTGGAATTCAGTTACTTGGCGGTCGGGGCGACCGCCACAAAGCCTCCTGCGGGGTTCACGGTAGACCGCACTCGGATCGAACTCGGAATCGGTGAGGCGGTCTTCGACGCTGCGAGGGCTGCCCTAAAACGCTGGCAGCAGTTTCGCCTCGGCTGGGTCGATGTGTGGTCGCCGAAAACTCCGCTCGAAGTCGGTCAGGCCGTGGCGATCATGGGCTGGGCGGTGGGCTTCACCCACGCCTGTATGGAATCCATGTGGCTTTTCACCAAACACGGCTTTTTCAGTGCGGTCTGCGCCCGCAAGGGGAACGGCAAGCACGGCCAACCCGTCGATCCTGATCGAATCATGGTGCGGGCCAGGGTCCAAAGCCATCTCGATGCCCTGAAGAAACGATTCCCCGATCTGCTCGGCGAATGCGATATTCAGGAGTCTGCCGGGACCGATTACGCCTACCGACTATTCGTTCAGAAGTCTGAATGGATGAGGGTTCTTGCAGGACTGGCCCAGGAAACCGATTACGACAACTTCAAGTCGGAAGTTGCCCACCACCAGGGTCGTGCCGGGGCAGCCTACGAGCATTCGCTTCACGAGGTCTGGTCGGTGATGCACAGGTTGCAGAAGTAATATGCCGAAACTGTCCGTCTCACTTCCTGTTCTCCCCACTGACCGTCCGATGCGGCTGACGCCCACGGACGTAACGCAATTTGTCCGTTTTGAGCAATGCGAACGGTTCCTTCGCTTCCGGCTCGCCGAGCGTGCCGGGCAGAAGTTCATGACCGAGTACGACGTGAACCCGCAACGGATCACGCCGCTACTGTCGCTGTCGGGCCACGACTTCGAGGAAGGCATCGAGAAGTCCCTGGGTAAGCGGTTCGCCAAGATCAACTACGCCGAGAAATCAGCAGCCCATGACCGGCCCAGCAACAACAACGAAGTTGTCGAGGAGGCTCGCAAGCTGGCCCCAGGCAAGACCATCCTCCTCCTTCAGCCACGCCTGGAGGCCGAACTGCTCGGTTGGCGACTCCGGGGTGACGTGGACCTGATAAAGCTGGAACGGTCGGCAAAAGGCAGCCTGGACATCCTGATCGGCGACATGAAGTCCACCGTGGCGGTCAAAGTCGAACACCGGCTCCAGGTCGCCTTCTATCGCCTCATGCTGGAGCAACTGCTCAAGGACGGCGGCATCAAACATCGTCCGATCCAGACTGGCATTCTTCTTCGTCCGGGCGTGGACCTGACGCCGGAAGAGGAAGAAGAGATCAAGCCGCTTCGAGAAGCCGCCAAAGAAATCTTCGGGCTGGACGACGCCCTCCTTGAAGTCGTCGCCGATCCTGAAGCGTATCTTCAGTCGGCCCAAGACCTCGTGCTGGGCAAGGATTCAGTCGCTCGGAAGGTGGCCCAGACCCCGTTTGAGTCGATCCCCTTCTGCCTGTCCTTCAAATGCGACGGTTGCCTGTACAACGAGTTTTGCCTGAAATGGAGCGCCGAGAAGGAAGACCTTTCCTTGCTCCCATACATGACCGAAACGGAGAAGGAGGAATTGCGGCGAGCGGGCATCACCACGGTCCAGTCGCTCGCAACCTTGAAGGAATTCCCCTCCAAAACTCCCACGAATGAACTTGTTCCGGCTCCTGGTCGTGAAGCCCAGGTCAAACAACTTGCCGCCTCCTGGCCGGTCGGTCCCCGACTTGATGAATTGGTCCACCGGGCCAGGAGCTTCCGCCGTTCTGTCCGCAAGGACGGCACGCAGGCCCTCAGCTATATCCCTGGCAAGGGCAACAGTTCGTTGCCGGTGTCCACGCCCGATCTCAACCCGAACCTCGTCCGCATCTACCTCGACGCCCAGCAGGACTATCTCGAAGGCAGGGTGTACTTGCTGGGGGCCTTGGTCGTTGCCTGCAAGGACGGGACGGCGATTGCCAGACGCAGCGTGGTCCACATGACGGATGGCCCGCCCGATAGCGTGTCAAAAGAGCGCCAACTCTTCGTGGACTGGACGAAGGAGTTGCTGAAGGCGGTGGTCGAAATCGCCGTCAGTGATGCGCCGCCCGGAGAAAAGAAGTCGTCACCCCTGCATATCATCTTTTTCGACCGTTACGAGCAGCGACTCATGCTTGAGGCACTGGCCCGGAACTTTCCGACGATCATCAAGGCCACACCGCCGCTCTATGACTTCCTCACGCAGATCGCCGCCTTCGACTCTCCCATCGCCAGCTATCTCGATGAGGAGATGCGGACGTTCAAGAACTTCCCGATGACGTGCCAATCCCTCCAGTCCGTAGCGGCGTATCTCAAATTCGATTGGAATACGCCTCACAAGTTCCGGGAGTTGTTCAAGGCCCGGCTGTTCGACTACATCGGCAAGTTGGAGATCGACGGTGTTTCTGAATGGTTCACACGCCGGTCCCGGTTCGCCAGTTCCGTGCCGCTCGAATACGCATACGCCGCCTGGGGAGAGTTGCCGAAGCCAGCCAAGGGCAAGGGCGATGAGTTCGCCGACTTTCGGGAAGTAACCAAGGACTTGCTGACGGCCTTTCAAGTGCGAAGGCTGGAGGCACTGGAACACGTCGGCAACTCCATCTATGGCAACCCAAACACGCAGAAAACGCCGTTCGTGCTGCCCGACATCGCCCACTACGAGGACAAGGCACAAGACCTCGCCCACGCCCTGCACGAGTTCGTCACCATCGAACGCTTGGTGACGCTGAACGACTGGAAAGCGACCCGTCACGAACCACCGGAGCGGCGGGTGCTGATGGGCGAGGCGCTGCTGGTGCGTTATTGCGAGGCCGACCAGAAGCCCGGAGTTGCCAAGCAGAATCGGGAAAATGAACGGCGTCGGCTAAAACGTGAGGAGCTTGCGGCGGCGTTTCGGGCAGCTAACCCGGACAAACAATTCCGCCTCAAGGGAGAACAAGCTGCGGCGTGCAAGTGGTCCCAGGACGGTCTGCGGCTGCGACTGCGCATCGAAACCACCGGAGTCGATTGCGACCTGCACGAAGCCCTGCTCATGTCCACGATTCGGGACGGCGACCGGCTGGTGTTGTTTCCTCGATGGACTGTGGATGAACGATTGCCGGTCGCCGAGCGGAAGGAGTTTACACCGACGCCGAAGCAGATGCTCTACGGGCAGCGGGCTGACCTCCTCCATATCGTTGCCACGAAAAAGAAGGCGGGCAGGGTTACGGAAGCATTTGCCGAGATCGAGCTAACAGAGTCTCATGGCGGCGATTACAGCAAGCCATTCGTTTTCCCGGCGATGAACCGGCCCCTGGAAGATGGCAAGCTCTACACCCTCGATCCCTGCCCAAACGAGTGGTATGCGTATTGGTGCGCTCAGGTCGTAAACGGGCTTTGTGACGGCGAGCCGAACGAGCTATATGACCGATTGCAAACATCACCACCGCCCGGCGACTGCAAAGGCTCCCCTGGACAAGCAGCGTTCCTTGCGGGGCTGGATGCCTTTCGAGATGCCGGGCATTTGCACGAATTTGAAGACAGCAAGCGGGAGTATATCGGAAAGCACGCCCGGACGCCGGTGCTGCTGGTTCAGGGACCGCCCGGCACTGGAAAAAGTTACTGCACCGCCTTCGCCGT
>VGZI01000034.1 GCA_016872605.1 Planctomycetota bacterium
CCCCTATTATGCCACGTCGCAGACGTGAACCCATGTGCGCCGCCAAATTCAACCGCCCCA
The DNA here is from genome assembly GCA_016872605.1 of Planctomycetota bacterium. Lineage (GTDB taxonomy): Bacteria > Planctomycetota > Planctomycetia > Gemmatales > Gemmataceae > SIAQ01. The sequence continues at coordinate 61 of VGZI01000034.1, forward strand.
ACCCTCCCCCACCGCCGCCGTTTTGAACCGCCCTCAACATAGGTTACGATCGCCTTGCCGGTTGCCTTGTGGAAACGATAAATAGGTTCGATTCGCCGCCTGGACATTGTGTGCCTCCAAAAACGCGGAATACTGCGAAATACTGCGAAATCGAAATAAACCAAGGTTTTGAGCACACGTCTGACCGTCAGACGGTAGGTTGTAACCTGCTCTTGGCGTTAAACTTACGATTGGGCGCTGAGGGTTTCGAACCCCCGACCCCCTGGGTGTAAACCAGGTGCTCTAGCCACTGAGCTAAGCGCCCTGCGTTTACGTTTAGCGCTCGCACCTCGCTAGGCGAGCGCTAAACGTGAACGGGTTTTACATCGAGAATGAGCTGCCGCAGCCGCAGGTGGTCTTCGCCTTCGGGTTGCTGACGCTGAAGCCACGGCGGTTGAGGTCTTCGTGGTAGTCGATGTTAACGCCGGCGATGTAGAGCGAGCTGCGTTTGTCGATGGCCACGGGGATGCCGTGGATGACGTAGTGCTCGTCCCCCTTGGGGTTCATGACGGGGTCGAGGTCGAGCTTGTGCTGCAAACCGCTGCAGCCGCCGCCGACGACGCGCAGACGCAGGTAGACTTTGCCGAGTATCGTGCCCGCCGCCTTGCCGATGCGAGCGAGGGCGTCGGTTTCGGAGACGCCGGCGCGGGTGGCCAACTCGGCGATCGTCGGCGGATGCCCAACGGAGGCCGCCAACTCGCGGTGCATCTCACGATATTCCTGCGGCATGTGTTCGGGCTTAACAAACGCTGCCGTGCCGATCTTGACGAGCAGATCCTGCTCGGAAACGCCGCTCGCCGAGGCCAACTCGTCCAGCGTCGGCCCGCGGCCGTTCTTGGCGCTGAACGTCTTGAAGACGTCCACCTGGTCCGGGGCGAACTCGGCCAGGCATTTCAGGCGCTGATCGTCAACGATCTGCTGCACGGCCCTGGCGGCACGCTCCGACACAACGATCGGCGCTTCCACCGGCGTCTGCTCGGAGCAGCAGCCGGCCATCTTAAGTTCTTGAGGTTCTGCGGTTGCTACGGACATTGCTTTCTCCTTGATCAAAGGGAACTCTTCTCTCGTTCAGACACAAGGCGTAGGTCACGCTTTCCAGCCTGAAGTAGTTTTCGCTCGTGCTGTCAGGCTGGAAAGCCTGACCTACAGCGCGGGCTGCATGGCGCGCAGGCGGCGAACCACGCGGGCCACCTCGTCGACGGCAATCGTCATCTCTTCCATCGTATTGAATCGTCCGATGCCGAAGCGGATGCTGGCATGCGCCAACTCGTCCGGCACTCCCATCGCACGCAGAACATAGCTCGGCTCCACGCTCGCCGACGTGCACGCCGACCCGGAACTGACGGCGATCGTCTTCAGCCCCATCAACAGCGCCTCGCCATTCACGCCGGCAAAGCTGACGTTGAGATTGCCCGGCAAGCGTCCTTCGGGATGCCCATTCAGCGTGACGTCGCCGATTTTTGCCGTCAGCCCGTCATGCAAACAGCGCCTCATCGCCAAGCAGCGCTCGGCATCACGTTCCATCTCCATTACACAAAGCTCGCAGGCTTTGCCGAATCCGACGACGCTCGGCACCGGCAGCGTCCCGCTCCGCATGCCGCGCTCGTGCCCTCCGCCGTCGAGGATTGGCTCAAGCCGAACGCCGCGGCGAACATACAGGGCCCCGACGCCTTTGGGTCCATACATCTTGTGAGCCGAGAGGCTTAGCAGATCGACGTTGAGGGCTTCGACGTCGACCGGAATCTTGCCCACTGCCTGCGTTGCGTCGGTGTGCAGCAGCACCTTCTTGCGGCGGCAGATCGCACCGATCTCCGCGATCGGCTCGATGGCGCCGACTTCGTTGTTCGCCAGCATCACGCTGACCAGGATCGTCTGCGGCGTGATGGCGTTTGCCAGTTCATCCGGATCGATCAGGCCGAAGCGATCGACCGGCAGGTACGTTGCCCGGAAGCCTTGCTGTTCCAGCCGGCGGCATGGGTCAAGCACAGCACGATGTTCGATCGCGCTCGTGACGACATGGTTGCCATGCCGGCGATACATGGCGGCCGCCCCTTTGATCGCCAGGTTGTTGCTCTCGGTGGCGCCGCTGGTGAAGATTATCTCCTTGGCGGTGGCGCTAACCAGCCCGGCGATCGTCTCGCGTGCAGCCTCGACCGCCGACAGGGCTCGCTGGCCGAATCCGTGCACGCTCGCCGCGTTGCCGAAATCCTCGGTGAAGTACGCCAGCATCGCCTCGACGACGCGCGGATCGGTGCGGGTCGTGGCGTGATTGTCCAGGTAGATCGCGGGCCTCGCCGTCATTTTTCGCACCGCGACAGGTCGAGCTGCACAGGCCGATCCATCGTCGACTTCGCGAACAAGTCGCCGAGCCGCACGTCTTCGAGCACCGCGCGAAGCCGTTGATGCACCTCAGCGATCGGCACACGAATCGGGCAGCACTCCATGACCTCGCAGCATCCGTCCGGCGGCACTGTATTGCACTCGGCCAGCTGCACCGTGTCGTCCAGCGCTTCGATCAGGTCGGCCAGCGTTCGCTCGCGCACTTCCGGCCTTAGCAAGTACCCGCCTTTCACGCCGCGATGGCTGTCGACATAGTGCTGCTGACAAAGATCCTTGAGGATATTCGCGACGAACGGCCGGCTCAGCCCGAAGCGAGCCGCGATCTCGCGAGCACACCCACCGTCGAGCTTGTGATGCAAATAGCACAAAATCAAGAGTGCATAATCGACTTTTCGATTCAGCAACGGCATAAAGCACCACTTGACTGCTATATTTATCGTACGCCCAATGCCTGTCCTGTTCAAGCCCCGCCCGTATCACAAAATAGCCCTAACTGAGTTTACCAAAATCCGTGCTGAACAAGTAGTGGATTCGCCGAATGGCAGTTTTACGCCAGCAGGAGCTTCCTGTACGCCTTCGACGCAGCCGCCGAGCCGGGGGGTTGCGGTTGCTGCAACGTGATCGATGCCGGGTCTAGCGATGCAAGGCCTTCGGCGAACTCGGTCGATCGCGGGCGGGCCGAGCCGCGTGAGCGGCCGGTTGTCGGGCGTCAACCGGCTCCTAACGGAGCTCGGCTCGCCGGTGCACGAGGAATTCCAGGCGAGATCGCCGGGCGCCGCCGTCCGATGATACGCATGCGATGTCGATTTTTCGCGGAGTCGTTGTCATGTGCCGATGCGTATGCACTTGCTCGTTGGCGTTCCTGATCGCGATCCACGCCGGCGCGGCGAGCAATGGCCCGAGCGCCAAGAAACCCACGAGCGGCGTCTTTGCGGTGTTGCGTGAGAGCGTCAAGGAGAAGGACGTGTTGCCGCTCAAGGACGGCGAGGCGCTGCTGGTGCATCGGCATCGCTACCTGAAGGCCGGCGACAAAGAGCCGCCGCGCTACGTCGTCGTCCGTCGTCGGCCCGACGTAACGCTGGACTTGATCGGCGAGCCACGGGCGATCAAGCAGGGGGGCGAAGTCATGGGCATCTTGCTCACGCTGCAACCGAAGGCGGCCCAAACGCTCGAACGTTTGACGACGGCGCATCTCGACAAGCACGTCGCGATCGTCTTGGGCGGCGAAATCGTCACGGTGCACCGGGTGCGAACCGTCATCAAGAACGGCGACGTGCAGATCACGAATTGCACGCCGGGAGCCGCGGCGTATTTGCTGGAACAACTGAAGCGGGAATGGAAGTAGTCCGTGGTACGCCGTTGTCCGTGGTCACAGGCGTCCGGCGACGCCTTTTTCGTTCGACTGACTACAGACTACGGGCGAAGTGCCGATTCCTTGAGCAGGCCGTACTTCTTCATCTTCTTGTAGAGCGTCACCCGGCTGATGCCCAAGGCGTCGGCGGCGCGGGTGCGGTTGAAGCCGCTGCTCACCAGAGCTCGCTGGATGACGCCTCGCTCGGCCTGATCGCGCTGCTCGTGCAGCGAATCGCCCAGGATCGGCGTCTCCTCGGCCATCGGCAGCCCGGCTTCCCGCACCACCGTCGGAAGGTGACGCAAGAGAAGTTCCGGACCCGTGCACATCAGGACGGCATGTTGAATCACGTTCTCCAGCTGGCGCAGATTCCCCGGCCAAGCGAACGACTCCAGGGCTGACAGCGCTTCCGGATGGATGTCATAGAGTTCCTTGTTGAACTTGCAAGCGAAACGAACCGCCATGCCGCGGGCCAGAGGCTCGATGTCGCTGATCCGCTCGCGAAGAGGCGGCAGGTGGAATGACATGACGTTCAAGCGGAAATAGAGATCGGCACGGAATTTCCCCAGCGCGACCGCTTTCTCCAGGTCGATATTGCTCGCGACGATCAAGCGAGCCTCGCAATGCTGCGTCTCGGTGCTGCCGACCGGCTCGAACTCGCCGGTCTCGATGACGCGCAACAGTGTCGCCTGCTGCTCCAGGCCGAGCGTGTCGATCTCGTCCAAGAGCAGCGTGCCCGGACCGACCGCAGCGAACTTGCCGACCTTCGTACGATCCGCGCCGGTGAAGGAGCCCTTGGCGTGGCCGAAAAACTCGCTTTCGATCAGATTGGCGGCGATCGCTCCGCACGGAATGGTCATGAAGCGATGCTGGCGGCGCGGCGAATAGTCGTGCATCAATTTGGCGAGGAACGTCTTGCCCGTGCCCGTCTCGCCGTTGATCAGCACCGTGACGTCATGACAGGCGCCCAAGGCGATGCGGTCGGCCAACGGCAGAAGCGACGGCGTCAGCGCTAGGAGACGATGGCTCAGCGTCGCCTCGAGATTGGCATCTTCGGCAAACCGGAAACGCCGACCCCGGTCGAGTTCCCGCACCAGCAACGCCAGCCGGCCCGCGTCGTCCGGCCAACCGAGTCGCCGCGACACCAGGCCTTCAAGACTGGCGAGGTTGGACATTGGACCGATCGCGTCGATCAGCACCGTCACCGCGGGCCATTTCTGCAGGACGACCTGTTGGACGATGTGCCGAGCCAGCGCCTGCTCTTGCGGATTGGCAACGCCCAGGAGCAATAGCCCATCGGAATCGTACGTCAGGCGATCGCCGACGTCGGCAAAGGCCTCCGCATGCGCCTGTTGGCCCGTCTCTTCACGCAGGTACACTTGAATCGAACGAAGCAGGTCCGGATTGTCGGCAACGAGGACGACGCGAGGTTCCGCCATGGTAACTCCGTTCCGCCAGACATCCGAGCGCCACCACGCACCCGGAGCTGTGTAAGCCACAGTTAGCGCTGTAAACTTTCCTGAACAATTATGGGATAGGTTTGGCGGGTTGTCAAATTGCCATGGAAGCCCGGGGGTGTGGGTGCTCCCGAACCCCGGGGTTCGGGAGCACCCACACCCCCGGGCTTCCATAATCAGGGGAAGGGACTCATCAGGTGAAAAGACTACTTGCTGCTCTTCTCGATCTTGCGTTCCGGGACGATCCAGAGGTGGAGTTCGTATTCGCCGCCGTCTTCGCCTTTGACGGTGATGCTCTTGTCGGCTTTCCAGTCGCCCAGGAGGAAGCGGTGTGAGACGATGCGCGAGCCGGGCTTGAGCGTGTTCTTCAGCACCGGGGAGACGCGTTTGCCGAGGTCGTCGCCGATGTAGAGGAGAACGACCGTGGCGTCTTCCACGTCCTTGGGCTGCAGCTTGAGCATGTCGCCCTGGCGGATTTCGACTTTGCCTTCGAGCTTGTTTTTCTTGACGTTCTCGATCGCCAGCTTCATGATCTCGGGATCATACTCGACGCCGACGCCCTTCTTGGCGCCGAACTTCTGGATAGGGCGAATGAGCATGACGGCGTTGCCGCAGCCGAGGTCGTAGACGACGTCGTCCTTGGTGATTTTGGCGAGCTTGGACATTTCATCGACGATGTCGTCGGGCGTCGGAACGTAGCGAACAACGATGTCGTCCTTCTTGGTGAGTTCCTCGAAGGCGCTCTCGCCGGTCATGTCGATCTTGACCTTGTCGTTTTCGCCGCCCTTGAGCTTGATTTCCTTGCGGCGGGTGATCTTGGTATAGTTGTTGGGCTCGACGAGTGCTTCGATCTTGAAGACGACCTCTTTGCCCTTCTCCAAAGCCGTCTTGTAGACGCGCTTGGGGCCTTCGCCATCAAGCTGCTTGCCGTTGATCTTGACGATCGTTTCTTCCTGCCCGCGTTCCGGGACGAGGATGGTGATTTCGGTTTGGACCTTGTCCTGAGCACAGCTTGGGGAGGCCAAGGCTGCGACGGCCAGGACACAGACTGCGATGCGGAATGCGGTTTTCATGTTGGCCTGTGCGAAAAAAGGTAACGGAATGGAACACTGCGTTTACGTTGTAGGGTGCGTGAAACGCACCGCTGTCGGCACGGTGCGTTTCACGCATCCTACAAGGAAAACGGCAAACGATTTCAATACACGCCGACGACGGTGGTCGCCGCGAAGCCGCGGAAGGGCTTCACGCCGGAGCAGCCGTCCCATGGATACTTCGCGGACGGTTTCTCGCGCACGGCTTCGTCGCGTTCCATGAAGCGCGGGATAAACAGTTCGTGCGTGAGCGTCGTCAGCATCACGCGGCCTTCGCTGCCGTAGGGGACGAGCTTGTTGTAGTCGTCGAAATCGCATACCTGAGCGACGGCGCGGGGCTGCGGAGCGTAGTAATTGATCTTATAGCCGTCGGCGGCGGTTGGCATGTCCGAGGCGGCCAAACCCATCAGCGTGTTGCCATAGGTCGGCGCGATGTACATGCCAGGCCCCAAATACTCCTCGATGGCGAAGCGAATCCACTGGCTGGTCATCTCCGTGCCGCCGCAGAAGATGCCGGTGATGCCCTTCTCTTTGAGCGTCGTACCGTCTTTTTCAAGCCGGCCGCACAACGCGTCGAGCAGTTTCGGCGTCGTGAACATGCACTTGATGTCGTGGTTGGCCGAGAGAATCGTGACCGCCTGATCGACGACGTGCTCTTGATAGGCCTTGAGATGCTCCATCCAGCCTTTCTTGATGAGCTTGATGACCCAGCGCGGATCGAGATCGACGCAGAAGCTGATGCCGCCGCGATGCTGCGCGAGATGCTCGACGGCCAAGCGCAGGCGGCGCGGACCGGACGGGCCGAGCATGAGCCAGTTCGATCCCTTCGGAAAGTACTGGTCCGGCAACGTGTCGCTGAACATTTCGTAGTCGATCCAGTGGTCTTCGCAGACGGCTCGGCTTTTGGGGATGCCGGTCGTGCCGCCGGTCTCGAAGACGTAAGTCGGCTTCTTGGCGAGTTTTTTCGGCAGCCACCTTCGCACCGGACCGCCGCGCAGCCAATCGTCTTCGAACAGGCCGAACTTCTTGAGGTCCTCGAAGCACGTGACGTCTTTGCGCGGATCGAAGTCGAGCTTGAGGAGCGGGTTTTTGCCGGCGGCGGCGTCAACCCAGAACGGCGTGCCGGTTTCGGGATTAAAGTGCTGCTCGATAATCTCGCGAACATGCGCGTCGAGCTTTTCCTTGGCTTGTTGGGGTGTCATGCTCATTGGGGTAAGTCTTCTCCGAAAAGAATAAACCAGTTGTTCTTTGCCCGTTCCAAGAGGTCAGGCGAGGCAAGCGTGGCTTGCATCGTGTCTTTCAATCGTTGCACAATCACGGCCTTGTCAAACTGCGGCGCCAGCACGCGTAAGTCGTCGAGATCCTTGGTCCGAATGCTGGTCAGTTTACTCAAGAACACATCAACAGGATCGACGAAAAAAATCTGGAGATCGCCGTAGGTATCGTGATGGTGCAGGCGGTCAGCCCATCCAGACGGCAGGTAATGTTGCTGAAAATGAGTCAGTTCCAACTTGTAACGTTGCTTAAGGTCGTCGAGAAGCTCATGCTCATTTCGCAGCGGTTCAGGCACTTCGTCCACAACATCGATATCCCCGGTCGCCCGCGCCAATAAACCAGGAACGATTAACGCTATCGAGCCACCGATGAACATCCGAAGCGGCTTACGGACGCGGCGAGACAGCTCTCGCAGCATCTGACGCACGATTTCGGGGTCTGTTTTTTCCATTAGGCTTTCTCGGATGAATGGGAAACCGACCTTGTCGAACGGCTCCGCACAGATCGCGTCCAGCCGGGCTCGGACTGGACTGGCGTGCAACCATGCCTCCCAGCGCGGGGCGTTCCAATACTGCTTGAGCGCTTCAACGCTATCGCGAATCAGTAATCGAGTCCGATAGTCCAGCGAATCATGCTGGGCTTCCTCTTGAACGGCGACGGCAAGATCGTTGGCATCAATCCATGGCTGTCCCCACACGAGCTTCCAGAGGTCTTTCGTATATGTTGCCACCACGCTGACGCTCCTGTTGATCCCACCCGCGCTCATTTTATCGCGTACAGCTTCGTCTTGGTGTTAATGTACAGCACGCCGTTGGCGACGACGGGGGTGCCGTGCGTTACCTCTTCGATGCTGACGGTGGCGATCAGCTTTTTGTTTTTGCCGTGCTCGAAGATCAGGACTTCGCCGTCGACGGTGCCGACGTAGACTTTGCCGTCAACGTAATAAGGCGAGCCCCAGATGCCGGTCTTGAAATCGTGATCCCAAAGGTGGGCGCCGGTCTTGGCGTCCAGGCAATGAATGTAGCCCGGCTCCTCGGTGAAGTACACCAGGCCGTCATGCACCGCCGCGGTGCCGCAGATGACGCCGCAGTACACTTCTCGGCCCCGGGCCGGCGGCGGGTTGATCTCGCCGCCGAACGACCACACGAGGGCCGAGCCTTTGTTGGCGGCATCTTTGGCGTCATAGGTCTTGAACGAAACGTCTCCCTTTTTGGTGATGTCGAGGCAGAGGAAGTAGCTGTCGTCGCGGCGCTGCTGATGCTCAGGCATGGGGCCGAGGCCGACATAGAGGCGATCGCCGACGACGACGGGAGTGGCGACGATGTAGTTGTCGATCTTGCCGCGCGGGCCGCCTTTCTTCTTGCGCAGCGGGTTGCAATCGCATTTCCAGATCAACTCGCCGGTTTTCGGCTCGAAGCTATAGAGGACGCAATCGCCGCCGGGGAAGATGATCTGTTCCTTGCCATTGACGACCGCCAGAGTCGGGTTGGACCATTGGCCCTCGATGATGTTCTTGCCGGGCAGGTTCGACTTCCAGGCGACGGAACCTTTGTTCTTGTCGAAGGCGATGAAGCTGGGCGCGTCTGGGGAAACGAGCTTTCCCTGAGTGTCAACGCCGTTGCCGGTGATGACGAAGACAAGATCACCGACGACGAGTGGGCACGACCCGCCGCAATGGTGTGGGAAGACCTTGAGTTCCTTCATCATGTCGTAGGACCAGACGACCTTGCCGTCGGTAGTAGCACAGACCATGACGCAGGCGGGGGTGAGATAGTAGAGCTTTTTCCCGTCGACGCACGGGGTGGAGATCATGCCGAAGTCGCGATATTCGGAGGCGTCGGACATTTCGTGCATGATCTGCCAGAGGAACTTGCCATCGGCTTCGTTGAACGCCATCAAGACGGCTTTGTCTTTGTCCTTTTCCTTGGGATCGCGCGGCCGGGCGTTGTTGGTGCCGATGAAGACTTTGCCGTCGGCGATGACGGGAGCGGTGTAGGCGTTGCTGCCGAGCTCCGCCATCCACTTGAGGTTTTTTTCTTTTCCCTTTTCAACATTCCAGTCGGTGGGAGCGTTCTTGTCGATGGTGTTGACCATGTTGCGTGACGGGGAGCCGCCGAACATGGGACAATCCGATTTGCCGATGGTGGTTGCTTGTTCGACGACTTTGGCGACCGGCGCCCGATCGCGATCGCATCCCGTAAGGGCTGCGACGAACAGGACGAAAGCGCTTCCTGCGAAAAACATGATGTGCGTCCGTTTCATGAGGGTCCTCAGGTTCGGTGGTGGGGGCGGTTTTTTCGTTTGATGACAATCAGAATGAGAATGCCCTTTTTCTCCCTCCCCCCTTGTGGGGGAGGGTCGGCGTGGGGGGTATGAAGAACAGGCGAGTCCGCCCCCCGCACCCCAGCCCTCCCCCACGAGAGGGGAGGGAGACGATTCTGCCATGGAACATTATTTACCTGACTGTCAAAGCGCTCGCGTGCCGCCGTGCGAACGCTAAACGAAAAGGGCTAACGTTACTTCGAAATCGCAAACAACTTGTTCTCCGTCATAACGTACAAAACGCCATTGGCGGCGATCGGCGTGGCGCGGACGCGGCCGCCCATTTCGTTTTCCGCGAGCCGCTTGGCCGTTTTGCCGTGCTCGTAGACAAAGACAACGCGGCTATCGGTACCGAGGTAGATTTTGCCGTCAACGTAGTAGGGCGAGCTCCAGGTCTCCGACTCGGTGTCGTCGTCCCAATAGACTTTGCCGGTGTTGGCGTCGAGGCAATGCAGGATTCCCGACAACTCGGCGATGTAGACGAGGTCCTCGTGGATAGCGCACGTGGACATCGTGCGTCCGAAGTAGTTGTCGCGTTTCAGCCGCTTCTGATCCTTCTCGTCGGTGATGACGCCGCCGTAGTGCCAGACCTGGGCCGAGTTGTCATTCTTTTTGGTCTTCGGCGGGAAAACGCTCTCGTCGGTCACGAGTTCCGGGGAGACGTCGCCTTTTTTGGTCATGTCGATGCAATAGAAATGGCCGACGCCCAGGCTATGCTCGGGGTCCTGGCCGACGCCGATATAGACACGATTTTTGTAGATGACGGGCGTGGAGATGAAGTCGTTGCGTGTGCCCTTGCCGCGAAGTTCGTACTTCGCGTCTTTCGGGTTGCAGTCAAACTTCCAGATGAGATTGCCTTTGGGATCAAACGAGTAGATCCAGCCGTCGCCGCCGGGAAAGATGACCTGCGGCTGTTCGTTGACGACCCCGTAGGCTGGATTCGCCCATTGGCCGTGCTGAATCAGCTTTCCGCGATTGACGAGAGCCTTGAAGAAGTCCTTCTGCTCAAGGTTGCCCTTATTCTCGGCAAGGAGAGCGGCCGTTGGCGTGTTGTCCTGCCACAGAACTTTGCCGTTGGTTTTGTCGACCTTGATGAAACTCGGGGCCTTGGGCGCGGGGACGTTGAGGTGATCCTCATTGACGCCGTTCGACGTGACGACCCACAGGTGATCGCCGATGAGAAGCGGAGAACAATCGGAGATATTGTGCGGGAAGACGCCGAGTTCTTTGATCATGTCGAGCGTCCAGATCGCTTTGCCGGTGGCGATTTCGGCACAAATGACTTCGCAGCGGTTGGAGACGTAATAGAACTTGTTCCCCTCGACGTGGGCGCTGGAGCAGATGCCCTCATAGGGCCAATCGACGACCTGTCCACCGGGGAGCTTCTCGTGGACCGCTTGCCACAAGAAATCGCCGTTGCGTTCACTGAAGCACATGACGACGCCGAGATCGACGGGTTTGCCAGTCTTTTTGTCGATGAAGTCCCACTTCTTGTCGCGAGGCTTCATGTTGTTGGTGCCGATGATGACCTTCCCGCCGGCGACGATGGGGCCGCCATAGGCCTTGGAGCCGAGGTCGGCGACCCACTTGATGTTGGTCTTCTTCGCGACGTTCCACTCGGCGGGCAGGCCCTTGACGGTGGTGTTGACCATGTTGCGCGACGGAGTGCCGCCATACATGATCCAGTCGCCGTTCGCGCCGGCTTGTTGGGCGTTGGCGGGAGCCGGATCGAGCAGCTTGGACACGTCGCCGCGTGAAATCCAGTAGGCGACGGGAGCGCCGATCGCGACGATGGTGAGGACGGCCGCGATCCAGCGTTTCAGAGTCGGGTATTCGTTCATGTCACATACTCCTTACGTCGTTCGATCGTTGATGATCATGCGGTGAGCGTTTAGCCGCTCGCCAAAGGCGAGCGCGACTATCGCGCTCGCCTTTGGCGAGCGGCTAAACGAACACCGTTAGCGTTTGTTGGGCGTGATTTTCAGGTTGTCGTAATAGATCTCCGTTCCCGGTTGATCGTTGAAGTTGCCCGTCACGTAACCGTAGACGGTGGCGCTCCCCTCGCGGATCGGGTTGGAATCGGTGACTTCAACGGTCCACTTGGTCGGCTCCGCCTTGTCGCGCGGCCAGGCCTTGCCGCGAATGATGCCCTTGCCCCCGGCGATGTCCGTCGTGAGCTTGAGACGATACCAGACGCCCGGCTGGAAGTTGAAGTCGATGGTCTTGTCGATGCGGGGCAACGCGTCCCACGACATCAGGCGAAGCTTCTGCACGTTGCCCACCATGATCAGCGAGTAGCGATGGGCGCTGACGCCGATCTCGGGCAACTGCTTGATGACTTCGCCTTTGTCGTTCTTGGTGGCAACAGCCGTGCCGAAGACGTCGCATTCGATCGTGTAGTCCTTGGAGGTCGGGCTGGTAATATAGGCGTGGCCGCGGGCGAGGATCGGGCTGAACTTGTCATTGACCTTGGCGAGTACCTTGTTGCCATCGACGGTTTTGATCAGGTACTTGCCTTGGGTATTGACCCAGCCGCCGGGGATGGCGCCGTTGGGAATCTTCTCGAAATCGTTGACGTACGGGATTTGCGGAACGACCCGAACGCGGGCTCGCGCGGTCAGACCGCCGACCTTGGCGACGACGATGCTGTGCTGGCTCGGGACCTTGGGATCGACGGTGAGCTTCCCGTCAGCGCTGATTTCGCCCTTGAGCGCCGGCGGGGTCGCTTTCACCCCGGGCGGCGGCGTCGGCGCCGGCAGGCTCCATTCGGCCTTGACCTCTTCGATGAAGTTGCCGTCGGCATCGAACGTGCGCGCCTGAAACGTCGCGGACTGGCCTGACGCGATGGCGACCTCGGCCGGCACAATCTGTAGGTGGGCAGCCTTGCCCGGTTTCACCATCGGCGGCACGTCGGGTGGATTCGGCACGTTCATGCCGTTCTTCGTTCCGATGCAGATGATCTCATCGCTGGTGGCAAAATACACGCGGCCATTCGCGACGGCGGGCGTGCTGTTGAGTTCAACGGCGTTGCCGGCTTTGGCGGGGAAGCGTTCCTTGTCGAGCCGTTTGCACTTCGTTTTTCCCGGCTCGAGAATGTGGAATTGCGCCTGCACTTCGCCGACATAGATCTTGCCGTCGGCGTACACCGGGCTGCCGCGCACTTCGCCGCGGCCGTAGCGGAACTTCCAGATTTCGTCGCCGGTCTTCGTGTCCATGCAGAACAGATCGCCGCCGTCGTCCGGCACGTAGAGGCGGTCCTCATGAATGATCGGCGACGCATATCGGGCCACGATTCCTTCCTTGCTCCACACCAGCCCCGGTTGGCCCTTTTCGACTTTTCCCGCATCGAGACAGACGACCCGCCCTTGCACGTTGGTTCCGGGGCTTTCCTCGCCATGGCCGATGTATACGTGATTGCCTGCTACGACGGGCGACGCATTGAGCGGGCTGACGCTGATGACGTAGCGCCACACCGGTTCGCCGGTGCGGACCTTGAGAGCATAGACGCTGCCGTCGGCGCCGCCGGAGATCAACAGGCGTTGCCCGTTGATCGTCGCGACGACCGGGCAGGAGTAGTAGGTTCCGCCTGAGCCTGCCGGCTCGGAAATCCAGACGATCTTGCCCGTGGCGACTTCGAAGGCGATGTAGCGGTTGGCCCCTTTGGCCTGGTCGCCCCAGCTCGAGTTGACCATGCCGAGAATCGCCAGGCCTTCATCGACGATCGGGCTGGTGATACGCCCGCCGTAGCCGGTGACTCGGCCGTACTCTTCACCCATCGAGTGCTGCCAGATCACCTTGCCGGTCTTGCCGTCAAGGCACATGAACAGCCCTTGCGTGCCGTGGGCGAAGATGTAGTCCGTCTTGGGATCGGCAGCGAGGTTGGTCCAGCCGAGGCGCGACGTCACGATGTCGGTGTGAAAGATCGGAAACGTGTGCTCCCAGATCTTGGTGCCCTTGGTCGCATCCAAGCACATGACGCGTTCGACGATGGACTCGGCGATGTCTTCCTTATTGCCGTCTTTTTTCGCGTCGTAGTTGATGAAATAGACACGATCGCCGATTACGAGCGGAGTCGACCGGCTGCCGTAGGGCGCTTTCCAGACAACGTTATCCGCGACCGTGGTCGGCAGGTTCTTGTCGAGAGCGACGCCGGTCTGAAAGGGACCGCGCCAATGCGGCCAATCGGACGCCGTTGCGCCGAAAGAGAGGACAGCGATGGTGAAAATTGCCAATGCAGGTCGTGTCATGGGATCCCTTTCCAGTTGGCGAGCCGAGCCCCGTACGGGGCCGGGCGCCTCGATGCACAATGGGCAGCGCAACCCGGCCCCTTACGGAGCTCGGCTCGCCTGTTGAATCACAATTCGCCTCGCTTTCATCGCGAAGCGAGGCAATGTGCCGGGCGCGACGACCGCCACCTCGGCGCGAAACAATAACTCATCGCGGATCGCATCGGCCACTCTTGCCGCCAGGTCGCTGCCTCCGGATTCAGAGGGTTCAATCTCGATCCGCATTTCCGCGAGCGGCGATGACCGGTCGAGTGTAATGCGGTACTCGACGATCTCCTCGAACCGCCGCAGCACGTTCTCCAGGGCCGACGGATACACGTTGTTGCCGCGAATCGCAATCATGTCGTCGGTGCGGCCCAGGATGCCGCCGGCAAGCCGCATCCATTTTCGCCCGCAGGGACACGGATTCGGATCGACGCGGACTAAATCGCCTGTGCGATAGCGAATCAGCGGACTTCCGAGTCGGCCCAGGTTTGTCAGAACCAGTTCGCCCATGGTAGCCGTCTCGCTCCGCGAGACGCCGGCCTCGCCCGGCGCGTGAGGGTTGCCATCAATCACTTCCGCGTAGTAATCGTCCTCTAGTACATGTAGACCGCCAGGGTTGGCGGGGCATTCAATTGCCAGCGGCCCGATTTCAGTCATCCCGCTGTGATCGAAGGCGCGTGCGTTCCATGCTTCTTCGATGCGTGCTCTTGTTGCCGGGATGCTGCCGCCCGGCTCGCCGGCAACGATCAGACAGCGCACGCCTTCAAGCCGCACGCCGGCCTGCTTGGCGAATTCGGCCAGGTGCAAAGCATAGGTCGGTGTGCACAGGACCACCGTCGCGCGGTTGTCAAGCAGCATCCTCAACCGAGCGCCGCTCGACAATCCACCGGCCGCCAGACACAGGCAGCCCATTCGGTTTGCCGCCTCGAACGCCGTCCAAAACCCGAGGAACGGCCCGAACGAAAACGCGAACAGCAGCCGATCCGCTTTCGTGACGCCGACCACCTCGAACATCGTGCGCCAGCAGCCGAGCATCCATTCCCAACTCTCGGGCGTGTCGAGCCAGCGCAACGGCGTCCCCTGCGTCCCCGATGTCTGATGCAGCCGCGTGTACCGGTCGCGCGGATACGTCAGTAATTCACCGTAAGGCGGATGCTCGGCCTGGTTGGCGAGCAACTCGTCCTTGGTCGTGAACGGCAACGCGTTCCAGTCATCGAGAGCCAGGCCGGCGAACTTTCGCGCATAGAACCGATTCGTGGGCACGACGATTCGCAGCAACTTGGCCAGACGCGGGTCCATGATTCAGTTCACGTTTGGCGCTCGCATGGCGCTGCGCGGGCGCTAAACGAAGAATTATTTGATCAGATACGCATAAATCAACTCGTGATCGCGAATGTACAGCCGGCCGTTGGCGATTGCCGGGTGCGCCCATGTTTGGCTGTCGTTGCTCGTGGCGAGGTTCGCCGGTATCTGCGATTTCACGATCCGAAACGAGCCGGCAATCTCAAACTTGCTCGGGTCGGCGTCGATGAGCCCGACCTCGCCGTCGTCGGTGAAGACGTAGATCATGCCGTCGGCCGCGATGAGGGCGCCGCTGTTGCCCTTGAGCTTGTTGCGCATGTTCCAGTCGAGTGCCTTTCCGGTCTTGAAATCTTGCGCGTTCCATATGCCGGGCCTGGAATGCCCGTAGAGCACGTCGCCGATGAGGACGATGCCGCCATACGAGTTCTTAATGTTCTTCGTCGGTTTGCCGCTCGGGTATTTTTCGTCTACCTTGCCGCCCGCTTTGACTTCGTAGAGTTGACAGCCGTCTTCGGTGGAGACGTAAACTTGATTGCCCTTGACGATCGGCGTCGGCGAGATGGAGTACGCGGCGCCCTTTGTGATGGACGTTGTCCAGAGGGTTTTCCCGTTCGTCGCATCGACGCCGGCGAGGACGGCGCCGTCGACGTCGTTGATATAACCGATCTGAATATACTGCCGTTTGCCGTTGATCTCGGCGACGACCGGGGACGAATAGGGGGCGGAGTGCGTCCAGTCCTTGGTGCGCCATTTTTCGACGCCCTTCGTTTTATCGAGAGCCAAGAGCGTCCCCTTGGCGCCGCCGGGCGTGCAGATGAGCAGGTCGCCGTCGACAAGCGGGGATTCGCTGTAGCCCCACTTGGACATCATCATGCCGCCGAAGTCGGTAACAAGATTCTTCCGCCAAACGACCTCGCCGCCCTTTTTGGAGGCATCGACACACACCAGTTCGCCTTGTCCGCCGAGGGCATAGACGAGGTTGCCGTCCACCGTCGGCGTGCCGCGAGGCCCGTCACCCCAGGTGTTGTCCTTGAAAGTGAACAGCGGACCGATCTTGGTGCGCCAGAGTTCGATTCCCTTGTCTTCGCTCAGGGCAATGAGATACTCGTCCTTGAAATTCATATCGGTGCCGTTGGTGAAGACGACGCCTTTGGAGACCACGACTGAAGAAAAGCCCAGCCCGGCGTTTTTGAACGTCCACGCCAGGTTCGGCCCTTTCTTCGGCCAGGCTTTGAGCAGGCCTTTCTCCGTTGACAGGCCGAGCCGATTCGGGCCGCGAAACTGGGTCCAATCGTCGGCAAAAGCCACCGAGCCGACGAGCGCCAAAACGAGAGGTGTAATCACTCGAAGTTGCATGGATACCTCAAGGCAAAAATGCGATCAGGTCGGCGGGACTCACTCTTTCAAGTATACGGGGATTGTATCGCTCCGCCAATACGCTCACGAGCAGTGTAGTGTGCGTGAAACGCACCGTCACGCTGGACGACGTCATCGAATGGTGCCTGTCACGCACCCTACTGCTGAACCACACACCGTTGTATTGTCCGCAGCGCAAACAAGGGCTCGTAACGCCTGCGCGGGCGCAAGAAAAAAGCCCGGATTCCGCGGAAGCCGGGCGCTGAGCGCTAGGTCACAATCTTTTACTTAAGTGGGATACAACAACATTCATCCGACACAATGCCCGTGATCAAGCAGAGAAATCGGCCATTCACGACCTCGCAGCAGCAGCCTTCATAGACATCGCCAGTCTGCGTGCAATAGGTGTAGGCCGCATCGCAGCAGGGTCGTCCCTTAGCATTGGCACCGGCCGAGCAGCAATCGGATCGCTTGGAGCAGCAGTCGCTTGCCTTGTTCTTGGCCGCAGAGCAGCAATCACGTCGCACTTGGGACGTCGATCCGCAGGTCGGACGTAGTTCGCCGCATTCCGATTGGGAATGACAGCACCCGAGCCGCTCATACGCCGCGTCGCCGGCAACCCACACGGCGCCCGTCAGAAGCATGGCCGCAAACATCTTTGTCAACATGATGTTACTCCCTCGTTGTTTGCCCGACTGTCTGTCCTTCAAACTGTATTCATTTTTCCTTCCGACGCTACCCCCGGCCCGCTGAGAACACGGACCGAAACGAACAACACCATAACCAAGCTCCTGCCGTGTTGGATCTCAAAGGTCCTTCCGGACCCGCGCCGTCCGTCAAGAATCGCATCATCCGTGCGATCCGTGGTGCGAAACTCCGGTTACGCCGCTTCGCTCTTGGAGGAGCCGCCGAACCCGATGCGAGCCAAGATCGACGGGCTTTCGTCCTCGTCGTCGTCGGCTTTTTCCTTGTCCTTGGCGCTGGCACGGTCGATGGAGAACTGAAACGCGAATCCCGCGAACGCTGCGATGCCGCACAGGATCGACAGCAGCTGAGCGTTATCGTCGCTCCACGTGACGGCGTCGAGCACGTCATTGAAATGCAAGAGGGCCAGGGTAGCGTAGGCGAGCAGGATCGTCCCCGTGAAGCTGGTAAGGGCCATAAAGAACCAGCGGAACAGAAGCAGGCACAACAAGCCGCTGACGAGGAAGCAGATGACGTGTTGCTCCCAGGTCGGGAAGATGAGGTTGACAACGAAAGCGCCGCCAAACCCGCCGGCGGCGAAGGTGAGTACGCGAACCATAGCCAGCGCCAGGACACCGGCGGCGACCGCCAACAGCACGGCCACGACGATCGGTTGGACGCGCCAGGTCGTCGCTTCGAGCAGCCCGAAAAGGCCGGCCAGCACCGTCGCTGCGAGCACGATCCAGAAGCGATGGCCGAGCCATCCAAACAGCCAGAGCAACAGCCCGACCGGGACGAGCGCGATCAATAGCCCCAGCGACACGCTGCACAGGTCCGCCAGGATATCGGTCGCGATCAGCACCATCGAGCGCAAACGCCTCTGCCGAAACGGGTTTCTCCCCGTTGATGGATAGTTTTTTCGTCCGGCGGTGTCAATACCGCTTCACCCGCTTGCGGCTTCGGCTTTGGGGGTGCTCGACATGGTTTGCAAACGGCACGGGAGGGCGAGGCTCCTGCCGAGCCGCGAGCCCGCGAAATACTCGATTTCGGACGAGTATCCTGTCGCTTCCGGCTCGGCAGGAGCCTCGCCCTCCCAAGCAGGCCACGCAGACCATGTCGTGCACCCCGGCTTCGGGATCGCAGCACATGTCAAGTCGCCGGGAGCCCCTTGCGACCGGGAACCTGCAAGCGGCGAAACCAATCCGCCCATCCGGTGTTAGTAGGTTGGCTGCGCGCTGGTTTGCGAAAAAAAGGAAAAAAGCGCTTGGCAAGATCGTGAAAAAATCGCCATAATGTACTTGCGTACGCTTTTATTCGCCGTTAAGCTCACCCCCCTGGCGAATATTGAATAACCTGCCCGATTGAACTTTCCCACCCAATTTCCACGAAATCCGCTTCGTGGTCATCCTCAGAGAGGCATGTGGAATGCATACTTTGTCCAGAATCCGCTTTGTGTTCGCGTTGATCTGTGCCCTGTTCGTCGCTTCGACGGCGACAGCCGCCGTCGAGTTGCCCGACGGCAAGAAGCTCGACACGGTCGATTTCGAACGGCACGTCATGGGCCTGTTGGGCCGCACCGGCTGCAACGGCGGCGGTTGCCACGGCTCCTTCCAGGGCAAAGGCGGCTTTCGCTTGTCCCTTTTCGGTTACGAGCCGGACAAGGACTTCGTCACCATCACCCGCGACAGCGTCGGCCGACGCATCAACGTCATCGACCCAGACAACAGCCTCATGCTTCTCAAAGCGACCGGTCAGGTCGAGCACGGCGGCGGCATGCGTTTCAGCAAAGGCTCGTGGCAGTACAACGTCTTGCGCGAATGGATCGCCGGTGGGGCGCTTGGCTCCTACGGCAAAGGTGCCGTCAAGAGCGTCGCCGTGTTCCCCGATGAGATCGCTTTCAAAAAGGTCGGTGAACGTCGTCCCATCCAGGTCAAGGCGACATTTGCCGACGGCTCGGTCAACGACATTAGCTGCTTTTGCGATTACCGCACCAACGACGACGCGGTTGCCGACGTCACCAACCGCGGTGAAGTGAAGAGCGTGAAGCCGGGCAGCACGGCCATCGTGGTGTCCTATCGTGGCAACGTCCTGCCGGTTCGCATCATGGTTCCGATGGAACTGCCCGCCGGCTTTGTGTATCCGAAAGTTCCCGAAGTCAACTACGTCGATCGCGAAGTCTTTGCTCGGCTGCGCAAGATGAACATGGTCCCGTCCGATCTTTCGTCGGACACCGAGTTCCTGCGCCGCATCTACATCGACACGATCGGCCAGCTGCCGACCCCCGAAGAAGTCCGCGTCTTCATGGCGGACCCCGGCGCCGACAAGCGGGCACGCAAGATCGAAGAACTGCTCAAACATCCCTTGCACGCAGCCGTATGGGCTACCCGATTCAGCGACGTGACCGGCAACGACACCGCTGCCCTGGAACAGCCCGTGGCTCTCAAGCCGAAACGCAGCCAGCAATGGCACGATTGGCTCCGCAAACGCTTTCAAGACAACATGCCCTACGATCAGATCGTCAAGGGCATTCTCACCGCAACGAGCCGTGAAGGCCGAACGCCGGAAGATTGGCTCAAGCATGTGAAAACGACCGACAAAGGCATCGAAGTCGGCAGCTACGACACCACGGCATACGCCAATCGCGAAACGCTCGATCTCTATTGGCGGCGTCAAGTAGTCGTGCCGATCGAACTGTGGGGCGAACGGACCGCGGCGGCGTTCCTCGGCGTGCGCGTCGAGTGCGCTCAGTGCCACAAGCACCCGTTTGATCGCTGGACGCAGGCCGAGTACCGCGCCTACGCCAACATCTTCGCGGCCGTGACATCCAACAACATTTCGCCCGAGGCCAAGAAGGCCATCGACAAGGAAAACTTGGAGCGCAAAGGCCCGAACGCTCCGAAGAACAACGCCAACCTCAACTTGATCACCAAGGAAGTCTACCTCGGCGCGATCGGCAAGACCTTCACGCATCCGGATACGAACACGTATCTGCCCGCCAAGGCGTTGGGAGGCCCCGAAATCAAGCTGGAACGCGGCAACGACCCCCGCGTCGACTTGTACAACTGGATGCGTTCGCCCAACAATCCGTTCTTTGCCCGCGCGATGGTCAATCGCATCTGGGCCAATTACACCGGCGTTGGTCTCGTCAACCCGGTCGACGACTTCTCGCTCGGCAACCCCGCGTCGAACGAGGCGCTGCTCGACGCACTTGCCAAGGACTTCATCGCTCACAACTTTGACATTCGCCACATCGAGCGGACGATCTTGAACAGCCGCACGTATCAGCTGAGCGCCAAGGTAAACGCGACGAACAAGTTCGACAAGTTGAACTACGCTCACGCTTACATCCGTCCGATGATCGCCGAGGCTGTCGTCGATGTGCTCAACTCGGCCCTGGGCGTCTCGGAGAAATACGGCCCAGACATCAAGCCGGGGTCGAAGGCCGTGGAGGTGGGGGCGAGCCAGATGCAGAATCAGCAGCTGGCGTACACGTTCCGCATCTTCGGCCGGCCGCCGCGCACGACCGCTTGCGATTGCGAGCGGGCGATGGAACCAGCCCTGCCGCAAAAGCTCTTCCTCATGACCGACCCGCAAATCTTCGCCAAGTTCAACGATCCGAGCGGTCGGCTCCAGGGAGCGCTCAAGAGTTCCAAGAAGGATGAAGAGATTCTTGAGGAACTGTTTCTGGCGACGCTATCGCGCTTGCCGACCGACCGGGATCGCAAGGCCTTTGCCGAACATCGCGATCGCGTGGGCAGCCGCCGCGAGGCAATTACCGACACGATGTGGGCGTTGATCAATACGCGGGAGTTTATCTTGAACCATTAAGATTGGCCGCTTGCGGCTTCGCGCTCGCTGAGCGCCCGCAAAGGTCTTCGTGGCGTGAACGCGAAGCCGCAAGCGGCGGGAAAATATTCAAAAAATCGAAACTTTCCAGCTCCCTTGGGGTTGAATGCAGGGTTACACTGAAATATTGTCTAAACTAACGAATTTCCCGCCACCCCTTTCTCATTTGCTGCTCGGAGAAAGGTAGCTCTTCAGGGGGGGAGTCAGAGCAGCGTCAAGGAATCCTACCTATGGCACGCGATTGCGAAGGCTTTTCACGCCGTGACTTTATCAAAGTCGGCTCGGCCGGTCTCCTCGGTCTGTCCTTGCCGCAACTGCTCCAACTCGAATCTCAGGCCCAGGCTTCGAACGGCCCGCGTCCGCGCGGCCGAGCGACCTCGGTCATCATGATCTGGCTCGCCGGCGGCCCGGCGACCATCGACATGTGGGACCTCCGTCCCAACGCTCCGGAAAACATCCGCGGCGAATTCCGCGAAATCAACACGTCGGCCGACGGCGTCCGCATCAGCGAACACCTGCCTCAGATGGCCCGCGTCATGGATCGCGCCACCGTCGTTCGCAGCCTGGCCCACACGATTCCGTCGCACGGCCCCGCCACGGTCTTCATGACCACCGGCAACCTGCCGCGTCCGACGCTCCAGTACCCAGCGATGGGCTCGCTGGTCACCCGGCTCCTCCCCGCGGCCCCTGGCGTTCCTCCCTACGTCAGCTTCACCGAACTTCGCAACGGTTCCGCGGGCCAAGCTGGCTACCTCGGCACCGCCTACAATCCGTTCATCGTTGAAGGCGCTCCGGACACGCGTGCCGGCGCTGGCGGCGCCGGCACCGCCGCCAGCCTCCGCGTCCGCGGCATCACGCTGCCGACCGGCTTCACCCTCGAACAGCTGGAAAACCGCGACCGCTTGCTCCGCAACTTCGATGAAGGCATGGCCGACATCGATCGCAACGCCGACCTCGTCGGCGGCCTTGACGCGTTCCATCAGCAAGCCCTCGAAATCCTTCGCTCCGACAAGACCCGCAACGCCTTCGCGCTCGACATGGAACCGCTGTCGGTTCGTCAGCGTTACGGCATGACCCCGTTCGGACAAGGCGCGCTGGCCGCTCGCCGTTTGATCGAAGCTGGCGTCCGCTTCACCACCGTCAGCCTCGGCGGCTGGGACACGCACGGGCAGAACTTCGTCAACCTCCGCACCCGCTTGTTGCCGCAGCTCGACCAGGTCCTCTCGGCCCTGATCGGCGATCTCGGCGATCGCGGGATGCTGGAAAACACCATCGTCTACTGCGCCGGCGAGTTCAACCGCACGCCCCGCATCAACAACAACGCGGGCCGCGACCACTGGGCTCGCTCGATGGCGGTCGTGCTCGCGGGCGGCGGCTTCCGCGCCGGTTACGCTCACGGCACCACCGACACCAACGGCATGCAGCCGGCCAACGATCCCTGCACGCCGGACGACGTGTGCGCCACGATCTTCCAGCAGCTCGGCATTGACCCGCACATGGAACTGCAGACCCCCACGGGCCGCCCGATGCAGCTCTTCCGCGAAGGTCGCGCCATCGCTCGCTTGATCGGCTAAATGACTTGGCGAGCCGAGCGGCGTGAGCCGCCGGTTTGGAAACTCAAAGGCCCCGCGATGATCTCTCATCGCGGGGCCTTTCGCGTTTCGCCACTGCTTCGTGTCTCGGATCGTTCCAAAGAAAGAACCCGGTGTCGGGCCGCCGCAGCCTAAAGATCGGCGCGCTCGAGCGGGAAATGTGTCAAATCACGGCAGCACGATTTCGCGGATCAGGTCCAGGTCGCGGACGCCAAGGCGTTCGACGTGTTGCGGCACGACCGAGAACGTGACGATGAGTTGCTCGCCGCGCGGGCTGACGATCAGGTAGAAGTACTGCACCGTGCGCGTGCCGTCGAGCTCGCCGGTGGCGGCGACGCGATAGACGAGGTGATGCCCCTTGGCGGTGTCCTTGAGTTGCTTGCGTTCGATCTCCTTGGTCTCGGTCCAGCCCGGCGTCTTGGCCATCTCGTCCGCGAATCCGTCGAGGCTGATCACGTTCTTCACATCGATCTTCTTCCAGGCGGTGGCCGTGACCTGTGCCAAGAAGTCGCCGCGTTCGAGGTAGCGCATCACGAGTTGCGGGCTGTCCTCGGGGCTGGTGACGTGCCACTCGCGCGCGTGCTTCATCTCGAAGCGCTGCTTGGCGTCCTCGTGGCGAATCATGGTCAGATCGCTCGGCGGCGTCGCCGTCGTGGGTACTTTGACCATGGCGAACTTGTTGAGTTGTTCGGGTTCCTCGATGACGGTGCGTGTCAGCTTGATGGTGACATCGGCGGTCAGCGCCGGCGTGATCGGGCCCTGCTGGCGATCGTCCTTTTCATTCCATAACAGCGACACGACGCGCTGTTGCTTGATGTCGAACACCAATTCGGCATTGACGACCATGGCGACCTCCGCGCCGAGGTTGATGCCTTGGATAGTGCCGGTCAGCTTGATCGAGGCAAGCTGGTCCCGCACCGAAACGAGGGTGCCCGTCAGCTTTTGGCTCACAATCCCGTCCAGCTCGCACAGCGCCAAGACGGCCGCGTTGGGAACGGTCCAGGTTGCGCCGAGATCGACCGTCTTGCCGGGCAGCAAGCCGCCCAGCGCCATCGTGTCGAGGTGCTCTGTCAGTTCGATTTCGTCACGTGTCAAGGCGCCGTCGGGGCTGAACGAGACGACATGCCCCTTGATCCGGTGGGCGACGAGGAACCGCCGTTTTTCGGGCAACGACCGCTTCGACGAGTCGTTGTTGTTGAAGATCATCGTCGACTCAGCGATGGCATAGTAACGCGCGACCTTATCGGCGACCGTCGCGCCGGCGTCGAGATAGCGTTCCAAGAAGACGTGCTTGGCCCGGGCCTTGTGTGGATAGGTCTGGTCCTTACCGGCTTGCTTGATCGTGATCTTGCCATCGAGCTCCATCGCTAACTCGTTTTTGAAGAAACGATCGGCCAGCGGCGCTTCGGTCAGGTCCACGCCTTGGGCGTGGGTCCAGGCGGCCGTGAGGAGGACGGAGAAAAGGCAGATCGCGAATCGGCAAGGCAGCATGAGTGAATCCTTGTGCGAGTGGGGGGACGATAGCGGAATGGGAAGTCGATTCTTCGTTTAGCGCCCGCTGGGCGCTGGGCGGGCGCTAAACGAAGATGGCAATTATTTTTTGCCCGGGGGGACCACAGGCGGCATGGGCGTCGGCGCCGGGTCCATCGGCCTCAGGATCGGAACGGCCATTGGCGACGGCGCTTCCGGCAACGGCGCCACGCCACTGGGAGGCGTGATCGGCTGCGGCGTGGGCGGCGGCGGCACCTTGACCGGCACGTCGTTGTTAATCACCGGCGCGATCGGCGACGACGACTCCGGCGACACCACCGTGCTGTAGGACGGCGTTCCGCCATTATCCAGCACCTTTTTCGGCATTGCCTTCTTGTGCAATTCCGTGAACAATTCCGGAATCTTCTGAGCGATGCGAAGCTCTCTCATTTCTTTCGAGATCTCCAATCGGACATCTTCATAGCGCACCGCCGCGTTGGCCGGCAGTTGCTTTTCGCAGAACAGAATCACATACGTGCCGTCCTGCATCTTCATGAGCGGACCGACTTCGTTTTCCCTTAGGCGAAACGCCACGTCCTCAATATCCTTGTCGCCGAAGTGTTTGTGGATCGGCGGAATCTTGCCTTCCGCCTGCGCCAGTCCCGGGATGAAGCACTTCCGTGCCTGCTCGAGAAATTGCGTGCGGCCTTTCTTGGCCTCGTCAAAGACCTGCTGTGCGACCTTGGCGTTGTCCTTTTCGATGACGATCATCCGGCACTCGACCTTGGGTCCGTATTTGGCATCGAAGCCTTCGCGGATGTCCTTGTCGCCGATGGTCACTTTGGCGCGGACCAGCTTTTCCATCATGATCTTCGGGCGGATGACGTCTTCCTTCCATTCATAAAGCGTCTTGCCGAAACGGCGCAGGATGCTGTTGACGAATTCGTGCTGAGTCATGGGCGTGCCGAATTTGCGAAGGTCGTCTTGGAATCGCGCATCGACCTCGGCCTGTGTGGCGGTGATGCCGTGCTTGGAGCATTCCATTTCGACGATCTTGCGATTGAGCATGAAGTCGAGGCGATCTGCCCCGAAACGGTCGATGAGGTATTCGCCAAGTTCGGCGCGGGTGACGACCATGTCGCCGTAGATGTAGGCGACGGGTCGCTGGATCGTTTTGAAGATGTCATCGGGAATGCCGGTGTCACGGGCATTGGCCTGCCGGAGTTTGCCCAAAAAGAAGCAGCCGACGCCGACGCCGATGACGAGAGCGAGCTGCCAAATCCAGGGGCATCGTTGCAAGAGCGCGAGCCAGCCGGTCGATTCCTCTGCGGCGGGGGCCGCGGGCGAAGATGGCGCCGGCGTGGCGCTCTCGGGCGGTTTGGTAAACGCGGTATTCTGCATGGCCTCTCTCCTGACGTTCGGTATCCGTTCCGGAATGTCAATGCGCCGGAGGATATAGCGGAACTGTCCGAGAGAAATCAAGGCTTTCTGGGCTGCGTCTATCGCGGCGGGTGAGTCGTGGGTCTATTCGCCGAATTGTCGTCTTTCTCCGCCGAAAAAACGCCCTTTCGCGTGGCGGAAGGCGGCAAAGGGGAGCACAAACAGCCGTTTCGATCAATTTCCATCGTGCGCGGGCCCTCCTTCGGCATTCGTCGCGCGGGCTCGGAGCTTGTCGATGATGGCAACCTGTTGGCTCGGCGCGAGCAATGCTTGTTGTAGGTCGGCTTCGAGCCCCGCGGCGACTTCTGCTTTGCCAAGCTCGCGCTCACCGTGACAGCCACGTTTGCAGGGCGCTCGCGCCACATAGCGTCCGTTGGCAGGCCGGGTGAGTGACGAGTGGTGAGTGGCGAGAGAAGAAGTCCAATCTTATTCTCACCACTCGCACTCACCACTCGTCACTCACACGGCGTGCTTGCCTTGGCCGAACAAGGCCTCGGCGAAGTCGAGCGTCATCTTCAGAAGCTCGGGGCGATGTAACAACCCTTTCTTGCGTTCAACCTCCTGATATTGCCTACTCAACTTCTCCGCTTGAGGATAATCCTGGCGAACGAGGCACAGCTTGACCCGAATGCGCAGGAGGACATAATAGTCGGCATTGTCACCCTGTGTGAGCACGTTTTTGACCTCGGCGAAATGCCCCGACTCAAATTCCCACAGCGCGCAGATGCCGACGTAGTGGTCGTACCAGCCGGCCATGGCGCTCTTGGACAGCATCGGCACGATCTTGTCGAGCGTGTCGGTGCAGTGAATGTCGGAGTTCCCGTTGGTTGTACGGACCCGGATACAGCACGCCACGCATCCGAACAGCCCAATGCCCACCAGGAGCGCGGCCACGACATACAGGCTGCATGTCAGGAGGTCGTGAGTCGATACGAACGCCGCGATAGCGGAGAAGGCTGCAGCCAGTCCGATGAAGATCAGTGAGATTGGATCGAATGACCGCTTGACCTCGAGGCTGATGACCGTATGGAGTGGAATGCGCAAGACAAACGTGCCGTTCGTATTGATGCGCTGCAACTCCCCGTTGCAGATGCGCACCAGGGACGATTCCATCTGGCATTGCACGTCGTCGCCTCCGCCGAAAGCATCTCGCCAATGGCTTGCAGACATCGAGGGTCCTCCTCTGGCTATACACGACGTCGACAGGCAGTGCGTCGACACAGATCTCATCATCAATATGAAAAAAGCCATGCGAATGCGCGGCGCCGATAGTTTGGCGAATCGTGGAAGAAAAAGCTTGCACATCAATCGGCGCGACTTTAGAATGCGGCACGCAAACGACCTTGTCCGGAGCATTCCTCATGAGCGAATCCATTGACCTGAGCGGAATCTATCGAGCCGAGGGCACGCAAGGCGCCGTTGTCTACGGCGCTGACGTGACCATCACCAAGCTCGGCAATGTCTATCAACTTCAATGGCGATCCGGGCCGAATTTGTGGACCGGCATCGGCGTCGTCCAAGGCAACGTCCTGGCGGTCGCAATGCTTGCCGGCGGAGACGGCGTTCTGGCCTATGCCATCGAGTCGACGGACGACGACATCGTCCTTCGCGGCATCTGGGCATATGCCGCGGACACCAGGCTCTCCACGGAGAACTTGTATCGCACGCGGGCTGCGGGCGACCGGCTCAAGCTGCCAACCGAGTTTCGGGGTCGCCGCGCGTATCCGCACGCGGGCGGACCTCGGTCCTAAACCGTCGATTACGCGTCGGGTTCGTGCAGGACAATCATGAACGCAAACACAGGAACATGCTGATGAGCTGGCAGTTGCATGCGGCGGCCGTCAAAGGGGACCTGAAATGGGCCCAGCGCGCCCTCGACGAAGGCGCGTCGATCAATGAACAGGACGAGATCGGCTGGGCGCCCTTGCATCACGCCGTCGCCCACGGACACCCCGAGATGGTCGCTTTCCTGCTCGATCATGGCGCCGGCATCAACGACCGGGATGGCAACGAAGGCTATACGCCGCTCATGCAGGCCTCGCTGTCCGGACACGTCGACGTCGTCAAAGTCCTGCTCAAGCGAGGCGCCGATGTGCATCGCCGCGACAAGCAAGGACGCAGCGCACTCATGGCCGCGCATCAAATCGGCGCGAGCGAGATCATCGAGTTGCTCGAAGACGCCGGCGCATCGCCGACGCGCGACGAAGAAGAAGCTCTCGCAGCCAACGTCTCCACCGGCTGCCTCCTGGTGGTGCTCCCGGAGGTGCTCGGCATCGTCGCTCTCATCGTCTGGGGCATCCTCAAGCTCTTCAGCGTTCTGTGAGCGGCGCCGTAGGGACAAGCTGCCAGCTTGTCCCTGAGCCTTGGCTTGCTTGGGGGGACAAGCTAGCAGCTTGTCCCTACCATTCATAATCTTTCTCCATGCAGCGTCTTAACTTCGTGGAGATTGAAGAATGGATGTCGTGATTCTTTCGCTCGCACTCATCGCTATGCAATCCAGCGGCGACGCGGCTGGTTCGTGGTCGCAGTTTCGTGGTCCTGGCGGCGCCATTGCGGTAGGCAATCACGTGTTGCCCACCGAAATCGGGCCGAAGCAGTACGTCGTCTGGAAAACTCCCCTGCCGGTCGGCCATTCCTCGCCCGTCGTTCACGGTGACCGCATTTATCTCACCGGCGTCGAAGACGGCAAGCTCTTCACCATCGCCCTCGATCGTAACACAGGCAGAGAAGCCTGGCGCAAAGAAGCGCCGCACAAAGGGCTCGAAAAGGTCCACAAGATCGGCAATCCCGCCCAGTCCACCGCCGTCACTGATGGCACCCAGGTCATCGTCTTCTTCGGCTCCGCCGGCATGTTCTGCTACGACCGCGACGGCAAACAGCTCTGGCATGTCCCGATGGGCCCGTTCAAGACCGAGTTCGGCGCCGCATCGTCGCCGCTGCTCGTCGATGGCCGAATCGTCCTCACCCAGGATTACGATAACGATTGCTTCATCGCCGCCTTCGATGTGAAAACCGGCAAGCAAATCTGGCGCACCGAACGCACCGAGTTCGGCGTCGGCTATGCATCGCCAATCCTCTGGACCGTCGACGGCAAGAAGCAGATCGTCCAAGCCGGCACGTTGCGCGTCGTCGGCTACGACTTCGACACCGGCAAGGAGATCTGGACCGTCGCCGGTATGGCCCGGATTTGCAACATGACGCCGACCGTTGGTTCGGGCAACATTCTCTACGTCGGCGGCTGGGGCGCCGGCGCCGACCCAGGCGACATCATCGCCGTCCCCCCCTTCGACGAAATGCTCAAGAAACACGACGCCAACAAGAACGGCCTCCTCGAAGCCGACGAGATTCCCAAAGGCCCGATCAAGGACCGCTTGCCGCAGTTCGACCGCAATCGCGACGGCAAGGTCGATCACGCCGAGTGGGAGAGCATGCGCCACATCTTCGGCGCCGCCAAGAATCGCATGGTCGCCATCCGCCCCGGCGGCAAGGGGGACGTCACCAAAACGCACGTTCTCTGGGAGCAGACCAAGCAACTTCCGTACGTGCCGTCGCCGCTGGTCTACAACGATCTGATCTTCCTCGCCAAGAACGGCGGCCTCGTCTCCACGATCGATCCCAAGACCGGCAAGTCATTCAAATACGATCGCATCCAGGGGCGAGGCAACTACTACGCCTCGCCCGTGGCCGGCGACGGCAAAGTGTATCTCTTCAGCGAGGACGGCAAGCTGACGGTCATCAGCGCTCGTGCCGAGTGGGAGATTCTCCATGCTGTCGATTTTGGCGATCAAGTGTTCGCCACCCCCGCCATCGTCGATGGCCGACTCTACGTTCGGACCGGCGGACATTTGTATTGTTTTGGCGGCAAGTGACCTTCTTCGTTTAGCGCTCGCGCCGGCTTTCTCATCGTCCAACCACCGGAGGCATCAATGTACCGCACGCTCCTAACGCTGCTGATAGTATTCGTTCCGACCACGACGGTCGCCCAAACCGGCCTGTGGAACCTTGATGAACTGCGCAAGCCGCCACGCGTCGAATGGCTCGACAAGGACGGCAAGCTTCGGCGCCTGCTGTACGATTCGGAGCCGTACAAGGGCAAACCGACGCGCGTGTTTGCCTACTACGCCGAGCCGGAGAAGATTGACGGCAAACTTCCGGCGGTCGTGCTGGTCCATGGTGGAGGCGGAACGGCATTTCCCGAATGGGCGTCGCTCTGGGCCAAGCGCGGCTATATCGCGCTGGCAATGGACTTGGCCGGGCATGGCGAAGGCCGCAAGCGCCTGCCGGACGGCGGGCCGAACCAGGATGACGCGTCCCGATTTCAACAGCACGACATCAAGGACATGTGGTCGTACCACGCCGTCGCCGCCGTCATTCGTGGCCACAGCCTGGTGCGCTCGTTGCCGCAAGTCGATGCGGAACGCACGGCCATCACCGGCATCAGTTGGGGCGGCTATCTGACCTGCATCGTCGCCGGCGTCGATGATCGTTTCAAGGCCGCCGTCCCCGTTTACGGTTGCGGCTTCATTCACGAGAATAGCGTGTGGATTCCAACCTTCGGCAAAATGAAGGACGACTGGCGCAAGACGTGGGTCGACAACTTCGAACCGTCGAAGTTCGTCGGCAATGCCAAGATGCCGATGTTGTTCGTCAACGGCACCAACGACTTTGCCTATCCGCTCGACAGCTATCAGAAGACGTATCGCCTGGTGAAGAATCACAACGTGTGCGTCACCGTCAACATGCCGCACGGCCATCCGCAAGGTTGGGCGCCCAAGGAGATCGGTCTGTTCATCGATCAGCATTTGAAGAAGGGCAAGGCGCTCGTGCGCTTCGACGACCCCGGAATTCGCATGGAAATGAAGGATGGCGAAATCCGCGTTGCCATCAATCAATGGCTCGGCGTCGAACGCGTCGCTCTGCACTGGACGACCGACACGAAAGGCGCCTGGCAGAAACGCAAATGGGAGACACGCACCTTTCGCCGCATGGTCGGCAACGCCACCGACTTCTTCGATGTCACGCTGCCGAACGATCGCCCGCTGGTCTACTTCCTGACCGCCGTCGATGATCGCGGCGCGACGGTGAGTACGGAGCATGTAGTGATGGAGAAGTGACGCATTGCAGAGCCTGAAGCGTAGGCGTAGGAGCACGAACCTTCGACGATGCGTCAGGCTCTGATCGGTCAGCCCGTGGCATCGCAACGTCAATGCCAGACAATAGAATGGCGAGCGACCTCATTCGAGATTCGTTGGTTCTGGCTGGAGATTGGCCATGTTGCCCGTACCCCCTCCGGCCACATCGGACGCCGATGCAAATAAGGGTGCATCGGGCATCAACTGGTTCGTCCATGGTTGCACGATCGCCGGCGTCGTTATCGCGTTAGTAATCGTCGGCATTCTTGCCGCAATGGAAGTTATTGAGTTTAGGTTTCGAACGTTATCGGAGAGAGGCACGGGAAGCTGGTGGTTTTGGCTCGGCGCCGCGGTCGGTGCGGGAGTGGGTCTCCTGGTTGGAAAGACACTGCAGGGGATTTTTGAGATCGGAGCACAGACCTTTACCGGGACCAAGCCGACCAAAGATGACTCCAAGGATCCGAAGCCTTGACTTGGCCTGGAACACCGGCCGAACAAAGCCTACGACTCGACGCTGGCTGAACCGCGCGATAGAATTCCGTTGGAAAGAGTTTAAGCGGCAAACACCTTCGGCTGCCTGTTGGAAAAGGCAGCCGTTTTTGTCGCCTTGGGCGCTCGTAGCTCAGTTGGTAGAGCACGGCACTTTTAATGCTGGGGTCTTGGGTTCGAGTCCCAACGAGCGCATTCCTTTCTCCTCCCGATCCTTCGAGGGTCATTGCCATGTTCCGATTCACTCTCGGTCTCGGCTTCTTGTTGGCGCTCACGGCTTCGGCATGGACGCACGACGCACCCAAGAAGCTCCGCGCCGGCGCTTTTGCCCAGAATATCAATCCCAAGAAATTCCCCATCTCCGTCAACGGCGGCATGACCGATCGCCAGACCACGCAAGTGCACGACACGCTCCACGCACGCTGCCTGGTGCTCGACGATGGCTTGACAACGATTGCCATCGTCGTTTGCGACAGCTGCATGATCCCTCGCGAAGTGACCGACCGGGCCAAGGAAATTGTGCGCAAAAGCGTCCCGATCTCGGCCGATCGCATCTTGATCTCGGCCACGCACTGCCATTCCGCTCCGACGGTCGCCGGCGTGTTTCAAAGCGAACCGAATGCCGAGTATCAGGAGTTCCTCGCTCGCGCAATCGCCGTCTCGATCGTCCGTGCCTACGACATGCTGGAGCCAGCCAAGATCGGCTGGGGCGTCGGCAAGGACGACACCCAGGTCTTCAACCGCCGCTGGAAGATCAAGCAGGGATCAACGCTCGCGCTCGACCCGTTCGGCAAGAATACCGACAAGGTCAAGATGAACCCGGGCTACATGCACCCCGACATTCTCGAACCGGCAGGGCCCATCGATCCGGATGTCTCGTTTGTTTCCGTGCAGACCACGGCCGGCAAGCCGATCGCGTTCCTGGCGAATTATTCGCTGCACTACGTCGGCGGTGTGCCCGATCTGTCGGCAGACTATTTCGGCATCTTCGCCGAACGCATCGGCGCCATGCTTAACGCCGACAAGCATTTCGTCGGCATCATGTCCAATGGCACGAGCGGCAACATCAATAACGTCAATTTCGCCAGGATGGCGCCCGGCAAGCGACAGCCCGGCGAGCAAGCCCGCGTCGTTGCGGAAAGCGTCGCAAAGGCTGCCTTTGACGCTCACAAGAAGGTCAAGCACGTCGACTGGATTCCGCTCCGGATGATCCAAAAGGAAATCGAACTCGGCGTGCGCAAGCCGACCGCCGACGAGGTCAGGGATGCGCAAGATCGGCTCGACCAGATGAAAGGCAAACCCCTAACCAAGATGCCGGAAATCTACGCTCGCGAAACGGTGCTGATGTCCAAGTATCCGGCGAGAGTCCCGGTGATCCTGCAGGCGATTCGGATTGGCGATCTGGGCATCGTTGCCAACCCGTGTGAAACTTTTGTCGAGATCGGGCTGGATATCAAGAAGCTGAGTCCGTTCAAGCACACATTCACCATCGAACTCGCCAACGGCTACAACGGCTACCTTCCCACGCCGGAGCATCATGCCCTCGGCGGCTACGAGACATGGCGAGCGCGCTCGAGTTACCTCGAAGTCGACGCCTCGCGTGCAATCATGACGATCTGGCTGGACCTGCTGAAGGAGGTAGCGAAGTAATCGCCGTATTCGATCACCGATAAACACGCCGTGGCCAAGCCGCGACTAGGTAGATGGAAACGCAGAGTGCGCAGAGAACGCGGAGAGCACAAAGGGAAAACTCTCTGCGTCCTCGGCGCACTCTGCGTTTTCAAATTTGACGGGCAATGAGTCGCTATGTTCCTGTGATTCCCAATCGGTGTTGATCTGTGCTCATCCGTGGTTCATTTCTTCCTGCGCTCGAATTCCTGGGCGACCTGGGCGAGCGTTCGAGTGTTGAATACGTCGGCTTTCTCGAGCCAGCCGCGGCGGGCGACATCGACGCCGAATCGCGTGAAGGCGAGTTCTTCCGGAGCATGTGCATCGGGATTGATGACGAGCATGACGCCGAGCGATTTAGCGCGCTTGCAGTGGATCCAGTCTAGGTCGAGCCGGTACGGGTTGGCATTGATCTCGATCATCGTGCCGGCCTTGGCTGCCGCGTGCAGAACGGCGTCGAGATCGACCTTGTAGGCGTCGCGTTTCAAGAGCAGCCGGCCCGTCGCATGGCCTAGCATGGTCACGCGCGGATGCTGGATCGCCTTGATGATGCGGGCCGTCATTTCCTCTTGCGTCTGATTGAAGTAAGAGTGCACGCTGGCAACGACGTAGTCGAAGGTGTCGAGCACGTCGTCGGTGTAATCGAGCGAACCGTCCTGCAGGATGTCGCATTCGATGCCTTTGAAGATGCGTATCCCCTCACCCCCAGCCCCTCTCCCCCGGGTGGCGAGGGGGGCATGTTTGGCGTTGAAGGCGTCCATCTCCTTTTGCTGCTGGCGCACGCGCTCGGGCGACAGGCCGTTGGCAACCGTCAGCGATTGCGAATGGTCGGCGATGCCCAGGTAATCGTAGCCGAGTGCGCGGGCGGCGTCGGCCATCTGCGCTAGGCTGGCGCTACCGTCGGACCAGGTCGTGTGATTGTGAAACACGCCGTGAATGTCCTTCGGCTCCAGCAGATCGGGCAGTTTGTTGTTGGCGGCCGCGTCGATCTCGCCGGTGTCCTCGCGCAGTTCGGGCGGCACATACTCCAGATCGAGCGCTTTGTAGATGTCCGGCTCGTCAGCGATCTTCTTTTTGCAGCCAGCCAGGTCGTATTCGTTGAGCTTGTAGCCGTAGTCGATGGCGCGTTGCCGCAATCGGATGTTGTGCTCTTTGCTGCCGGTGAAGTAGTTGAGGGCGAAGGGAAACTGCTGTGCGCTGACGACACGCAGGTCGGCGTTGATGAGGATGCGCGTCGTGTGATGATCGATGCCGGCGAGCAAGACGCTCGACTTGGTCTCGCCATGGCCGATGACCTTTTGCACGTTGGGGAGCTTGACGAAGGCGTCCATGATCGGGCCGGCGGCGTCGGCGCTGACGAGGATGTCGATATCGCGGATCGTTTCCTTGCGCCGGCGCACGCTGCCGCACACCTCCAGGCGATGAATGCCGGGGAGTTTTTTCAGCTCAGCGATGACAGCCTCGGCGATCAGCATCGCTTGATCGAGGCGGACGCGATTGCCGACTTGATCGAGGAAGGCCAGACCATCGAGGATATTTTTTTGTGTTTTTTCGCCGAAGCCTTTGAGCTTGGCGACGGCGCCGTTCTCGCAGCCGGCTTTGAGCTTGGGGAGGTCGTCGATGCCGAGCTGATCGTAGAGGGCTTTGATTTTTTTGGGGCCCATGCCGGGCAGCCGAAGCATTTGCAAGAGTCCCGGCGGCGTCTTGGCCTTGAGTTCTTCATAGAACGGCAGCTTGCCGGTGGTGACGAGCGTGGTGATCTTGTCGCGCAAGGTTTCGCCGATGCCGGGCACCTGATCGAGCGTGCCGGCGGCGACGAGGTCTTCGACGTTGGTTTCGAGTTGGGCGATGGTGCGTCCGGCTTTGGAGTAGGCGCCGGCGCGAAACGGATTCTCCCCCTGCAACTCGAGCAGGACGGCAATCTCTTCCAACACCGCAGCAACTTCGGCTTTGTCCATGGCGCGCCCCTTTGTAGCCACGGTTGTTTTACAAGGAGCCGCGGACGAAGTAAGCGGCACTGCGCTGTCGTTTGCTTCATTGATTTTCGACCAAGTTCCTCGCGCGGCGCGGAGCCTTTTCTTCGTCCCGTAGGGATGGTTGAAAATAGCCCAGCACATTTGTGTTGGGTGGATCGGGTTCGAGGAAAGTTAAAGTCTCGTAGGGACGACTGATTCAGTCGTCCCTACGGGACGGAATTGATGTTGGATGCGGCTGGACCCAGCACTGAAGTACTGGGCTATTCTCAGCCGTCCCTACGGGACGAAGGCCAATGGGCTTTCCAACTATCGGGGTTGTGGGCGCAGCCCACGCTCAGCGCGCGGCTCAGTTTTGACAATCCATACTTTTCGGGTAGAATCTGGGATAGCCTTGGAGCGCATGTCATGAGCCTTCGCAGCGCAACGATGGTGATCGTTCTGGCCGCCGTGACGTTCACGAGCGGGTGTGGACGGCGTCGTCAGCCTCCGCCGCCGGCGAACCCGGCCCGGCCGATGGCTCAGCCGCAGGTGAAGTTTCCCGCCGGGGAACCTGGGCGCCCCATTACCGTTCGTGTTCTGAGTCGGCTTGGGCCCGGGCAAATCAAGGAAACCACGACCCTGACGGTCAACGGCGTTACGCGCGTGATCCATCTCGATCTCGATACGTTGCCCAAGACGAGCGTAGACTTTACGCTCCCTGGTCCCGGTCTGCTCACCTATTCCGCGACCTGCCAGACTACATACAAGAACATGGTTCGCCACGGACGAGGCAACGGGCAACTGCATATCGGCAATGAAACGACGTTTGAACTTTTCATGCGCGACGCCGTCGTCGACCCGTTCGAGCTGTTCCTGCAGACGCACGAACAAGTCGGTCCGCTCGCGCAGGTGACGCTTGCGCCCGATTATCGCCGCGTCGAACGGGAACGCAGGAGAATCGACGTTGCTCCGGGGCAACCGGCGAACGTAAAGGTCTCGCGCACCGTCGAGCACAAAGTGATCTTTCGGCAAAACGGCGAAAACATCGCCGATAGCAAGCTCGGCATTCCTTTGGGCGTGACCGCAACCGTCAAGGCGCGTCTAGCCGAGGCGCTCAACCGTGCTTGGGCCAACTCGACCGCCGTCGAAGAGGAAGTCTCGCTGCAAGGCGGCAAAGGGCGTCACTTCGAGGTCGTCTGGTACGATCATATCCGCACCGGCGCCGTCACGTTCAGCGACAACACCGGCATGGACATCGTCGAGGTCCGCAGAGAATTTGAAGTGACCGAATCGACCACCTTTGAGCTGCGCACCGTCATCGAGTGAGCGAGCGCGCGTTCATATATTATCCGCATGACGACTACTCCGAAGAAGATCACGCTCGGCCTGATTCAGATGAAGTGCGACGCAACGCCGGCGGTCAATCGTGACCGCGCGGTCGAACGCATCACGCAGGCCGCCCAGCGCGGCGCCGACATCATCTGCCTGCCCGAGCTCTTTCTGTCGCATTACTTCTGCCAAAAGATGACGACGGAATTGTTCGACCTGGCGGAACCGATCCCCGGGCCGACGACCGATCGCCTCGGCTCACTCGCTCGCTCGCTCGGCAAAGTCCTCATCGCGTCGATCTTCGAGAAGCGAGCCCCCGGCCTCTTTCATAACACCGCCGTCGTCTTCGACGCCGACGGTTCGATGCTCGGCCTCTATCGCAAGATGCACATTCCAGACGATCCGCTCTATCACGAAAAGTACTACTTCACGCCGGGCGACCTCGGCTTCCGCACGTTCGACACGCGTTTTGGCCGAATCGGCGTGCTGGTCTGCTGGGATCAATGGTATCCCGAGGCCGCCCGGCTCACGGCGCTCAAGGGAGCGCAGGTCCTTTTCTATCCGACGGCGATCGGCTGGCATCCGCGCGAGAAGGCGGAGTTCGGCACGCAGCAGCACTGCGCGTGGGAGACGATGCAGCGCGCCCACGCCATCGCCAATGGCGTGTTTGTCGCGGCCATAAATCGCACAGGCCACGAGGGACCGAAAGACGCCGGCCTCGACTTCTGGGGCGCCTCGTTTGTCGCCGATCCGTTCGGCGTTGTGCTGGCGCGCGGCTCGCATGACCAGGAAGAGATCGTGCTCGCCTCCTGCGATCCAGCGCGAGCCGAGGACGTGCGCCGCAACTGGCCCTTCCTGCGCGACCGCCGCATCGACGCGTATGGTGATATCACGAAGCGGTGGGACGGCTGAGGCGGGGGTGCATTGAATGGGCGAAGTCACGCAACTATTGAACGCGATTGAAGCTGGGGACGCGCAGGCGCCGGCCGAGTTGTTGTCCCTCGTTTATCGAGAACTGCGCCAACTAGCCGCGATCTATTTGGCTCAAGAAAAGCCAGGCCAGACTCTGCAAGCCACTGCTCTGGTGCACGAAGCCTACCTACGACTCGTCGGCGAGGAATGATTCGAGCATCGCGCCTACGCTCACACCCATGTCGCCGGTGCCCGACAGCGCAAAAAACTGCCCCAACAGTTTGTGGCCAATCAACAGCATCTGCTCCCAAATGGCCTTCTCCACTCCGTGAACGGGCTGATTTTCGCGGACCGCCCGAAAAACCAGTTGCTGCGTTTCCTCAAAGACAGATGACAGATTTTCCGTTTCGAGAACGTCGGGATCGTGTATGATGTTCATGATCAGCCTACTGGTGGGTGAGACATTTTGTTCCGATGTCAGAATGTCTACTCCTAGGAGGCTGCTGGTTACGCCCTTTTGATTTGGGGCAAGCAATGGCATCCGAAAGCCGCTCCGACTCGCAGGGGACCCTGCAAAGAAAAACGAGGATTCGAACATGAAGCGGCGATCCGTAGTGCTAGGGCTGTTCCTCCTGTGCGTATCTCCGTGCTGGAGCCAATCGTTCACGGCCGCACAGGAATCGGCGCTCGATCACATCAAGCAGTGCGGCGGCGAATTCCGCCTGATCAAAGGCAGCAAGTCCGAGCTTGCGGTGCGCTTGGAGGGTACGCGCGCAACCGATGCGGACCTGGTTTACCTCAAAGCGCTGAAGGGACTCGTTCATCTGAGCCTAGTACTCTGTCACATCTCGAATGAGGGGTAGAGCCGCTTGAGCTTGATGCGGGCATTGGCGGTGGTGAATCGCCAATTGATGCGCGTGCAAGCTTCGTTGAGGCTCTGCTCCCAGACGGCCATTTCTTGCTCCATGATTTTCTTCGCGTCGATCCGTCGATCCAGGCATTGGCGTGACAAGGCGCTCAGCTCCGTTTCGGCCATGTTCAGCCAACTGCCATGCTTGGG